>CAZCPY010000010.1:11327-22113 GCA_964499865.1 uncultured Rhodobacterales bacterium | reverse complement strand
CGTCTTGACCACGCCCCGGCGCAGGGCGGCGCGGACGACCGGCACCTTGTGCAGGCCGCCCGCGGCCAGGATCACGTCGGCGATCGGGCCCGGGTAATCAAGCCCGGTGCCGATCACCCGCGCGTCCGGCGGATGCGCCGGCGCGCCGCCTTCGGCGTCGATCACGGTGCCCGGGATGTCGCCCACCCCGCCCGGTGCGATGCGCTCCCGCGCCGAGACATCGCGCGGCTGGCCCACCTGCAACGGCAGGCTGCGCCGCGACAGGTCGCCCGCGGCGATGGCGATGGCGTCCACCCTGCGCAGCCGCGCGATCACGTCGCGGAAGACGTCCGGCCCCATGATCGTCTCGCGGCTGCCTGCGGAGACCGGCGCGGTGAAGCAGCAATGCCGCGCGCCCGTCAGGTCCGCCAGCCGCGTGGTGATCTCGAGGGAATTGAGGTCCGACCCCTCGGCCAGACCGCCCCTGACGCTCGTCACCTCGAGGTCGGGCCGGTCCGGCGCGCCGACCAAGCGGGTCGCGACGTTCAAGGTGCCGCCCCGGGACATGCCGGACAGGCGCAGGGCGGGGTCGGCCAGCACCTCGGCCAGAAGGTGGCCCAGTGCCGCGCCGGTCGCCGTCTGCACGTCGCGGTCGTCGACCGGCGCGGGTGCGACAGGGGCCTGCCGCAGGCCCCGGCGGGCGCAGAGCGCGGCCCCGGGCGCGGCGCAGGCGGCATAGGCGGTGCTGAAGCCGAAGCGCACCGGCCCGCGGTCGCGCGCGTCCGACAGGGCCTTGTTCACCCGCAGCCGCGTCGCGCCCGGCTTGCCCGCCACCTGTTCCTGCGTCAGCCCCTCGACATCATCGGCCCAGGCGACCTGCGCGGGGAACCGCTCTTCCGTGTCGATCTGCGGCAGTTCCGGCGCGCGCGGCATCGGGTTCCTGTTTCACGGCCCCCATGGTGAGCGCCCGGATCCGATGCTTCGCGGCCGCAAGCGCGAAGATCAAGACCGGAACCACGATCAGCGTCGAGGTGGCCATCACGGCGGCGAGACACAGCAGCGCCGTGCGCCCGATGGCCTGCCAGAACACCGGGTCGGTCAGCACGTTCCGGTCGTTCTTCAAGCCCGCGAAGCGGCTCTGCGCCAGCCTTGTCAGGTGGCTGTGGTGCAGGCTTTTCCACAGCGCGACGGCCGGCGGCACGATCCCCACCGCCAGCAGCGCCGGCACCGCGGGGCCGGCGAAGGCGGCACGCGTTCGCCGTGAGACGCGCGTGGGCATCGGGGGTATCCGCCCAACTCGATCCGCCCCCGGGGGTCTGCCGTTGCGGAGCTGACGTCCATCTGTAACGGTGTGCGGATGAAGGTATCGGACGGGCGGCGGATCGACCTGAAGACTGCCGGCGGAAAAATCGGGGGCGGATGGCCGAGGCAGGGTTGACGGGGGTCAGCAAGCACCGCGGCGCGGCGCGGGCGCGTCGCGTTCGGCATCGCGAGGTCTGCGTCTTCGTCGGCCCGTCCGGCGGCGGCAGGTCCGCGCTGCTGCGGTCGTTCGCGGCGCTGGAGGTGTCCGGCGGCACGATCGCCATCGGCGGGCGCGACGCGACGTGGCTGGCACCCTGCGACCGCGATGTCGCCATGGTGGTCCGGTCCTGTGCGCTCCATCCCCGCATGACGGTGCGGGAAAACATGGACTTCGGCATGAAGGTCAGCAGCTTCGCCCCGGGTGGCCGGATCCGCCGCATCGCGGACGCCGCGCGCGTGCCGCGGCCGGAACAAGTCGGCCCGCGCCGGGCGGGGCAGGGGCGGGTCCGCGCGCGGATCACCCTGCGGGAAACGCCGGGGGGTGATGCCTGCCCTGGCGTGACGCCGGACGGCGGCACGGCGATGGCGGACCGGACCGAGGGCGACACGCGGCCGGACCACGGCGATCCGGTGGGCCTCGACCTGCCCGCGCACCGCCAGCCCCATTTCGACACGCCGGGCCGGGTGCCGGGGCCCGGGTCGCTGGCGTCGGAGCCTTCGGCATGAGCGGGCCGGACCTGATCGGCCGCGCCGTCGCCCGGTCGGCGCAGGTGGCCGAGGTGCGCATCGGCCGCGGCGTGCTGGGTCAGGCCGGGGCGCTCTATGCACGCCATTTCGCCGGACCCGCCTGCCTGTTCGCGGATGAGCGTGGCTGGGCCGCCGCCGGTGCGGCGGTCGAGGGCGCGCTGAACGCCGCGGGCATCGCCACGCGCCGCCGCGTCATCCCCGCCCGCCCCCGCCCCAAGCCCACGGTCGACCTGGCCGTCAGCCTGGCTGCCGCGCTGGCCCCGGGCGAGACGCCGGTCGCCATCGGGTCGGGCGTGATGAACGATGTGGTCAAGCACGCAGCCTTCGGGCTGGACCGCGCCTACCTGTGCGTGGCGACGGCGGCCAGCATGGACGGCTATACCTCGGCCGGGGCGCCGTTGTCGGTGAGGGGGTTCAAGAAGACCATCCCCTGCCGTCCCGCAAAGGTGCTGCTGGCCGACCTGGACGTGATCGCCGCCGCCCCGCGCGAGATGACCGGCTGGGGCTATGGCGACCTTGCGGGCAAGGTGCCTGCGGGCGGCGACTGGATGATCGCGGACGCGCTGGGGATCGAGGCCATCGACGGTGTGGCCTGGCCCATGGTGCAGGACGGGCTGGCGGGCTGGCTGTCGCAGCCCGACCGCATCGCCGCGGGCGACCCGGCGGCGGTGGAGGGGCTGTTCCTGGGCCTGACCGTCGTGGGCCTGGCGATGGAGGCGCACGGCTCCTCGCGCCCCGCCAGCGGCGCCGACCACCAGATCGCGCATCTGTGGGAAATGGACGACCTGCACCACGGGGGCGAGCGCGTCAGCCACGGCGCCTGCGTGGCGGTCGGCACGATGGCGGCGCTGAGGCTGTTCGACTGGCTGCTGGCGCAGGACCTGTCGCGGCTCGACCCGCACCGCCGCGCGGCACAGGCCGCGGACATGGCGGCCCGGGAGGCCGAGATCCGTGCCGCCTTTCCCCAGGCCGACATCGCCGACCGCGCGCTGGCCGAGACGCGGGCCAAGCATGTCGAGGGCGCTGCACTGGCCGACCGGATCGCGCGGCTGGCGGGCCTCTGGCCCGACCTGCGGGCGCGGCTGCGGGCGCGGCTGTGGACCGCGGCGCGCATGGCCGACCATCTTTCGCGCGCCGGTGCGCCGGTGCACCCTGGCGACATCGGGCTGACGCCGCAGGACTTGCAGGCCACCGTGGTCAAGGCGCGTTTCCTGCGCAGCCGCTATACCGTGCTGGACCTGCTGGACGATTGCGGCCTGCTGGACCAGGCTTCCGCCGCCGTGCTGCCGACGGCGATGCAACGCAGGGTGGGAACATGACCCTGGCCGATCTTGCCGCGCGCGCGGCCGGGGAAATCCGTGACGCGGTGGCGGCGATCGACCCCGCCGCGCTCGACGGGCTGGTGGAGGAGATCGCCACCGCAGCCCGCATCGCCTGCCATGGCGTCGGGCGCGAGGGGCTGATGATGCGGGCCCTGGCGATGCGGCTGTATCATGCGGGCCTCGATGCGCATATGGTGGGCGACATGTCCTGCCCGCCGTTGGGTGCGGGCGACCTGCTGCTGGTGTCGGCGGGCCCGGGCGGGTTTTCTACCGTGGACGGGCTGATCGGCGTGGCCCGCCGTGACGGCGCCCGCATCGCCTGCGTCACCGCGCAGCCCGGCGGGACGGCACCGCGGGCCGCCGACCGGGTGCTGGTGATCCCGGCGCAGACGATGGCCGACGACCGGGGTGGCGCGGTCTCGGTCCTGCCGATGGGCTCTCTGTTCGAGGGCGCGCAGTACCTGGCTTTCGAGCTTCTGATCCTCGCCCTGCGCGACCGCCTTCGCATCGACCCGCAGGCCATGCGCGCGCGGCATACGAACCTGGAGTAGGCGATGGGCTGGCAGGACCGATTCTCCCTGGCCGGCAAGAAGGCGCTGGTCACCGGCGCCTCCAAGGGCATCGGGGCCGAGATCTGCGCCGTGCTGGCCGAGGCCGGGGCCGACATCGTGGCGCTGGGGCGCGATGCGGCCGACCTTGCCGCCACCGCGGCGGCGGTGCGCGCCCATGGCCGCCGCTGCCTGACGCTGGTGGCCGAGATGGAAAGCCCGACCGACCCCGTGGCCGCCTGCGACCGGGCGCTGGCGGACTGGGGCACGATCGACATCCTGGTGAACTCTGCCGGGATCGCCCAGGTCGCGCCCGCGGTGGACGTCTCGACCGGGGACTGGGACCGCATGATGGCGGTCAACCTGCGCGCGCCCTTCCTGACCGCGCGGACACTGGCGCCCGCGATGATCGCGCAAGGAAGGGGCAAGATCATCAACATCAGCAGCCAGACCGGGGTGATCGCGCTGGACGACCACGCCGCCTATGCGGCCTCCAAGGGCGGCCTGAACGCGCTGACCAAGTCGCTTTGCGCCGAATGGGCGCGGCACAACATCCAGGTCAACGCGATCTGCCCCACCGTGGTGATGACGCCGATGGGCCGCAAGGTCTGGGGCGACCCGGCCAAGGGCGACCCCTTCCGCAACGCAACCCCCGCCCGCCGCTTCGCCGAGCCGGTCGAGGTGGCGGATGCGGCGCTGTATCTGGCGTCCTCCGCCTCGGACATGGTCAACGGGGCGCTCCTGATGGTGGAAGGCGGGTTCACGAGTGTCTGACGCCGCCGCGGTGGTGACCGACGCCGCCACCGCCTTTGCCCGCTACGAGGCGATCCGCCCCCGCCTGCCGTTGGCGCGCTGCCCTGCGGCGTCCCGCACTGCTGCGCATCTGGGCGAGGTGGCGGACGAGGTGGACGGCTTCCTGCTCGACGCCTTCGGCGTGCTGAACGTGGGCGAGACGCCGATCCCCGGCGCCGTGGCGCGGATGGCAGGGCTGCGGGCGCGGGGCAAGCGGCTGGTGGTGCTGACGAATGCGGCCAGCTACACGCGGGCGCAGCTGCTGGCCAAGTATCACCGGCTGGGCTTCGATTTCGCCGCCGATGAGGTCATCGCCTCGCGCGATGTGGCGGCCGCGGCGCTGGAGCGCATCGCGCCGGGCGCCACCTGGGCGGCGCTGGGGGCCGAGGGCGACTGTTTCGCCGACATGCCCGCAAGGCTGGTCGATGCCTTTGCCGCGCCTTCGGCGCTGGACGGGGCGGACGCCATCCTGTTTTTGTCCGCCGCGCGCTGGACACCCGCATGGCAGGCGCGGCTGGTCGCGGCGCTGGCGCGCCGCCCGCGGCCGCTGGTGATCGCCAACCCCGACCTCGTGGCCCCGCGCGAGGGCGGCCTGACGGCGGAGCCGGGGCTGTTCGGGCATGACCTGCTGGATGCGCTGGAGGTGCCCGTCCACTGGTTCGGCAAGCCCTTTGCCGATGCCTTCACCCAGGCCATCGCCCGCACCGGCCTGCCGCCCGGGCGGCTGGCGATGGTGGGCGACACGCTGCACACGGATGTGCTGGGCGGGGCCGCGGCGGGGTGCCGGACGGTTCTGGTCACCGATCACGGGCTGTTCGCGGGCCGTGCGGCCGGATCCTTCATCGCCGCCTCGGGCATCGTGCCGGACTGGATCGTGCCCACGACCTGAACGAGGGCGCTTCCCTCCCCCCCTCGTGGGGGAGGGAGAGGATGGGGGGCGCCCCGCCTTGCCGCGGGGTCCGCTTGCGTCAGCCGCGCAGCCGCGGCCGTTCGTGGCGCAGCCACAGCAGCGTGACCAGCAGCGGCGCGTTGTTGATCTCGCCCGAGGCGACCAGCGCCTCCACCTCGTCCCAGGCCAGCAGGTGGCCGCGGATGTCCTCGGCCTCCTCGGGCTTGCCGCCGGGGCCCGCGATGCCGTCGGGCAGGTCGGTCAGGGCGACGTAGCTCGTCAGCCACTCCGCCTTGGCGCCGGGCGAGGGGTAGTAGGCCGCGACGTGGCGGAAGGGGCCGAGCGTGATCCCCGCCTCTTCCTGCGCCTCGCGCCGGGCGGCCTGCTCCGGCGTCTCGCCGGGGTCGATGCGCCCGGCGATGGCCTCCAATTGCCATGGCTGCGGGTCGCCGCGGCCCAGGGGGCCGATGCGGATCTGTTCGATCAGCAGGACACGGTCGCGCGCGGGGTCATAGGGCAGCACGGTGACGGCGTCGCCCGAGATGAAGACGGCACGGCTGACGGGGTCGGCCATGCTGCCGTCGAACCGGCGGTGGGTCAGGTCGTATTCCTCGACCGCGAAGAAGGCGGCATAGGGCTGGCGGCGGTCCAGCAGGCGCACATCGTCCGGCGCGGCGCGGTGGCGGCGGGCGGTGGGAGCGGGTTCCGCCTGCGCGCGCAGGCGCGTGGCGGCGCGCACCAGCATGGCCTGGCGTCGGCGGCCGACGGCCGCGGCGTCGGCGCGGCCCATCAGCGCCATCACGTCCTCGGCCGCCGCCGTCGCGATGTCGCCCCAGCGCGCCGCCCAGTCCGCCAGGCGCCAGGGCGCGCCGGGCGTCCAGCGCCCCGCCTGCGGAACAAGGAGCCGCGCGGCGGAGGGGCCTGCGTCGGTGGCAACCGTCACCTGCTCCACGTCGGTAGCAAAGCCCGCCTCGTGGAAATCCAGCCGCGCGCGGTCCCCGTCCGTCAGGCCAGCGACCAGCACGCCCTCGGCCACCGCTCCCGGGCGGGGCAGGATCACGGGGAAGTCGCGTCCTTCGGCCCAGTGCACGGCCCGGCCGGCGAGCCGTGCAGGCACGGCATCCGTCTCGCGCCCCAGCACCGCGGCGCGCAGGGGGGCGTGGCACAGGGTGCCGTAGTAGAAATCGGGCAGGTCCGTCACTTCCAGCGCCGCGAGGCCCATTCGGTCGCCATCCCGCCGACGATGCCGCCCGCGGCCAGCGTGATCAGCAGGTCGCGCGCCCAGAGAAGGCGGCCGTACTTCATCGCCTCGTCGAAGATGCCCACGACGGCCTCCATCGGACCGGCATAGGGCATGGCCGACAGCGCCAGCTGCACCATGCGGTAGATCGAGAACACCAGCAGCGCCCAGAACACGATGGTGATCGAGGTGCGCAGGCCGAACCCCGCCGCGGCGCCGTAGCCCTGGCCCGCCAGCCGCCCCATGACGCGCCAGCCGACGGCAAGGCCGATGGCGGCCACGATCGGGACGAAGTAGCCGAACTGCGTGCCCGGCGGCATCTGCGGCTTGAAGGCCTCGGCCGACAGGAAGCCCACGAGGGCAAACATCACGGCGGCGACAAGCTTGGCGGCGGTGGGCATGCGCGGGGCCGGAGGGTTGGGGCAATGAACGGGTCAGGCGGGGCGGGTGACGGTGATCTGCACCACGTCGCAGTTTCGGCCCTTGAAGGACCCCGCGCAAGAGGTGAGGTAAAAGTTCCACATCCGCCGGAACCTGTCGTCGAAGCCAAGCTTTGCCACCTCGTCCCAGCGGGCATTGAAGGTGTCGTGCCAGCGCCGGAGCGTCTGGCTGTAGCTTTCGCCGAATTCCACCGTGTGCCGCACCGCCAGCCCGGCGCGCTGGATCTCGGCCCTCAGTGCCGACTTGGACGGCAGCATGCCGCCGGGGAAGATGTGCTTCTGGATGAAGTCCACGCCGCGGCGGTAGATCTCCCACCGCTTTTCCTGCAGGGTGATGATCTGCAGCGTGGCATTGCCGCCGGGCTTGAGCCGCGCCTTCACCACATCGAAATAGGTCGGCCAGTATTTCTCGCCCACCGCCTCGAACATCTCGATGCTGGCGATCCCGTCGTAGGTGCCGCGTTCGTCGCGGTAGTCGCAGAGCTTGAGCTCGACCCGGTCGGACAGGCCCGCACGCTGGATGCGCGCGCGGGCGAAGTCCAGCTGCGCCTGGCTGATCGTCAGGCCGGTGACGCGCAGGCCGCGTTCCCTGGCCGCATATTCGGCGAAGCCGCCCCAGCCGCAGCCGATTTCCAGCACATGGTCGCCCGGCCGCGCGCCCATCTGGTCGACCATCGAGGCGTATTTCAGGATCTGCCCGCGCTCCAGGCTTTCCTGCCCGGTGGGGAACAGCGCCGAGGAATAGGTCATCGTCTCGTCCAGCCACAGGCCGTAGAATTCGTTCCCGAGGTCGTAGTGATGCGCGATGTTCTTGCGTGCCTGCGCCTTGGAATTCGACCGCAGCCAGTGGCGCAGGCGTTCCCAGGTGCGCACCAGCGTGATGCCGGGAAAGCCGTCGTAGAGGCCGTCGTTGTCGGCGTGGATCAGGTCCATGAAGGCCTGCAGGTCGGGGCTGGACCACCAGCCTTCCAGGTAGGCGTCGGAGAACCCGAGGTCGCCTTCGCGCAGCAGGCGGGCGGGCAGGTCGGGGTGGTGGATGCGCAGCTCTGCCACCGGCCCGGGGCCGCGGCCGCCGGCGCGGAAGATGCGGCCGTCGGGGGCGACGATGTCCAGCCGCCCGTGTTCCAGCGTCATGTCCGCAAAGCTGTGGACGCGGGCAAAGTAGCGCGGCAGGTCGCGCTGCCCCTTCGTCGTCGTCAGGACCGTCATTCTTCCCCCGGGTTGCTGCCGCGCCGGTCCGGCGTCGGCGGTCGTCTGTGCCATGTCATCTTTGCGATACGCGCCCGGGACTCAAGAGTTTCGCGCCCCGTAGGCCGCCAGCGCCCGCTCCCGCCCCTCGGCCAGCGACACGATCGGCGCCGGATAGGGCCGCGCGGGGTCGAGCGCCCAGGCCTTCGGCACGGCGGCGAAGTAGGACAGCGCGTCCGGCCCCGGCTTCGGCGCCAGTTCCGCCACCCAGCGGTGGCGGTAGGCGGCGTCGGGGTCGTGCGTTTCGGCCTGGGTCGCGGGGTTGAAGATGCGGAAATAGGGCGCCGCATCCGGCCCCGACCCCGCCACCCACTGCCAGCCCATTGCGTTCGAGGCGGGGTCCCAGTCGGTCAGGCAGTCGGCGAACCAGTGAAGCCCGATCTTCCAGTGCGTCATCAGGTGCTTGGTGAGATAGCTCGCCACCACCATCCGCGCCCGGTTGTGCATCGTGCCGGTCACATACATCTCGCGCATCCCGGCATCGACCAGCGGCTCTCCGGTCAGGCCGCGGCGCCAGGCCTCGGCGTCCGGGCTGTCTCCCCGCCAGGGAAAGCTGTCCCAGCCGTCGCGCCAGTTCCGTTCGGCGATGTGGGGGGTGTGGAACAGCAGGTGCCAGGCGAATTCGCGCCAGACCAGTTCCTTGCGGAAATGCTCGGCACCATGGGCGCCCGCGGCCTCGGCGCGCAGGGCGGCGTGCCAGACGGTGCGCGGGCCGATCTCGCCACAGGTCAGGTTCTCCGACAGGCGCGAGGTCGTCACGCCGTCCAGCCGGTCGCGGGCCTTGCGGTAGGGGTCCACCGGCCCGGCCAGGAAGCGGTCGAGCCGGTCGCGCGCCGCCGCCTCGCCCACCGCCTGGTGGCGGGCGACGATGTCCGCGCCGCGCCGCATCGCGGCACCCATCTGCCAGTCGGCCAGCCGGTCCGAGGCGGGCCACGAGGCCGGTGCGGGCAGGCGGTCCGGGGCGGGCAGGGGCATGGGCACGTCGCGGTCGGCCACGGCGCGCCAGAACGGGGAATAGACGCGGTAGAACCCGCCCTCGCCGGTCTGCGCCTCCCAGGGTTCGAAGACCAGGTGGCCGGGGTGGCTGGCCGCCTCCAGCCCCTGCGCGCGCAGCGCCGTCTTGACCGCGCCGTCGCGCGCCCGCGCCGCCGGGTCGTAGCCGCGCGTCCAGTGCACGCCCGCCGCGCCCGTTTCCGCCGCAAGCCGCCGCAGCACGTCAAGCGCCGGGCCGCGGCGCAGGACCAGCCGCGACCCCACCCGCTCCAGCGCCGCCGCGAAGGCCTGCACCGCCAGCCCCAGCCGCCACTTCGCCGCCGCCCCCAGCGCCTCGGTCTCGCGGTCGAGGATGAAGACGGGGATCACCGCCCGCCCGCGGGCGGCGGTCAGCATCGGGTGGTCGGCCAGCCGCAGGTCGCGGCGGAACCACAGGATCAGGGGGGCGTCGGGCATGGTGTCCTTGCAGGCAACAGGCGGGAAAGGTGAGCGGCGGCGGCGCGAGGTCAAGGGCGCTGCCCCGGGCGCGTGCGTTTCCCTTGCGTTAACCGCAGCTTGCGCGGGCATGTTGTGCTGTGGGCCGGGGCAGGCTAGTGTTTCACGGCAAGACCACGCGGCAAGGCGGGCGGCACGGCGGGCGGGCGGCAGAACGGGCGGACGGGCAATGTCGGAACCGATGAGCTCTGGTGAAATCGAGGACGTGCTGTCCTCCATCCGCCGTCTGGTGACCGAAGACCTGCGCCCCGCGGTACGCCCCACGTTGCGGACCGACGCCGGCGCGTCCGACAAGCTGTTGCTGACGCCCGCGCTGCGGGTGGTGGACAATCCCGTGCCCGCGCCCGTGCCCGCGCCCGGCCCCGGGGCCGAGGTCCCGCCTGTCGCCGCCGACCCGGCGCACGAACCCGCCCCCGAAATGGCGCACGAACCCGCCCCCGAACTGGCGCGCGAGGCCGGGGCGCTGAAGGTGCTCGCGTCCGTCGATCCGGTGCAGGATGCCGCGGGCGTGCCGTGGGAATCCGAAACCGGCGACGCATGGTCGGCCGATCTGGCCAGCGACGTGACCGTGCTGGCCCGCGCCGTGCTGACCGAGGAGATCGGGTTTGCCGTGGCCGGGTTGTCCCCGGAGAAGTCTGCGGAAACGACCCCCGAAACCGCCCCCGAAACCGCCCCCGAAACCGCCCCGGAGGCCGCCGCCGCCGGTGCCGGGGCAGGTCCCGCGGAAGGCGATGCCCTGCCAGCCGACATGCCTGCGCCGCCCGAGACCGAAGCCGTGCAAGCGGCCGCCC
>CAZCPY010000010.1:0-11317 GCA_964499865.1 uncultured Rhodobacterales bacterium | reverse complement strand
ACGCGAACCCGTTCGCCGCCGATGCGGCCGAGCCTGCGGAGGACCCCGACCCCGCGCCGGACCGCCCTCGTGCCGTCGAGGCCGAGGACGTGGCCTTCACCCACCGCGCCGCGGCGGACGGCTTCACCTTCGACGAGGGCGATGACGCCTTTGACGAAGACGCCCTGCGCGACCTGGTGCGCGAGATCATCCGCGAGGAACTGCAGGGCGCGCTTGGCGAAAGGATCACCCGCAACGTGCGCAAGCTGGTGCGGGCCGAGGTGATGCGCGCGCTGGCCGCGCGCGAGTTCGAAGGCCTCTGACCGTCCCGCGGGCCTGATCTTCGCGCGGCCGCCTTCGCGCGGCCGGGGTCGCGCGCGGTTGCCGCGTGACCGGGCAAAGGCAAACGCGCCCCCGGCGGGGGCGCGCGCACGCGGCAAAGGCGATGGCTCAGGCGGCTTCGGCGCGGTCCAGTTCCAGCGCGTGGCGGCGTTCGCTTTCCTCGCGCGACAGCGCGACCGAGGTGCGCACGCCCTTGGACACGAAATCCATCAGGCCCTTGACCACCCGCTCGTTGGGGTCGATCCCGGCGCAGGACAGGACCTCGCGCCCGTCCTTGGACCGGGCCCAGCGGGCGATCTGGTCGGGGCCGTTGCCGAATTTCTTGTCGTCGGCGATGGCGTCGTCGAGCGCAGCCAGCACCACCGCCGCAAACAGCTTGCGCGCGCGCTGCCCCTGCTCGAAGTTGAACGCCGTCCCGTCAACGCGACCCGTCATCACTGTCGTCCTGTTCCTGGTCTTGCACTTTCCGAAGTCGGGGCACTATGGCGTTTCCGTGGTGATTCGGTATCCCGTCCGCGACATGCCAGCCATGCAAATGACGCATGACTGTCGCAAACCGCTACCGTATCTCGGGCAGGGCGCCCCCTGGCGCACCCCAGATATGGCGTCGCGCGCCCTTGCCGCAAGATTTCGTCACGATTTATTCACGTTTCCTGCACGTCCGGCGAAGGGTCCGGCAGGACCCGGGCCGCCCCCGCCGCGAGCGGCCCGACCGCGCGGTCCAGCCGCAGCCAGGCCAGCGCCCCGCGACCCGCGACGGTGCGCAGGACGCCCGCTTCCCGCCCGTCCGCGGTCAGGATCATCGTGCCCGGCGCCACCTCGCCGTCAAGCCGCACGCGCACCAGGCCCTTGCGGAGTTCGGTCTTGTGCTTCATCCGCGCGGTGACCTCCTGGCCGACATAGCAGCCCTTGCGGAAGTCGACGCCGTGCAGGCGTTCGAACCCCATCTCGAGGATGTAGCTGTCATCCGGGATCAGCTCGCGCCCGGCGGCGGGGATCAGGTGGGCCACGCGCAGCGCATCCCAGTCGCGCGGGGCCTCGGGCCCGCCGCCGTAGCGCCGCCAGCCGAGGGCCGGGTGGCGCGGGTCGGTCAGCGCGCCCTGCGGGGGTTCGCCCACGCCGCGCTGCACGCCCTCGCCGGTGTCGCGCCAGGCCACGTCGGCGCGCAGGCGATACATCGCGAGGCGCCGCAGCGTGGCCTCGGCAAAGGCTTCGGGCAGGTCCAGGAGCAGCCGGTCGCCGGTGTTGCCGACGAACAGGTCGCAGAGATACTTGCCCTGCGGGCTGAGCCGCGCGGCATAGACCAGCCCCTCATGCCCCGCCAGGGGCAGGACGTCGTTGGTGAGCAGGCCCTGCAGGAAGGGCAGCGCGTCGGCCCCGGTCAGCGTCAGCACGCGGCGCGGGTCGTCGGGTGTCGCGTCAGCGGCGTCGTCCATGCGGGCCCTTTCGTCCCCGGTTCAGTCGCGGAACTGCAGGCGGCAGAGTTCCGCATAGAGGCCGCCGCGGGCCAGAAGCTCGTCATGCGTGCCGACATCGGCCACGCGGCCGCGGTCGACCACCACGATACGCTGCGCATCGCGGATTGTCGCCAGCCTGTGCGCCACCACAAGCGTCGTGCGCCCGGACGACAGACGCGCCAGGGCCTCGGCCACCAGCGCCTCCGACGCCGCATCCAGCGCGCTTGTCGCCTCGTCCAGCAGGAGCACCGGCGCATCGGCCAGCACGGCGCGG
Organism: uncultured Rhodobacterales bacterium; assembly: GCA_964499865.1. Lineage (GTDB taxonomy): Bacteria > Pseudomonadota > Alphaproteobacteria > Rhodobacterales > Rhodobacteraceae > JANOGU01. The sequence continues at coordinate 9,265 of CAZCPY010000010.1, read as the reverse complement.
GCGATGGCCACCCGCTGGCGCTGGCCGCCCGACAGGCCCGACCCGCGCGGGCCCGCGGGCGTGTCGATCCCCTGCGCCAGCCCGGGCAGGAAGTCGGTCACGTGCGCCGCCGCCAGTGCCGCCTGCAGCCGGTCGTCGGGCGTGGCGCGGCCGAGCGTCACGTTCTCGCGCAGGGTTTCGTCGAACAGCGCGGTTTCCTGGCTGACCACGGCGAAGGTCGCCCGCAGGTCGGGCAGGGGCAGGGTGGCGGCGTCGATGCCGTCGAGCGTGATCCGACCGGCGTCGGGCTGCACCAGTCCCGTGAGCAGGGCGAACAGCGTCGATTTGCCCGCGCCCGACGGCCCGACCAGCGCGGTGATCTCGCCCGCGCGGGCGGTGAAGGTCAGCCCGTCCAGCACCGGTTGGCCGGCGTAGGCAAAGCGCAGGTCTTCCACCCGGATCTCGGGCGCGCGGCCGGGCAGGCGGGGGGGCGGGGGCAGGGCGCGGGTTTCGGTGGGCGCGTCGAACAGGGCGAAGATGCGTTCGACCGACGCCGCGGCGACCTGCCAGGTGCCCGCGATCTCGCCCAGGCGGCGGACCGGCTGGAAGGCCAGCGCCATGGCCGAGAAGAACGCCATGAAATCGCCCACGGTGCGGTTGCCCGCCGCGATCTCGGGCCCCGCCAGCATCAGGACGGCGAAGAAGCCGAGGCCGGTCACGATGTCGATCAGCGCGGGCACGGTGGCGCGGCCGACCGACATGCGCATCTCCATCCGCTTGATGCGGGCGACGATGCGGGCGAAGCGGTCGGCGTGGAAATCCTCGATCCGGTTCAGCTTGACGGCCTGGATGCCGTGGAACACCTCGTCCAGCCGGGTGGCGCGCTGGCCGGCCTCGGCCCGCACCGCGCGGGCCTTGCGGCGGACATAGCGCTGCACCGCGACCACGGGCAGGATCAGCGCGGGTACGCCGACCAGCGCCGCGGCGGTCCACAGCGGGTCGATCGTCAGCGCCACCGCCATCAGGCCCAAGAGCGCGAAGATGTCGCGGGCGGCGCCGGTCAGGACGGTGGTCCACAGGGCCTGCACGGCCTGGGTGTCACCCTGCACGCGCTCGATCAGCAGGCCCGGCGGGGTGGACCGCCAGAAGCCCTGGTCCAGCCGCAGGATGTGGCGCAGGAGGTCGACCTGCAATGCCGCAACGGTGGCCTGCGACACGCCCGTGACCAGCCAGCGCGCGAAGACCGAGGTCACCGCGCGCAAGGCAAACAGGCCCAGGATGGCCAGCCCCACCAGCATCAGCGACCCGGTTCCGCCGGGCACGAAGACGCTGTCGAACAGGGGTTTGAGCAGCCAGCTCAGCGCCCCGAGCGTCGCGCCTTCCAGCGCCATGACGGCGAAGGCCAGCGCCATCCGGCCCCGGTGCTGCCGCAGGTAGCCGCGCCACAGCCGGGCGAACAGCGGCCCGGTGGCCGCCGCGGGCCGGACGTCTGGCCGGACGTTGGGCCGGACGTCGGGCCGGGAGCTGGGGCGAGACATGGGCGCGGGCAACTCGCGGGCCGGAAGGGGGGCGGCAATCGTCCCCGGGATGGCCCGATGTAGGCGATAGGCCCCCGGGCCGCAAGGAAAGCGGCACCGGCCCGCCGTTGACGCCGCCGGGGCGGGAGTTTAGCCCTCGTCCGCCCCGAGACGGGACGGGCGACAGGACACCGCCACATGACCGCCATCCCCGGCCGTTTCGGCCAGACCTACCATGCCATTCCCGGCCCCTCGGTGATGCCCGAACGCGTGCTGCGCGCGATGCACCGCGGCGCGCCCGACATCTATGCGGGCGAGATGCAGGCGCTGGTCGACGGGCTGCGCCGCGATCTCTGCGCGCTAGCGGGCACGGCGGCGGCGACCGGCGGGGAGGTCGCCATCTACATCGGCAACGGCCACGCAAGCTGGGAGGCGGCGGCGGCCAACCTGTGGTCGCGGGGCGACCGGGTGCTGGCGGCCAGTTCGGGGCATTTCGGGCGCGCCTGGGCGGGGCACCTGGCGGGGATGGGGATCGCGCCGCAGGTGATCGAGGGCCCTGTTGCACAAATCACTTGAGGGGATTCATCTCGTGAATCCAGCGTGGTAGCTGGATGGCATGAGCAGACCGGCACCCCCGACATGCAAGACCCGGAACTGGCCCGCCTGCAACGAAGCGCTGAAGCGCCGTGGCTCGGTGACGATCTGGTTCGATCCCGCCATGACCTGGGATGCCGCGCCGACCGGCAAGCGCGGGCGACCGCCCGCCTGCGGCGATGCCGCGATCCGGACCTGCCGCACGATGAAGGTCCTCTTCGGCATGGCGCTGCGGCAAACCACGGGATTCGTGGAAAGCCTGCTGCGGCTGGTGGGCCCGGACTGGGCCGTGCCCGATCTCGGCACGCTGTCGCGGCGTCAGAAGACCTTGAAGGTCAACATTCCCTGCCGCGGATCAGGCGGGGACCTACGCGAGCTTCTTGCGCGACAGCGCGCCCGCGCCGACCATCGTGCTGGTGCTGCCGGCGGTGTTCCTTCTGGCCTTCGCGCGGCGGCTGGCCCTGACGCGGCGCGCGTCGCGGCAAGCGGCGCCCGAGGCGCGCTGACCCGGTGCCGGCGGGAAGTCTGAGGCGCCCGGCACCCCGATGACCCGGCCCGCCGCCGCCGCGGAGGACTGTCCGAACGTGCATCTTTTTTGCCGCGGAAAAAGGCCGTAGCCTGCCGCCGATTCACCGACCCCGGAAGGGTTTGCAGGGAGCAGGTTCCGATGCCCGATCATTTGTCGACCAAGGAATGGAAGACCGTCCTGGACAAGAAGGAACACAAGTCGGTCAAGAAGACGGGCGTGTCCGAGACGCTGGACGACTATGCCGCGGCGGTCAAGAAACAGGACCTGGGCAAGCAGATGTCCGCGCTGGAGCGGATCATCGAGAAGGCGGGCGAGGTCAAGGCGGCGCAGTCCAGGTTCCCGCTGATCGCGGGGTTCCTGACCGAGACGATCAAGGCCGCCAAGGCGGCGCAGCAGAAGCTGGCGCCCGAGGTGCAGAAGATCGCCAGCGAGGGCGGCGGTGACGAGGACAGCACGCTGGCCAAGCAACTGGCCAAGGTGCGCCAGCTTGACGCCGACAATGCCTGGAACTTCGTGCTGGTACCCGGCAAGCCGTCGACGGGCCTGGTGCTGAGCAAGAAGGAGATCAAGAAGGCCGACATGGAGAAGGCCTTCGAGATGAAGGGCAAGCGCGGGCCCTTCTTCACCGGCGCCATCTTCTTCGACGCGGGCAGGTTCGTGCTGGACCTGGGCCCCGAGGTGCCCCCGGTTCCGGGCCTGGCCAAGGCCGCCAAGAACGCCGCGGTCCTTCATGCCGAGATGAACATCAAGGTCGTGGTGCGCGGTGCGGGCAGGGAACTGGACGGCGACAACGACATCGAGCCGATGGAGGAAGGCGGCGGCACCCTGGGGTCGGCGCCCGAGGGCACCGGCGACCGCCGCCCGGTCTACGCGGGCAAGATCGAGCAGCTGCAACGCGCGATTGCGGCGTTCCAGAAGACGCCGAACGCCAAGCTGCCGGGCGCGTCGGACGGTCTTTACGGCGCCATCGGCCTGCTGCTGAAGCAGATCGAGGACGACACCGCGCTGGGCCAGAGCAGGATTGACTTCGCCAACCAGGTGATCGGCCTGCGGCACATCCTGGACGAGATCGCCGCGCCCGACACGGCACCGCCACCGCCCGCATCGAAATACCCCGACGAGGCGTACTGGCAAAAGCTGGCCGAGGGGATCATGCGGCTTGACCCGGCCAAGCAGATGGACGCCTGGAAACGGTATCAGGCGCGCGGGACCGAGGTCGAAAGGCAGTTCCTTGCCGACAAGACGCTGGAAGAGCCGGAACGGTCGCAGGTCCGGGCCACGATCGAAAAGGCGCTGCAGTTCGGCATCAGCGCCACCAACCGCACCAACAGGATGAACGAACAGGGCGAGGAGAACCCCGTCCTGTCCGAGGTCTTCCTGCGGCTGGAACGCAAGTACGACATCATCAAGACCACCCCCGGCCTCGACCCCACCCAGGTCAGGCGGATCGAGGAATTCTTCGGCGCCTTCCGCAAGAGCTTTCGCGAGGGCACGCTGAACCTGCTCGACCCCAAGATCCTGCAGTTCGAGAAGGTGCTCGACAAGGTGGCATCCGTGGCGCTGGCCAAGCGGCAGGAACAGGCGCGCGTGCAGGGCCAGACGCAGATGCACGACAACCTGTCCCGGGCGCTGCCCTTCCTCAAGAAGGCGTCGCTGCCGGTGGGGCTGGTCAAGGACCCCGGCGCGATCCGGTCCGAGATGGCGGGCAACACCAACCTGCGGCTGATGGTGGAAACCATGTCGCGCGCGGCCAAGGCGCCGGACGCCGGGTCGGGCCGGGACCTCGAGGCCGCCGCCCGCACCTTCCTGCGCGACTCGCGCGCGCGCTTCGACGAAGAGCGCAAGGCCTGGAAGAAGCGGCAGGACGAGCAGGGCACCGACGAGCCCTATCCCGAACCGCCGCTGTCGCCGACCGAACAGCTTGGCGCCGACGTGCTCAAGCGGGCGCAGATGATGCAGCTTGCCGAGGCGCTGGAGGCGCTGGGCGCGCCGCCCTGGGACCAGGGCACCGCCGACCGCGTGTCGGAACTGCAGGCGCAGCTGTTCTTCCTGGAAAGTGCCATCTCGAATGGCGGGGCGAGCCACGAGGCGCCGGCGCTGGGCGAAGGCAGCAAGGGCACCAGCGGGTCCTGGTGGATCGAGCGCCCCGAGACCGGCCCGGACGGCAGGTCACAGAAGAAGACCTACATCTTCAAGCCCGCCGCGCTGGAAGACGGCATCATCGCGGGCGTGCCCAAGGGGTCGGGCGCCCCGCGCGAGGTGATGGCCAAGCACCTCGACGACACGATGACCGGGGCGGGCTTCGGCGTCGGCGTCAGCCCGACCACGCTGGCCGGCATCGATTCCGCGAACCTTTCGTCGCGCAGGCCCGAGGACGGGCCGATGCTGGGGTCGATGCAGCAGCTGGCACCCTCGGACGGCAGCCTGATGGATCACCTGACGGGCGGCACGCTGGCCGAGTTCTCGAAGACCGTCGACAAGCGCAACTTCGACGACATCGCCGTCTTCGACATGATCTTCGGCAACGTCGACCGTCATGCCGGCAACCTGCTGTTCAAGACCGATCCCGAGACCGGGAAGAACCTGCTTGTGCCCATCGACCACGGCACCGGCCTGATCGATCCCGATGCGCTGCAGGGCAACATGAGCTCGCTTCTCAGCGGGCGGAACATCATGGCCAACCCCAAGCTGGAGCAGGCCGCCCAGCCGATGGGCGACGAGACGCTGGAGGCGCTCGACCGGCTCGATCCCGACGAGATGGTGCGGCAGATGAAGCGGTCGCGCGACGACCTGTCGGACCGTCATGAACAGACCCGCGGCACGATCAGCGACGAGGCCATCGAGGCGATGGGCGCCCGCGTGCGCTTTCTGAAGGCCGCCGCGAAAGAGGTGCCGGTGGCGACGCTGTTCCAGATGCTGGCGCTTGGCGCCAAGCGCATCGCCGAGGCCAGGCCCGAGGACATTCCGGACCTCGTGCAGACGCTGGCCCGCGAGGCCCGGGCGCTGGAAGACTCGATGGTCGCAAAGGACCAGCTTCTCGACAGCCTTGAAAGTTCCGGCGTCCGGCAGTCGATGAGCGCGATGACGGAAGAGATCAAGACCCTGGGCTGGGCCTGGAACCTGGCATCCTCCGACATCGACGAATGGGTCGCACGCAACGGCCAGCTTGTCGCGCGCATCCTCAAGTCGCGGATGGTCAACCCGGCATTGCAGTCCGAAATCGACCGCATGTTGCCCGAGGCGCGGCTTGCCGATCCCGGGATCGACGGCAGGATCGCGGGCAAGACCCCGGTGGAGACCTACGTGGCGGTCTTCGATGCGTTCAACGCGAAGATCGTCAAGGCCCCCGACGCAACGGTGCCGACCGAAGACCTGATGCGCGAATTCGACGAGCTGGGCGGGCTGGCCGAGTGGAAGCTGGCAGCCAGGGTCTTCCCGGTCATCGACATCGACATCGAAGCCCGGGCCACGACGCCGGAAGCGGTGCAGCAGTACTGGGCCAAGCGGGTGCTGACCCTGCGCCAGTGGAAGGCGTTCAAGGACCGCGGCGGCACCGAGCGGCTTCTGGAGCTTGGCGGCACCCTGCCGCGCGAGATCAAGATCCTGGCCGCGGTCCGCATGTTGGACGAGATGGTCGCCTCGGTCGAGGCCAGCGGGGATGTGCTGGCCCTGGACGACAACCAGATCGAAGAGGCCGTGGTCCGCAACTACCGCGAATTGTCCGAACAGGCGACCGACATCGCCAACCGCACGCGCGCGACGGCCGAACTTGCCGAGGTGCGGCAGCAGCAGGAGAGCGCCGCCGAGGCCTGGAACGGCGGCAAGCAGGCGGCGGCCGTCACCTTGCTTGGCCGCCTCGTGCGTCGCGGGCTGATGCAGCTCGAGAAGGAGCGGCAGTTCGATGTCGAAACCGACCGGCTGATCCAGGAAATGCGCGACACCGTCGAAAACGGCGACGAGGCGGTCAAGCAGCAGCTTGCCGGCATCATCGGCACCCTGGTCGAGCAGCTCGAGACGTCGCGGGAGACCTGTTCGTCCGTCATCCAGGGGCGGGTGATGCGGGAATTCAGGGCCCGGCTGGAGATCGGCCGGAAGGGCGAGGCTTCGGAATACCGGGTGCTCGAAAAGGCGCTCGGCGAACTGGACCGGCGCACCGCGGGGCACGCGGGCTACCCCTGGCACCAGCAGCTGGTGGCCAAGGTCCTGGACGTCCGGCAGAGCTATTTTGCCATCTTCGATCTGTCCAACACCGCCAGCCAGTCGCAGCAGACCGCGAAGAACATCGACGCGCTCGACCTGGTCAAGGCGGCACTGGCCGGCGCCGACATGAGCAACCTGCCGACAGCCATCGCCGAAGTGATCGCGCCGCTGCCGAACCTCGTGTCGATCAACGGCAGGCTGGACGGTCAGGACCGGGCCGACAGGATCCGCGAGGCCCTGCGGGTGCCGGTCAACTGAAGCGGCCGGGCCGGGCGGGCGCGATGCCCGCGCGGTATCCGGCGCCCCGACCTGTTTCGGAAGGCTTTGCACGTCGATCGGGGCCGCCGCGGCCAAGCGGTTGGGTTGGACATGGCGCGGCCACCGGATCGCCGCCCGCCGGCCGGATCGGCGCCTCGCGCATCGGCGACCGGCTTTGCCGGGGCCGAACCGGCGTGGGGGGCAAGACCGGCATCACCCGCCGCGTCGCCGCCGGCATCCCGCCCGTCCGGCATCCCGCCCGTCCGGCTGCCGCCCCGGCCGTTGCCCCGGCCTCCGCGCCGGTGCCTTCCTGCGGTTCAAGGCCCGGCGTGCGGGGCGGGAACCGCGGCCGCAGGCCGTCAGAGCGCGAGCGTCATCCGCGCCAGAAGGTCGATGCCCATCTGCCGGAACAGGTCCAGCATGTCGAGCGGCACCCAGTTTTCGCGGATCAGCCCTTCGTCGTGCAGGTAGAAGTCCATCACCCGCATGGTGACGGGCCTGCCCGTCGGCGGCATGCCGCAAAAGCCGCCGCCGAGGTGGATGGCATAGACCGAAGGCCAGCCGCCGGTCACCGAATAGGGCCCGTCGCCGATGCGGATGTAGTGGCCCGCGCCGTGGCGGGCACGTTCGGCCATGACCTCTTCGAACGTGCCCTGCGGACGGCGGAAGGCGGTGCGGAAGGGCAACTGGTGGCCGTCGACAAAGCCCGCGAGCCCCCGCGTCGTGCCGATGCCTGCGGGGCCGTACCACATCATCCGGGGATGCCAGTGGTCGCGCTGCGGCATGGCGATCAGCGCCGCGCGCGACAGGTTGCCCAGATCGTCGAACCCCGCCAGCGTCGCATGCATCGCCAGCGTCTGTTCGAGGCTGTCGCGGCCATGCCGGGGGTCCGACGGGGCAAGCCGCAGGCCATCGCCGGTGATCGGCGCGGGCCACGTCGCCTCGACCCCCAGCGACGGCGGCAGCGGCCAGACGCCCGCCTGCCGCATCACCTCCAGCACATCCCAGAGCAGGTTGGCCTGCACCGCCCGCCCGTCCGGCCCGATCTGCCAGACCTCGCCGTAGCGCAGGTAGACGGTCCTGCCGGTTGCCGGAATGCCCAGCCAGTCGCCTCGCATCGTGCCGCAGTAATGGCCCGCGGCGGCGATGTAGGTCCGGCCCTGATAGGTGCCCGCCACAAACAGGCTGTCGCGGCGTTCGAGGTCGGGGAAGGCCGCGGCCAGCGGGTGCCAGACGGCCCGCAAGGCCGCGGCGGTGCCCAGGATCTCGTCCATCGGATGGGCGGCGCGCCAGTGGCAGTCGGGAACGGCCAGCCGGTCCAGCAGGGCGGGCATCGCCGCGGGACCCGCTTCGGCGAGGCGTCGCAGCAGCCCGAGGACCCGCTGCCGGAGTGACGCAGGGGGAGAAGTCTCTGCCTCGAAACCTGCGCTGAGCATCGGTCCGGCCACCTTCGCTGTTGCCCCACCGCGTTGTGCCCGAGGCTGCAAGCGTATGCAACATGCACCCGCAGGCCCTCGCAGGGATGCCCGGGGATCGGGCAGACCGGCGGGGCAGAGGGAAAGCTGCATACGGATGCAAGAAATCTGTTGCACGAATCGGCGGCGCCGGGGACTGTGCTTGCATACGAATGCAAGACAGGCGCCCCCCCCGTGGGCTTTGCAAGGATCGCCATGGCCGGGATCGAGCTGCGCAACGTCTCGAAGCGCTGGGGCGCGGTCGTCGGGGTGGAACGGTTCGACCTCACCATCGCCGACCGCGAGTTCCTGGTGCTTCTGGGCCCGTCTGGCTGCGGCAAGACCACCACGATGCGGATGATCGCCGGGCTCGAGGATGCCACCGGCGGCGACATCCTGATCGCCGGTCGCCGGGTCAACGACCTTGACCCCAAGGACCGCGACATCGCGATGGTGTTCCAGAGCTATGCGCTCTACCCCAACATGAGCGTGTTCGAGAACATCCGCTTCCCGCTCAAGGTGCGCAGGATCCCCGAGGCCGAGCATGACGCGCGCGTCCGGCGCGCGGCGGCGATGGTGGAACTGGGCGACCTGCTGGACCGGCGCCCGGCGGCCCTGTCGGGCGGCCAGCGGCAGCGCGTGGCGCTGGCCCGCGCCATCGTCCGCCAGCCCGCGGTCTTCCTGATGGACGAGCCGCTGTCGAACCTGGACGCCAAGCTGCGCGTCAGCACGCG
>CAZCPY010000009.1:0-41021 GCA_964499865.1 uncultured Rhodobacterales bacterium | reverse complement strand
CGACAGCAGGCCCGGGCGCGGCGCAGCAACCGCCGCGGCCGGGCGCATCGCGGCGGGGCGGCCGAAGCCGGGAGCGGCCCGTTGTCCGGCCACAACCGTCTTGCGCGCCTCGTGCCGCCCGTGCATCGCCACCGCCGCCCCCGCCGCGCCGCGCACCCCGCGGGAGCCGAGCGCGCGCACCTGGTCGTAGGTCATGATGGTGGATACCGCGAGGAACCGCCCGATCGCCCGGATTTCGGCCCGGGTGAAGCCCGTGACATAGAGCATCCCCGACACGAAGGCCGCGCCGAACCCCAGCGACAGCAGCCGCAGGCCCGCCCCGGGGCCGACCGGCAGCACCGTCAGGATCGCGCCCAGCACGGTATCGCCGAACAGCCCGCCGAGGCCCACGGCGGGATGCGGCCAGTCGGGGCCGGGCACGTGGGTGGCGGCGAAGACCGACCCGAAGGCCACCGCGACGGCGGCAAAGACTGCCCGCTTGCCGGCCCGTTCGGTGCCGAGATGGATCAGGCAGCGCCCGCCCCAGACCGCCAGAACCGCAGGGATCCCCCAGGCGCCCAGGCCCCCGATCAGCATCAGCGTCGAGGCGAGCGAGGCCCCCATCCGTCCCGCCCAGTTCATCACCGGCGCGTCGGTCGCGACCATCCAGCCCGGATCCTGCGGCGAATAGGTCGCCAGCGCCAGCGCGAAGAAGGCGGCCGTGGCGGCAAGGACGATTCCCAGCAGCTCTCGCCCCCGTCGTTCCAGCATCGCCTGCGTGCCCTGGTCGAGCAGCGGGTCACGGTCGCGGGATTGGTACGAGGCCATCGGTCACCTCACCTGTAGAGGATGTCGCGGATCGCGGTCAGCCCGCGTTCGGTTTCGTCCTGCGGCGCGACCAGCGCGACGCGGATATGCCCCCGTCCGGGGTTTTCGCCCGCAACCTCGCGGGACAGGTAGGCGCCCGGCAGGACGCGCAGGCCGGCGGTCGTCCACAGGCGCAGCGCCGCGGTTTCGCCGTCATCGACCGGCAGCCAGAGGAAGAAGCCGCCAGCCGGGGGCTGCCAGGCGTTCAGCCCGGCGAAGATGCGGTCGGCGGCGGCGAACTTCGCCTGGTAGAGCGCGCGGGACGCGTCCACATGCGCCTCGTCCGCCCAGGCGGCCTGGGCCACGCGTTGCAGGGGCAGGGGCAGCGGCGCGCCGGCAAAGGCGCGCAGCTTGCGAAGCGCGGCGATCGAGGCGGGGCCGCCGGCGACGAAGCCCGACCGCAGGCCGGGCAGGTTCGACCGTTTGGACAGCGAATGGAACGCCAGCACGCGTTCGGGATCGTGCCCCGCGGCGGCGGTCAGCACGCCCGGCGGCGGGGCGTCGCGCCAGATCTCGGAATAGCACTCGTCGGCGAAGATGCGGAAATCGTGCCGGTCGGCCAGCGCCAGCAGGTCGGCCCACCATCCGGCCGAGGCCACCGCGCCCTGCGGGTTGGCGGGCGAGCAGGCGAAGGCGATGACGGTGCGCGCGAGGGTCTCCGCAGGCAGCGCGGCGTAGTCGGGCAGATGGCCGGTGGCGGCGGTGGCGGGCACGTAGACCGGCTCTGCCCCCAGGATCAGCGCGCCGATGGCATAGGCCTGGTAGAACGGGTTGGGCATCAGCACGACGGGCCTTTGCCCGCGCTTGTCCTCGGGGCACAGCGCCAGCACGGCGCCCAGCAGCCCCTCGCGCGTGCCGTTCAGTGCCATCAGGCGATCCAGCGTCAGCGTCGCGCCATAGCGGCGGGCGACCCAGGCGGCGATGGCGTCCAGCAGTTCGGGGGCGCCGTCGTTTGGCGGGTAACGGCCGAAGCCCGCAAGGTTTTCCGCCAGCACCCGCCCGACGAAATCCGGCATCGGATGGCGCGGCTCGCCGATCGTCATGTCCACGACCGGGCCGCCCGGCGCCTGCGCGTCGAGCAGCTTCCGCAGACGCGGAAAGGCATAGTCCGGCAGGCCCTGGAACCGCAGGGGAGATTGCATCGTGCCTCGACCATCCGGGGTCGTGGCGCCCCGGTTCGCGGTGACGATAGCGCGGGCGGGCGGGGCGGTCCAGAAAAAGCCTGCGCGCGCGGGCGGTTGCGGCGGGCGTCTGTGGCATTTGCGCCGGCGCTTCGCGGGCCGCGCCACGGGCCGCGCCACGGGCCGCACTATGGGCCGCCGGGGGTAGGGCAGTTCCTACTGGCGCGGCAGCCGGTTCCGCGGCACCTTGCGCCCTGACGGACGGACGGACGGGCGGGAGAGACGCATGGCCTTCACGCGGCGGGCGGCGCTGGTTCTGGGCGGGGCGGCGCTGGGGGCGGCGGGAGCGCGCTGGACGGCGCCCGCGCGGCCCTCGGCCGAAGGCGTGTCGCTGATCGCGTCCGGCGGGGGCGAGGGCGTGATGAACGACGCCTCGGGCCTGTCCGAAACCCCGATCTTCCGCCACATCACCCGCACCGACGACCCGGGCGAGACCCTGCTGGCCGCGCTGCGGGCGGAACTCAAGGAAGCCGCCGCCGCGGGCCGTCCCGTCGCCGCGGGCGCGGCGCGGCATTCGATGGGCGGGCAGGCGATCCCGCGCGATGGCCATGCGGTGACCTTCGACAATGCCGCGCTGACGGCGGACCCCGCGGGGCTGGTCTACCGCACCCACGGCGGCGCGCGCTGGCACCAGGTGATCGCCGCGCTGGACCCGCTCGGCCTGTCGCCCAAGGTGATGCAGTCGAACGCCGATTTCGGTCTGGCCGCGACGTTTTCCGTGGGTGCCCACGGCTGGCCCACGGCCTTTGGCCCGATGGGGTCGACGGTGCGGTCGGTGCGGCTGCTGCTGGCCGACGGCAGCGAGGTGGTGGCCTCGCGGACCGAAAACGCCGAGCTGTTCCGCGCCGCGATGGGTGGCTACGGGCTGGTGGGCATCATCATGCAGATGGAGGTCGAGGCGGTCGCGAATGTCAGCCTCGCGCCCGCGCACCTCGGGATGCCCGCCGCGGATTTCGCCGCCGCCTTCGCCGCGGCGGTGACGCAGGTGCCGATGGCCTACGGCCGCCTGAACGTCGACCGCGCGGGGTTCTTCCAGGAGGCGCTGCTGGTCACCTGGGCGCCCGACGGCGGCGCGGCGCAGCCGGTCGCGGGGTCGGGCCTGATGTCGCGCCTGTCGCGCGGCATCTTCCGGGCGCAGACCGGCAACGAATGGGTCAAGCGCCGCCGCTGGGGGATCGAGACCGGCATCGGCGCGCGGCTGGCGGGCCCGACCAGCCGGTCGAGCCTGATGAACGAGCCCGTCGTCACGCTGGACGACCGCGACCCCGCGCGCACCGACATCCTGCACGAATACTTCGTGGCGCCGGACCGGTTCGGCGATTTCCTGACCCTCTGCCGCGAGATCATCCCGCAAAGCTATCAGGAGCTGCTGAACGTCACCCTGCGCTGGGTCGAGCGCGATGCCGAGGCGCTGCTGTCCTACGCCCCCGACGGCCCCCGCATCGCCGCGGTGATGCTGTTCAGCCAGGAGATGTCGGCCCGCGCCGAGGCCGACATGGCGCGGATGACGCAGGCGCTGGTCGAGGCGGTGGCGGGGATCGGCGGGGCCTACTACCTGCCCTACCGGCTGCACGCCACGCAGGCGCAGTTCGCCCGCGTCTACCGCAACGCCGGTGCCTTCGCCGCGCTGAAGCGGCAGGTCGATCCGGGCTTGCTGTTCCGCAACGCGCTGTGGGACCGTTACCTGGCGGGCATGGCATGAGCCCTGCTCGGCGCACCCCCCTTCCCCGGCCCCTCCCCACAAGGCGGAGGGGAGGCGCCCGGTGCCCGACCGATTGCCACAGGAGAACACCCCGATGATCGCCCCCGACCCCCTCTTGCCCGAACCCGGCCGCCTGTGGCGCCCGGTGGCGGCGCTGTATTTCGTGATCCTGCTGGCGGTTGCCGGCCTGAACTACATCCCCGGCGTCACCGACGCCTCCGGCGTCGCCTTCGGGGTCTTCGCGCTTGATGTCTACGACGACCTTCTGCACCTCGTCTCGGCGCTCTGGGCGGGGCTGGCGGCGGTGCTGTCGCGGCGCGCGGCGCGGCTGTTCCTGCTGGGGTTCGGCGCGCTGTACCTGGCCGACGGGGTGCTGGGGCTGGCCACCGGGTCGGGGTATCTCGACCTCGGCATCCTTTTCCGCGGGGTGCAGGACCTGCCCCTCGGCTTCAGGATCATGGCCAACGCGCCGCATATCGGGCTGGGCGCGGTGGCGCTGGCGGCGGGGCTGAGGCGATGAGGCTCCTGTGGCGCTGGACGCGGCGGCTGATCCTGCTGGTCTTGGTCGCGGTGCTGGGCCTGCTGGCGCCGGTCGCCTGGGTCGAGACGATGTGCCGCGGCCAGGGCGCGCCCGCCGCCTATGCCGCGATCCTGCCCGCGGCCGAGCACCGGCCCGAGGCGCGCACGCTTCTGACCTACCCCGAATGGCACATCGTGCACGCCTACGACGATTATGCCGCGGTGATCGCCACGGGCGATCCGCAGGATTTCGGCTATCTGGCGGCCATCGGCGGCTTCTGGTCGTCGCTCTGCGTCTTGTCCGAGGCGGCGCCGCCCTTGGGCGGTGTGGACTGGCCGACCAAGCAGATGGTCTACACGATCGGCGTCAGCTTTACCGCCGAGATGCTGCTCAAGGCTGCGTATGAGGAGACCCTGGGCCGCATCGCGGTGGCGGTCAGGGGGGCGGACCGCGCGCCGCTGGATGACCTGTCGGCCACGCAGGCGGCGGACTACGCGGTCTTCCTGCAGCAGGTGCCCTGGTACCGCTGGGATTTCGCCGCGGACGCCGCGGCCTTGCGGGCGGCGCGGGGCGGCAGTTTCCGCGACCGGGAAAGGGCGCTGGCGCTGGGGATCGAGTACGGCGCCAAGGCGGCCTATGCGCGGGTCATCGCGCGGGCGGTGGCCGGCGTCGGGGCGGACCGGCTGGTGATGCGGTCGGTGGTGGCGGGGCTGACCCCCGACGCGCTGGCCGCGGTGCCGGGTGTCAGGGTCATCGGCGGGCGGCTCGAGGGGGTGGAGATCGAGACGCCGCGCTACCGCGCCTTTACCGCGATCGCCAAGGCCATCGCCGCGGCGGGCGGCGATTTCGTCGAGATCGCGGGCAACGACGACATCATGTTCACCGCCGTCACCGCGGAGGCCGGGATGGACGGCGCCCTGCTCAGCCTGCCGCGGCAGGGCCGCGGCGACGTGCGGCATCTGGTGCTGGTCAAGGTCGCCGAGCTTGCCGCCCGGATGCGGGCGGGCGTGGCGGTGGAGCAGGTCCACGACTACTGACCGGCATCCGGCAGGACGGACCGCGGGAGGTCGGCCCCCCCTCTCCCCCTCGTGGGGAGGGGCCGGGGGAGGGGGGTCCCCGCGACCGGCCGGGAGCCCCCCCGCCCTCTCCCTCCCCCACGAGGGGGGAGGGAAGCGCCCGGGTTCAGACGTCGTTCCGGACGGCGCATGCATCCCCCTACCAGCCTTCCCTCGTGCGCTTTAGGCTGCTGGCCGGACAGGAATGGAGCCTTGCGCGATGACCGACGGAATGGGCGACAGGGTGGCGCGGATGCTGCATCACCGGGCCGGGGCGTTGCGGCCGGGCGATCCCGTCGCGCCGCCGCTGGTGGCGGCCACGACCTTCCAGCTGCCGGGCAGCGAGGTGCCGCGGCACTTCTATGCGCGCGCGGGCCAGCCGACCTGGGATGCGGTCGAGGGCCAGCTTGCGGTGCTGGAAGACGCCGAGGTCGTGGCCTTCCCGTCCGGCATGGCGGCGATCACGGCGGCGATGTTCGCCTGCCTCAGGGCGGGCGACCGGGTGGTGATCCCGGCGGATGGCTACTATGTCACGCGCCTTCTGGGGCAGGTGCTGGCGGCCTTCGGCGTCACCGTCACCGAGGTGCCGACGCTTGGCTACGCGACCGCCGACCTGACCGGCGCGGCGGTGGTCTATGTGGAAACGCCGTCGAACCCGGGGCTTGACGTGGTGGACCTGGCCGCCTGCACCGCCCGGGCACGGGCGGCGGGTGCGAAGGTCATTGTCGACAACACGACGATGACGGCGCTGCTGCAAAGGCCGCTGGACCTGGGCGCCGACCTGTCGGTCGCCGCCGACACCAAGGCGCCGGCAGGCCATTCGGACGTGCTGTTCGGCCATGTCGCGGGGCGCGACGCCGCACTTGTGGCCCGCGTGCGCGACTGGCGGCGCATCTCGGGGTCGGTGCCGGGGCCCTTCGAGGCCTGGCTGGTGCATCGCGGCATCGAGACCCTGGAGGTCAGGCTGGCGCGGATGTGCGCCAGCGCGCGCGTGATCGCCGGGCGGCTGGCGGCGCATCCCAGGGTGCGCGCCCTGCGCTATCCCGGCCTGCCGGGCGACGCGGGGCACGAGGTCGCGCGGCGACAGATGGCGGATTTCGGTTTCCTGATCGGGTTCGAGCTGGAAAGCCTGGCCGCGGCGGACGCCTTCCTCGACGCCTGCCCCTTTCTGGTGCAGGCGACTTCCTTCGGCGGCACGCACAGCAGCGCCGAACGCCGCGCCCGCTGGGGCGATGCGGTGGCGCCCGGCTTCCTGCGGCTGTCGGTGGGGATCGAGCCCGCAGAGCCCCTCTGGGCCGCCATCGCGGGCGCCCTTTCCGCTTGACCCGGCCCGCGCGAGGCGCAACAGAGCCGGTCATGGGAGCGGGCATTCTGACCATCGACCTGGATGCCATCGCCGCCAACTGGCGGGCGCTGGACCGCATGTCGTCGTCCGGCACGCAGACTGCCGCGGTGGTCAAGGCCGATGCCTACGGGCTGGGCGTGGCGCGGGTGGCCCGGGCGCTGGCGCAGGCGGGCGCGCGGCGGTTCTTCGTGGCGCTGGCCGAGGAAGGTGCGGCGCTGCGCCAGGCGCTTGGCCCGGGCCCGCAGATCGCGGTGATGTCGGGCCACATGGGCGGCGATACCGAGATGATCGGCGACCTCGACCTGACGCCCATGCTCAACTCCATCGAGCAGGTGACGCGGCATCTCGAGGCGCTGCCGGGCCATCCCTTCGGCGTCCAGCTTGACACCGGCATGAACCGGCTGGGCATGGAACCGCCGGAATGGGAGGCGGCGGCGGCCTTCGTGCTGGATGCGGGGCCGGAGCTGCTGATGAGCCACCTCGCCTGTACCGACGAGCCGGCGCACCCGATGAACGCGGCACAACTGGCGCAGTTCCACGCGATGACAGACGGCACCGACATCCCGCGGTCGCTGGCGGCGACGGGCGGCATCCTCCTGGGCCCCGCCCATCACTTCGACCTGACGCGGCCCGGCATCGGCCTCTACGGCGGCCTGCCGTTCGAGGGCGCGCGGCCCGTCGTCGGCCTGTCGCTGCCGGTGATCCAGCTGCGCGACCTGGAACCGGGCGAAACGGTGGGCTACGGCGCGTCCTTCACGGCAGAGGCGCCCGCGCGCATCGCCACCGTCTCGGGCGGCTATGCCGACGGGCTGCTGCGGGCGCTGTCGCACCGGGCGGTGCTGTGGCACGGCGACACGCCCTGCCCGATTGCCGGGCGGGTGTCGATGGACCTGATCACCGTCGATGTGACGCATCTGCGCGACGAGCCGCGCGCGCTGGACATCCTGGGCCCGCACCAGACGGTGGACGACCTGGCCCAGGCGGCCGAGACCATCGGCTACGAGATCCTGACCGCGCTCGGGCCGCGCTATGCGCGCCGCCATGTCGAGGGCGCGGGGTGAGGGCGCTTGCCGCGCTGGGGCGGGCCGTCCTGCGGGGGCTGGCGGGCCTGGGGCGGGTGGCGATCTTTGCGGGCGCGGTGGTCAGCCACCTGCTGCGGCCCCCTTTCTACCCCGGGGAGTTCGCGCGGCAGTTGCTTGCCATAGGCTGGCTGTCGCTGCCGGTGGTGGGGCTGACGGCGCTGTTCACCGGCGGCGCGCTGGCCTTGCAGATCTACGCCGGCGGCGCGCGGTTCAATGCCGAAGCCGTGGTGCCTTCCATCGTCGCCATCGGCATGGTGCGGGAACTGGGCCCGGTGCTGGGCGGGCTGATGGTGGCGGCGCGCGTCGCCTCCTCGATCGCCGCCGAGATCGGCACGATGAAGGTCACCGAACAGATCGACGCGCTGGTCACGCTGTCGACCAACCCGCTGAAATACCTTGCCGTCCCGCGCGTTCTGGCGGCCACGCTGGCGGTGCCGGTGCTGGTTGCCGTGGGCGACGTGATCGGCATCATGGGCGGCTGGCTGGTGGGGGTCACGCGGCTGGACTTCAACTCCGCCGCCTATCTGAAGACCACCTTCGACTATCTGGAGCCCTGGGACGTGGGCTCGGGGCTCGTGAAGGGCGCCGTCTTCGGCTTCATCGTGGCGCTGATGGGCTGTTACGCGGGGATGGACTCGGGCCGCGGGGCGCAGGGTGTGGGGCGGGCCACGAAGACGGCGGTGGTGACGGCTTCGGTCCTGATCCTGGCGGCCAACTACGTGCTGACGGAGGTGTTCTTCTCGGCATGATCGAACTGCGCGGGGTCAGCAAGGCGTTCGGCGCCAACCGGGTCCTGCAGGGCGTGGACCTGACCGTGCCCCGGGGCACGTCGATGGTGGTCATCGGCGGGTCTGGCACGGGCAAGTCGGTCCTGCTCAAGTGCATCCTGGGGCTGGTGCGCCCGGACGCGGGCAGGATCACGCTGGACGGGCAGGACGCAGGCGCGGGCGACCGCGAGGCGTTCCTCGCGCGGTTCGGCATGCTGTTCCAGGGCGGCGCACTGTTTGACTCGATGAAGGTCTGGGAAAACGTCGCCTTCCGCCTGCGCCGCGGCGCGGGCCGCCTGCCGCGGGATCAGGCGCGCGCGGTGGCGCTGGAGCGGCTGGCCCGCGTCGGGCTGGAGCCGCGGGTGGCCGACCTCTATCCCGCCGAATTGTCCGGCGGCATGCAGAAGCGCGTGGGCCTCGCGCGCGCCATCACCGGCAACCCGCAGATCATCTTCTTCGACGAACCCACGACCGGCCTCGACCCGATCATGGCGGGGGTCATCAACGCGCTGATCCGCGGCATCGTCACCGAAATGGGGGTGACGGCGGTGACGATCACGCATGACATGTCGTCGGTCCGCGCGATTGCCGACCGGGTGGCGATGCTGCACGCGGGCCGGGTGCAGTGGACGGGCCCGGTGGACGGGATGGACGCGACCGCCGACCCTTGCGTGCAGCAGTTCATCCATGGCCGGGCCGAGGGCCCGATCGCGGGGGTGCGATGAACCTCAGTGCCGTTCTGGTCCTGTGGCTGGCCCTGTCGGGCCTGCTCGCGCTGCTGGCGTTGAGCTGGGCCGTGCTGGCGGCCTTTGCCGGGGGTGCCGCACGCAAGCTCGCCTGGGCGCTGATGGTGGCGATGGCGCTGATCGCCGCCTGGCCCGCGGTGCTGTCGCGCTGGGGCGGCGGGGCGGCGGACAGCTACGGGACGCTCTTGCTGGCCGGCATGACGCTGATCCTGTCGGGCGCGCTGGTCTGTCTGGAACGGCTGCGCCGCGTCGCCGGCGCGGGGCTGGCGGCGCGGGTGGGAATCGGCGCGGTCTTGAACCTGTGGCTGGCGCTGGCGGTGGCGGTCCTGTTGCCCGCCTGAGGTCAGCCCGCGCCCGCCTCTGCAATCAGCGCGCGAGTATCGTTTCCGCGCCGTGGACAATCCCCGGCCCGACTGTTTCCGGGGGCTGCAAGTGACGCGGCGGCCCTGGAATTCCCATTGCAATTCCAGCGCCTTGGCCCAAGCGTGGCGCGGGGTCAACGGCGGTTGGGGGTGGGCATGTCGGGTCAGGTGCGGACGCAGGGCACGGTGCAGGGTCCGGTGGTGTTGCGCGACGCGCAGAAGGTGCTGATGACGCTGGCGCAGGTGCTGGTCGTCGCCGCGGCGCTGGGGCTGGCGGGGGCCTCGGTCGCGGCGGGCTTCGGCTTGCTGCCCTGGCCGGAACTGTCGCTGCGCTGGGGCGGCACCTATGTGCCCGCCTTCGGCATGTGGCTGCAGATCGGCGTCACCGCGCTGTTCGTGCTGCTGTGCGTCTTTCTGCCGTCGAACGCGCGGATGGCGCGGCTGGAGGCGGGGCACCGGTCGTTCCACATCAGCCTGGAGGACGTCCGCCGCGCCTACGAGATCGCCCATGCCGCCGACCGCCGTTCGGTGTTCAGCCTGTCGTCCGAATTCGAGGCGATGCGGCAGCGGATGGAGCATCTGCGCAAGCACCCCGACCTGACCGAGCTGGAGCCCGAACTCTTGCAGCTTGCCGCGCAGATGAGCCACGAAAGCCGCGATCTCGCCCGCACCTATGCCGAGGACAAGGTTTCCCGCGCCCGCGCCTTCCTGACCCAGCGGCAGGAGGAGGTCGCGCGGATGTCCGACCGCATCCGCCTGGCCAGGATGACCTGCGACGAGCTGCGCCGCTGGCTGCGCGACATCGAGGCCGGGGAACGCGCCAACAACGCGCAGATCCGGCGGCTGGAGGCCGACCTGCGCGAGCTCTTGCCCGCGCTCGGCTATGACGTGGACGACATCCCGCAGGCCAATGTGGTGACGCTGCCGGTCGGCAAGTCGGGTTGACCTGACGGGCGGCGGCGGGGAAGGGTGGCAGCCATGGCCGTGCCCCGCTGGATCATCGTCGCCAACCTGTCGCTCCTGCTGCTGTTCCCGATAGCCTGGTTCGCGCCGCTGCTGCGGGCGGCGCTGCTGCCGGTGTTCGGGATGGACGAGATCAGCGTCATCACCGGGTTGCAGTCGCTGTGGGACAGCGACCCCGCGCTGGCGCTGGTGGTGACGTTCCTTGCCGTCTTCGCCCCGGTGCTCAAGACGCTGGGGCTGGCGCTGCTGCATTTCCGCCTGCTGTCGCCGCGGGTGAAGCCCGCGGTCTGGCTGATCGGGCGGCTGGCGATGGGGGACGTATTCCTGATCGCGCTCTACATCGTGGTGGTCAAGGGCGTGGGGCTGGCGACGGTCGAGGTCGCCTGGGGCCTGTGGCTGTTTACCGGCTGCATCCTCGCCTCGCTGGCGCTGTCGCTGCTGTCGGAACGGTAGCCCCGGAAGCCGGTTTCTTCGAAGAAACCGCAGCGGAAACTGCGCAGTTTCCGATTCCGCGCCCCGGCCGCGGGGGCCCTTGCCGGTCGGGCGCTGCTGCGGCACATGTGGCCCATGGCCCGCGCGCCCGCCTTCACCTGCACCGCCTGCGGCGCCGCCCATGCCAAATGGGCCGGGCGCTGCGAGGCCTGCGGGGCCTGGAACTCGATCGTCGAGGAGGCGCCCGTCGCGTCCGGGCCGCGGGTGATCGGCAAGGGCCGGGCGCTGGCGCTGAGCGACCTGTCCGACAGCGAACCCGCGCCGCCGCGGGCGGTGTCGGGACTGGGCGAACTGGACCGCGTGCTGGGCGGCGGCCTCGTGGCGGGGTCGGCGGTGCTGGTGGGGGGGGACCCCGGCATCGGCAAGTCGACGCTGCTGTTGCAGGCGGCGGCGCGCTTTGCCGTGCGGGGGCTGCCCTGCGTCTACATCTCGGGAGAGGAGGCGTCGGCGCAGGTGCGGATGCGGGCGCAGCGGCTGGGGCTGGGGTCGGCGCCGGTCAAGCTTGCCGCCGAGACGTCGCTGCGCGACATCCTCGCCACGCTCGAGGCCGCGCGGCCGGGACTGGCGGTGCTCGATTCGATCCAGACCCTGTGGCTGGACAGCGTGGAGGCCGCGCCGGGGTCTGTCGCGCAGGTGCGCGCCTGCGCGCAGGAACTGGTGTCCTTCGCCAAGAAGCGCGGCGTCTCCGTGATCCTCGTCGGCCATGTGACCAAGGACGGCCAGATCGCCGGGCCGCGGGTGGTGGAGCACATGGTCGACACGGTCCTGTATTTCGAGGGCGAGCGCGGGCACCCGTTCCGCATCCTGCGCGCGGTCAAGAACCGCTTCGGCCCGGCAGACGAGATCGGCGTCTTCGAGATGACGGGCGCCGGGCTGGCCGAGGTCGCCAATCCCTCGGCGCTGTTCCTGTCGGCACGCGGCGTCGCGGTCCCGGGGTCGGCGGTGTTCGCGGGCATCGAGGGGACACGGCCGGTGCTGACGGAAATCCAGGCGCTGGTCGCGCCATCGACGCTCGGCACGCCGCGGCGCACGGTGGTGGGCCTCGACGGCGGCCGCTTGTCCACGATCCTGGCCGTGCTGGAGGCGCGCTGCGGCATCCCGTTTGCGGGCCTTGACGTCTTCCTGAACGTGGCGGGCGGCCTGCGGGTGACCGAGCCCGCGGCCGACCTGGCCGTCGCCGCGGCGCTGCTGTCGGCGCGCGAGGATGTGGCAATTCCGCCAGAAGTCGTGGTTTTCGGGGAGATCAGCCTCTCTGCCGCGCTGCGGCCTGTGGCACAATCGGAAAACCGGTTGAAAGAGGCGGCAAAACTTGGTTTCACCCGGGCCGTCGCGCCGCAGGGCACCAGGGCATCGGTCGAGGGCATCGAGGTGACGCCCATGGCCGACCTGACGGCGCTGGTGGGCGAGATGTTCGGGGCGGGCTGATCCCGCAAGGAGAGGCGGATGGAAGGCTTTACCCTGATCGACGGCGCGGTGGCGCTGGTCATCGTGGTCTCGGCGATCCTGGCCTATTCGCGGGGGCTGGTGCGCGAAAGCCTGGCGATCCTGGGCTGGGTCGCGGCGGCGGTGCTGGCCTACGCCTTCGCCGCGCAGGTGCAGCCCCTGGTCAAGGAGATCCCCGTCCTGGGCGACTTCCTGGCCGACAGCTGCGAATTGTCGATCATCGCGGCCTTTGCCGCGGTCTTTGCGGTGGGTCTTGTCGTCGCCTCGCTGTTCGCGCCCCTGATGTCGTCGCTGGTGCAGCGGTCGATCCTCGGGGGGCTCGATCAGGGCCTCGGCTTCCTGTTCGGGGTCCTGCGCGGCGTGCTGCTGGTGGCGGTGGCCTTCCTCGTCTACGACCGGGCGGTGGCGGCGAATTCGATCCCGATGGTGGACAACTCGCGCTCCGCGCAGGTCTTCGCCTCGTTCCAGGCCAACCTGGACCAGGCGGTGCCGGACGACGCGCCGGGCTGGATCGTGGCGCGCTACGAGGACCTGACGCGCGTCTGCGCCGGGGCGGCAGCGCCCGCAACACCGCCCGCGCCCACGCCCGCAACACCGCCTGCCCAGCCGGAAGGCACCACCCCGCCCGCCACCGGCGGCTGAGCCGCCGCGGCGTGACGGCGGCGTGACAGCGCCGCCGGTTCGCACTACACCGCGGGCAAGGCCGCCGCCCGGGGGATTCGCCGCGTGATGTTCCGCCAGCCCTTCGACCCGCTGCAGGACGGTGACAAGCTGCGCGAGGAATGCGGCATCTTCGGCGTGATCGGGGTCGAGGACGCGGCGCAGTTCGTGGCGCTTGGCCTGCACGCGCTTCAGCACCGGGGGCAGGAGGCCGGCGGCATCGTCGCCTACGACCCCGCGCAGGGGTTCAACTCGGCCCGCCGCTTCGGCTACGTGCGCGACAGCTTCACCTCGGCCGAGGTGATGGCAACGTTGCCCGGGGGTCTGGCCATCGGGCATGTGCGCTATTCCACCGCCGGGTCGAAGGGCGCGACCGCGATCCGCGACGTGCAGCCGTTCTTCGGCGAATTCGCCGTCGGCGGCTGCGCCATCGCGCACAACGGCAACCTGACGAACGCCACCGCGCTGCGCCGCCAGCTGATCGAGCGGGGCGCGATCTTCCAGTCGTCCAGCGACACCGAATGCATCATGCACCTGATCGCCCGGTCGATGCAGAAGACGCTGGGCGAGCGGATCAAGGACGCGCTGCGCGCGGTCGAGGGCGCCTTCTCCATCGTCGCGATGACGCGCACCAAGCTGATCGGCGTGCGTGACGCGCTCGGCGTGCGCCCGCTGGTGCTGGGCCGGGTCGGGGAATCCGGCTGGGTGCTGGCGTCCGAGACCTGCGCGCTGGACATCATCGGGGCGCGGCTGGAACGCGAGATCGAGCCCGGCGAGATGGTCGTGATCGAGGGCGGCATCGTCGCCAGCCACCGCCCCTTTGCCCCGGCGAAGTCGCGCTTCTGCCTGTTCGAGCATGTCTATTTCAGCCGCCCCGACAGCCTGATCGGCGGCCGGTCGGTCTACGAGACGCGCCGCCAGATCGGCGTGGAACTGGCGCGCGAGGCGCCGGTCGAGGCCGACCTCGTCTGCCCGGTGCCCGATTCGGGCACTCCCGCGGCGATCGGCTTTTCGCAGGAAAGCGGCATCCCCTTCGCCTTCGGCATCGTGCGCAACCAGTATGTCGGCCGCACCTTCATCGAGCCGACCGAGCATATCCGCAACATGGGCGTGCGGCTGAAGCTGAACGTCAACCGCGCGCTGATCGCGGGCAAGCGCGTGGTGCTGGTGGACGACAGCGTGGTGCGCGGCACCACGAGCCGCAAGATCAAGGAGATGATCCTCGAGGCCGGGGCGGCCGAGGTGCATTTCCGCATCGCCTCGCCCCCCACGGCCTGGCCCTGCTTCTACGGGGTCGACACGCCGGAACGGTCGAAGCTGTTGGCCGCCACCATGTCGGAAGACGAGATGCGCGACTGGATCGGGGTGAACTCGCTTCGTTTCGTGTCGCTGGACGGCCTCTACCGTGCAGCGGGCGAGGCCGCCGGCCGCGACCCGTCGGCGCCGCGCTTTTGCGACGCCTGCTTCTCGGGCGAATATCCCGTGGCGCCGTCCGACATGATCGAGAAGGGCTTTGCGATGAAGGCGGCGGAGTGACCGCCGCGGCGGTCGCGGCCGGGATCGCCGCCCGCCCCGCCGCATGGTCCCGGGCCATGCCGCCGTTGCCAGCCACCCGGGCCGGTTTCCCAAGGCCGGCGCGGCGATCCCGCTGATCGACCGCGCGCCGTTCGGAACCTCGAAGGCGGGCGTCCCGCGCGCCGCCCCCGACCGGCCCTTGCCGGACGGGCTGCCGGCACGGATCCCGCACCTCGGGCAGGCGGACCTGGCGGCCGGACGTGGCCTGCCTGCCGGACGGCCGCAGCGGGATCAGTAGCCGTCGTCGCTGCCTTCGGTGCTGAGCGGCGGGTCCTCCATGTCTTCCTCTTCGCCGTCGTCCTGCTGCGGCGCGCAGGCGGCAAGCAGCATCAGCGACACAAGAAACACCGCCGGGACGACCCGGCCCCACAGATCCCTTCCCCACGCCATGGCGACCCCCATCCTGAGCGTTGTGACCGCAGGGTGCGCCTGTCGGACGAGTCGCACAAGCGCCGGCTGCCCCCGGTTGACCTTTGCGCCGCTTTCGGCGCAGACCGCGCGGATGACCCAGACGCCCGCCCCCGCCCCCCGCCTTGCCCTCGTCACCGGTGCCTCGCGCGGGCTTGGGCGGGCGCTGGCCGAACAGCTGAGCTTGCGCGGCTGGCAGGTGGTCGCGGTGGCGCGCACCGTCGGCGGGCTCGAAGAGCTCGACGACGCGGTGAAGGCCGCGGGCCTGCCCGGGGCGGGGGGGCTGACGCTGGCGCCGATGGACGTGGGCGACGACGGCGCGATGCGGCACCTGTGCCGGTCGGTGTTCGACCGCTGGGGGGGCCTCGACCTCTGGGCCCATGCGGCGGTGCATGCGGCGCCGCTGGCGCCGATGGGGTCGCTGGACGCGCGCGACTGGGACAGGTCGTGGAAGACCAACGCCCAGGCGACCGCGATGCTGATCCCCTTCGTCGAGCCGCTGCTGCGTGCACGCGCAGGGACCGCGCTGTTCTTCGACGACCCGCGCGCGGGCCAGCCGTTCTTTGGCGCCTATGGCGCGACCAAGGCCGCGCAAATTGCGCTGGCGCGGTCATGGGCGGCCGAGACGGCGCGCCACGGCCCCCGCGTCGTGGTCGCGACCCCCGCGCCGATGCCCACCGCCGTGCGCGCCCGCTTCTTCCCCGGCGAGGACCGCAGCCGCCTGGCCGACCCCCGCGCTGAAGCGGCGCGGCTGCTGGACGGCCTGACCCCGGTGGTCTGACCCGCCTGCCTGCTTCATCTTGGCAAAAATACCCCGGGGGTGCGGGGGCAGAGCCCCCGCTCCGACCTCCGGCGAAGGGCAGGCCATCCGCAATCGGTGCCTTTCCGCGCGTTCCGCCCCCCGGCGGGCCCTGAGGGTTGAGCGGGGGGGGCCGAGGGCCTAGGTTCGCCGACGATGACCGATGCGCCCCCCGCCCCCAACGCCGGCTCGAAAGCTGCCCCGCAGACCGGCCCGCAGATTGCACCGCAGGCCGAGCCCGCGGCTGCGCCCCCGGCCGCACCCGCGTCGCGGGCGCCGGTGCGGCGCACGCCGGTCAGCCTGCGCATCGCGCTGGCGCTGGCGGCACTGATCGCGGTCGGCATCGTGCTGGTCACCAACCGCTGGCTGACCGACCGCTTTTCCGAGGCCACGCGCAACCGCGCCGAGGTGCGGCTGGCGCTGTACGCGGGCAACCTGGTGTCGGAGTTGCAGCGCACCTCGGTCGTGCCGCTCTTGCTGGCGCGCGACCCCGAACTTCTGGGCGCGCTGGAAACGCAGGACTACACCGCCACCTCGCAGCGGCTGATCTCTTTCCAGGCGGAAATCGGTGCGGCCTCGATCCTGCTTCTGGACCGCGACGGGCGCACCGTGGGGGCGACCAACCGCAACCTGATCGGCACCAGCCACCGCGCGCTGCCCTATTTCGTCGAGGCGCTGCGCACCAGCGACACCGTCTTCGCCTCGGGCGGGCGCGAGGGCGGGGTGATGGACTTCACCTATTCGCGGGCGCTGTCGGAAAACGGCCAGCTTCGCGGCGTGATCGTCGTCGAGGCCGACCTGCTGAAATACGAACGCGCCTGGGCCGGGCTGACCGATGCGGTACTGGTCACCGACAGCGAGGGCCGGGTGATCCTGTCGACCGAGCCGCGCTGGCGGGGCCTTCTGCTCGATGAGGCGCTGGCCGTCGAGGACCCGCCCTCGGCCCTGAGCCGCGCCTTCCAGGCCACCACCGACTGGGCGGGCGAACCCCCCGACGCCTACCTGCGCGGCGAAGGCGTGCTGCGGGCCGAGGCGCGGGTGCCCTTCCGCGGCTGGCGCATCGTCACCTTCACCGCGCTGACGCAGGTGCGCGAGCAGGTGAACGCCGTGCTGGCGCTGGAGATCATGGCATTCGCCATCCTGCTGGCGGGCGGGTTCTACCTGGCTTCGCGCCGGGCCTGGTCGCTGACCTCGCGCTTCCAGCGCGAAAGCGCGGAACTGCGCCTGCTGAACGCCCGCCTGAGCCGGGCGATTGCCGAGCGCGAGAAGGTGCAGAAGGACCTGGCGGTGGCCGAGGCGACGCTGGCGCAGTCCTCGAAGCTGGCCGCCCTGGGCGAGATGTCGGCGGCCGTCAGCCATGAGCTGAACCAGCCGCTCGCGGCGATGAAGACCTATCTCGCCGGGGCGCGCCTGCTGTTGCAGCGCAAGCGGCCCGAGGAGGCGCTGGCCTCGTTCCAGCGCATCGACGATCTGATCGAGCGGATGGGGGCAATCACGCGGCAGCTCAAGTCCTATGCCCGCAAGGGCGGCGAGGCCTTCGAGCCGGTGGACGTGCGCGCCGCCCTGTCCTCGGCGCTGGCGATGATGGAGCCGCAGCTCAAGGCCCGCGTGGTGCGCATCGCGCGCAACGTGCCGCGCCAGCCGGTGATGGTCACGGCCGACCGGCTGCGGCTGGAACAGGTCATCATCAACCTGTTGCGCAACGCCATCGACGCGACCAAGGGGGTGGCCGAGCCGAAGGTCGAACTGACCCTGACCCAGGCCGAGGCGGTGCGGCTGACGGTGCGCGACAACGGGCACGGGATCCGGGACCTCGAGAACCTGTTCGAACCCTTCTACACCACCAAGGCGCCGGGCGAGGGGGTGGGCCTCGGCCTTGCCATTTCCTCCGGCATCGTGACCGACCTGGGCGGTCGTCTGACCGCCCGCAACGCCGAGGGCGGGGGGGCGGCCTTCACGGTCGAACTGCCCCTGCCCGCGCAGGACATCCAGGCAGCGGAGTAACGCATGGCACGCGCGATGAAGGTGGCGATCGTCGATGACGAGGCCGACATGCGGCAGTCGATCAGCCAGTGGCTGGCGTTGAGCGGGTTCGACACCGAGACCTATGCCAGCGCCGAAGAGGCGCTGAAGGGCATCGGGGCCGAGTTTCCCGGCGTCGTGGTCAGCGACATCCGCATGCCGGGGATGGACGGGATGACCTTCCTCAAGCGGCTGATGAGCCTCGACAGCGGGTTGCCGGTCATCATGATCACCGGCCACGGCGACGTGCCGATGGCGGTCGAGGCGATGCGCATCGGGGCCTGGGATTTCCTGGAGAAACCCTTCAACCCCGACCGGATGACGGAACTGGCCAAGAAGGCCACGCAGGCCCGCCGCCTGACCCTGGACAACCGCGCGCTGCGCCGCGAACTGGCCGACGGCGGCAGCGTGATGAAGAAGCTGATCGGCACCTCGCCCGCGGTGGAACGGCTGCGCGAGGATATCCTCGATCTGGGCCAGGCCGACGGCCATGTGCTGATCGACGGCGAGACGGGGACGGGCAAGACGCTGGTCGCCCATGCCCTGCACGCCGTGGGCCCGCGGGCCAACCGCAGGTTCGTGACCATCAGCTGCGCCGCCTGGGCGGAAGAGCAACTGGCCGCCCGCCTGTTCGGCCCGGTCGAGGAAGGCGGCCTGCCGCTGGTCGAGGAGGCGCGCGGCGGCACCCTGTGCCTGGAGGACATCGAGGCCATGCCGGGCCCGCTGCAGGCCCGCCTGCTGCACCTGATCAACGACCAGGGCACCCCGCCCGGCACGCGGATCATCGCCATCTGCAACAGCCACGGCCCCGACAAGACGCTCGAGGCGCAGCTGCGCCCCGACCTGTTCTACCGCCTGGGCGCGATGACCATCGTCTGCCCGCCGCTGCGGGCCCGCGGCGAGGACATCCTGACGCTGTTCACCCGCCTGAGCGAGCAGTTCGCCGAGGAATACGGCTGCGAGGCGCCGCAGGTCACCGCGCAGGAGGCCGCACAGCTTCTGCAGGCGCCCTGGCCGGGCAACGTGCGGCAACTGGTGAACATCGCCGAACGCGCGGTGCTGCAGAACCGCCGGGGCTCGGGGTCCATCGCGTCCCTGCTGATGGCGGACAACGAGGCCTCGGGGCCCGCCATGACGACCGAAGGCAAGCCCCTGAAGGAATACGTCGAGGCGTTCGAACGGATGCTGATCGACAACACGATGCGGCGGCACAAGGGGTCGATCGTGGCGGTGATGGACGAGCTGTGCCTGCCGCGGCGGACGCTGAACGAGAAGATGGCGAAGTACGCGCTGCAGCGGGCGGACTATGTCTAGGGCGGTTTCCTGACGGAAACCGCGACGAAATCCGGGACGGATTTCGCAGGCGGAAAACCAGCGTTTTCCGCCGCACCTGCGGTGCGGCCGCCGGCGGCGGCCCACCGCCCTGTCGCAGGCCTGTCGGAATTCGGGTTGCGGCGGGCGGCCCGCATCCCCTATGGTGCCCGGACGTGCGGGCACATGCCTTTTCCGGCAGGTCCGCGCCCCCGTTTCAGGCGGAGCCGCCAGACCCCGGGCCCCATGGGCCGGTGCTGCGCAGTCCGCCGGAGAGCTTGGCCGCAAGGCCGGAAGAACGCTCGCAAGTCCTTGATCTTGCGGGAAACCAGAACGGGGCGCCCCGCGGGGCGCCCGGAGTGAACCGCGATGCCGGAGCGGCGGATGAAAGCGACAGGCGAGGCGGGCCCACCGGGCCCTGTCCGCCGCGCCATTCCGCGTCTGGCCGCCCCAACAAGCCGTCCGTCCGCAGGCCGCCCCCCGCCGGGGGGCGCGCGTGCGCACGGGCGCCGGAAAAATCCATGTCCAGAAAGATGCTTATCGACGCCACCCACGCGGAGGAAACGCGCGTCGTTGTCGTAGACGGCAACAAGGTCGAGGAATTCGACTTCGAGACCGTCAACAAGCGCCAGTTGCAGGGCAACATCTACCTTGCCAAGGTGACGCGGGTCGAGCCGTCGCTGCAGGCGGCCTTTGTCGACTACGGCGGCAACCGCCACGGGTTCCTGGCCTTCGCCGAGATCCATCCCGATTATTACCAGATCCCCGTCGCCGACCGGAAGGCGCTGCTCGACGAAGAGCGTGCCCTGGCGCGTGCCGAGGATGACGAGGACAGCGGCCGCAGCCGCCGCCGCCCGCCGCCCAGGTCCCGGCCGGTGGCCGCCGCCGAATCCGCCGCCCCGGATGCTGCCGTGGCGGCGTCGATTTCCGGCATGGACGTGGTCGACCTGGGCGACGAGACCGGCGCCGACGCCCTGGTCGGCGCCCCCGCGGCGGAAGAGGCCGAGGCGCCCTACAGCGCGATGGAACATGCCTCCGACACCGACAGCGAGATCGAGTCGGTGGCCGACGAGGACGTGGCCGAGGAGATCAGCCGCGAGCGCCGCCCCAAGCCCAGGCGCTACAAGATCCAGGAGGTGGTGAAGGTCCGCCAGATCATGCTGGTGCAGGTGGTCAAGGAAGAACGCGGCAACAAGGGCGCGGCGCTGACGACCTACCTCAGCCTCGCCGGCCGCTATTGCGTGCTGATGCCGAACACCGCGCGCGGCGGCGGCATCAGCCGCAAGATCACCAATGCCGCCGACCGCAAGAAGCTGAAGGAGATCGCGGGCGAGATCGAGGTGCCGGAAGGCGCCGGGCTGATCGTGCGCACCGCGGGCGCCAAGCGCACCAAGGCCGAGATCGTGCGCGACTACGAATACCTGATGCGGCTGTGGGAAGAGATCAGGGAACTGACCCTGAAATCCATCGCCCCCGCGCCGATCTACGAGGAAGGCAACCTGATCAAGCGGTCGATCCGCGACCTCTACAACCGCGAGATCGACGAGGTGCTGGTCGAGGGCGAGGCGGGCTACCGCACCGCCCGCGACTTCATGAAGATGATCATGCCGAGCCACGCCCGCGACGTGAAGCGGCATGACGAGCCGATGCCGCTGTTCGCACGGTTCCAGGTAGAAAGCTATCTCGCGGGCATGTTCAACCCGACGGTGCAGCTCAAGTCCGGCGGCTATATCGTGATCGGGATCACCGAGGCGCTGGTCGCCATCGACGTGAACTCGGGGCGGGCCACGAAAGAGGGCAACATCGAGGACACCGCGCTGAAGACCAACCTCGAGGCCGCCGACGAGATCGCCCGCCAGCTTCGTCTGCGCGACCTTGCCGGGCTGATCGTCATCGACTTCATCGACATGGAAGAGCGCAAGAACAACGCCGCCGTCGAGAAGCGCCTGAAGGACAAGCTGAAGACCGACCGCGCGCGCATCCAGGTCGGCCGCATCTCGGGCTTCGGCCTGATGGAGATGAGCCGCCAGCGGCTGCGCCCGGGGATGCTGGAATCGACGACCCAGCCCTGCCCGCATTGCCACGGCACCGGCCTGATCCGCAGCGACGACAGCATGGCGCTGACCGTGCTGCGCGCGCTGGAGGAGGAAGGCACGCGCAAGCGGTCGCGCGAGGTGCTGCTCAAGGCGCCGGTGGGCATCGTGAACTTCCTCATCAACCAGAAGCGCGAGCATGTCGCGCTGATCGAAACCCGCTACGGCATGTCGGTCAGGATCGAGGCCGATCCAAAGCTGGTGTCGCCCGATTTCAGCCTGGAGAAGTTCAAGACCGCGACCCGTGTCGTGGCCGAGGCGCCGCGGGTGATTTCCGGCAACGCCAGCCTGATGGGCGAGGCGGTCGAGGAGCCGGACGAGATCGACCTGCCCGAGGAGGCGGCCGAGGCCGCGCCGGAGGCGGCCGGATCCGGCCTCAGTGCGGGAAATGGCGCAGGTTCGGCGACAGGCAGCGGCCTGGCCGGCGGACCGAAGAAGAAGCGGCGGCGGCGGCGGGGCAAGGGCGGGCCGGGCGGCTACCGTCCGGGCGACGGCAGTGCCCGGGACGCCGCGGCCTCTGACCTGTCCGGCGACGACGGAGATGACGACGACAGCGAAGACAGCGACGCCGGTGACGCGCCGCAGGCCGATGCCGCGCCCGAACCGTCGGCGGTCGGGGCGGCGGTCGAGGCCGGGCCCGAGGTCGCGGCGGATGCGGCGCCCGAGGCAGAGGCCGCAGCAGCGGCCAAGACCGGCCCCAGGCCGCGGTCCGGCACGGCGCGCAGCGGCACCGCCAGGCCCAAGGCGGCCAAGGCCGCCGAGGGTGAAGGCGAAAAGCCCAAGCCCGCGCCGAAACCGGCCTCCGGCCGCAGCCGCACCTCCTCGCGCAAGAAGGATGAGGCGCCCGTGGCGGCCTCTGCGCCTGGGGCCACGGTGGAGGCCACGCCCGTGGCGGCCGCTGCGCCCGAGGCCTTTCCCGCCGACCCCGGCGATGCGCCGTCCACCGCCGCGGGCCTGACCGCCGACCCCGGCGCGGCCCAGTTGGACGAGCCGTCCGGGCCGAAGACCCGCAAGAAGGGCTGGTGGTCGCTCGGTCGCTGAGCCCCGGCACCGCGTCGGCCTGGCGCCGCCATCCCCCCGGGGATCGGGCGGCGCTCCGGGCCGACCCGGGCCGACCCGGGCCTTGCCAGTGGCGGCGCGGTGACGCCAAGGTGAACGCCGGGCCCCGTGACGGGGCGCAGGCAGTGGTTTAGCAGTCAGCGCACAGGGGGGCCGGATGTTCGGGATCGACATCTTCGACGCGACGCTCTTGCCCGCCATGCTGGTGGCGCTGGCGGCGGGCGCGCTGTCGTTCCTGAGCCCTTGCGTGCTGCCCGTCGTGCCGCCCTACCTTGCCTACATGAGCGGCCTGACGCTGGCCGAAGCGCGCAGCGGGACGGCGGTGGCGCGCGGACGCCTGATCGCCCCGGCGCTGGCCTTCGTGCTGGGGCTGTCGACGGTGTTCCTGCTTCTGGGCTTCGCGGCCTCGGCCTTCGGACGGCTGTTCCTGGAATATCAGGTCGGGCTGACGCGCCTGTCGGGTGCCGTCATCGTCGTCTTCGGCCTGCATTTCCTGGGCGTCTTCCGCATTCCCCTCCTGGACCGCGAGGCGCGGCTGGATGCGGGCGACCGGGGCGGGTCGACGCTGGGGGCCTATACCCTGGGCCTGGCCTTCGCCTTCGGCTGGACACCCTGCATCGGCCCGCAGCTGGGTGCGATCCTGTCGCTGGCGGCGCAGGAGGCCTCGCTGGCCCGGGGGACGACCCTGCTCGGGGTCTATGCCCTCGGCCTCGGCATCCCCTTCCTGCTGGCGGCGCTGTTCCTGGACCGGGCCGAGGGGCTGATGCGGCGGATGAAGCGGCACATGCGGCTGA
This sequence comes from uncultured Rhodobacterales bacterium, assembly GCA_964499865.1. GTDB lineage: Bacteria > Pseudomonadota > Alphaproteobacteria > Rhodobacterales > Rhodobacteraceae > JANOGU01. Next base: position 17,796 of record CAZCPY010000009.1, on the reverse strand, counting down.
TCGAGCGGCTGATGGGGGTGCTGCTGGTCGTGGTGGGCGTGGCGATGATGACCGGCGCCTTCACCGCCTTTGCCTGGTGGCTGCTGGAGACCTTTCCGTCGATGGCCATGCTGGGGTGACTTAGTTTCGCCCGAATGCGGTGTTAACCTTTCTGCCCGAGGATGGGGGCGATGAAGGACACCACGGCAGAGGAAAGGCCCGACCGGGATCCCGGGGCGCCCGCCTTCCGGCGGCGGGTATTCTATGTGCCGGGCTACGACCCTTTCCACCCCCGCCGCTATCGCGAACTCTACCGCCGCGAGGGCATGGCGCAGGCGGCGCTGTCGGGGTATTCGCTGCACCTGAAGCCAAAGACGGTGCGCGGTCCCTACGGCTGGCGGGTCGAGACGGTGATCGACGGGCGCGCCACGGTGGCCGATGTCGAGGTGCTGGTCTGGTCCGACCTGGTCAGGGGCTCGATGGAAACGGGGATCGCGGGCACCTACGTCCAGCTTGTCCGCACCGCCTGGGCCTACATCGGGTCGGGCGCGCTGTTCCGGCTGATGCGGCTGCGCAAGGGGCCGGTGATCGCGGCGCTCTATCCCATCGGGATGCTGGCCCTTCAGCTTGCGCTGGCGGTCCTGGCGGGCGCGGGCGCGGGGATGCTGGCGGCGCGCCTCGCGCCGGCGGTGGCGGGCTGGGTCGCGGGCCTGGGGCTGGCGGTGGCGGTGCTGCGGCTGTTCCGGCGCCACGACAACCGCATCTTCGCCTACTACCTGATGCACGACTATGCCTATTCCGCCCTGTCGGGCGGGGCCAACCCGCCGGAGCTCGAGGCGCGGATGGCCGATTTCGGCCGCCAGATCCGCGCCGCGCTGGATCAGGATTGGGACGAGGTGCTGGTCGTCGGCCATTCCTCGGGCGCGCATCTGGGGCTGTCGATCCTGGCCGACCTCTTGCGCGCGGGCCTGCCCGACCGGGGCCCCGCGCTGTCGTTCCTGTCGCTGGGGCAGGTGGTGCCGATGGTCAGCTTTCTGCCCGGTGCTGCGCGCCTGCGCGGCGACCTGCGGCTGATGGCGGGACAGGGGGCGATTCCCTGGGTGGACGTGACCGCCCCCGGCGACGGCTGCGCCTTCGCCTTGTGCGATCCCGTGGCGGTGACCGGGGTCAGGCCCGAGGGCGCGCGCTGGCCGCTGGTGGTGTCGGCGGCGTTCACCCGGACGCTGCGGCCCGCGACCTGGAAGGCGCTGCGCTGGCGGTTCTTCCGGCTGCATTTCCAGTATCTCTGCGCCTTCGACAACCTGCCCGGGGCGGCCTGGGACTATGACTATTTCCGCCTGACCGCCGGGCCGCGGACGCTGGCGCAGCATTTCGCGGGCCGCGGGTCGTCGCGGTCGGGGATCGCCACGCCCGCCTCGCGCTTCACCTCCGTGGCATGATCCCCCCCCAGCATCTGCCCCCGAAGCCGGTTCCCCGTGCCGACCGCGTGTCGCTGTGGCGCCACCTGCGGCTGTTCCGGGCCGACATCCTGTCGGCGCAGCCGGCGCGGCTGTATCGCGCCTGGATGGCCGAGTTCCGCACGCCGTTCTTCCGCAGCTACCTGTGCAACGACCCCGCCCTGGTCCGCCTGGTGCTGAACGACCGCCCGCGCGATTTCCCCAAGTCCGACCGCATCGGCGAGGGGCTGCGGCCGCTGCTGGGCCGGTCGGTCTTTGTCACCAACGGCGAGACCTGGGAACGCCAGCGGCGGATCATCGACCCGGCCTTCGAGGGGGGCCGCCTGCGCGACACCTTCCCGGCGATGCTGGCGGCGGCCCGCGCCGCCGCGGCGCGGCTGCCGGCGGGTGTGGTGGAGATCGAGGCGCAGGCCAGCCACGCCGCCGCGGACGTGATCTTCCGCACGCTGTTCTCGATCCCCATCGAGCATGCGGTGGCGCAGGAGGTGTTCCGCGAATTCCGCGACCACCAGCGCACGCAGCCGATCCTGAACCTGGGCGCCTTCGTCCCGCTGCCGTCCTGGGTGCCCCGCTTCCACCGCGCCCGCACGAAGGCGACCGCGGCGCGCATCCGGGCGCTGATCGCGGGGCTCTGCGAGGCGCGGGCGCGCGACATCGCGTCGGGCACGGCGCCGGATGACCTGGCGACCAAGATCATGACGACGCCCGATCCCCTGACGGGCGAGCGCTTCGCGACCGCCGAGATGGTGGACCAGGTGGCGATCTTCTTCCTGGCGGGGCACGAGACCTCGGCCTCGGCGCTGGCCTGGGCGCTCTACCTGCTGGCCACGCACCCGCAGGCGCAGGAGCGGGTGGCGGAGGAGGCGCTGGCCTGGCCGGAAGCGCCGTCCTTCTCGGACCTTTCGAAGCTGAGGTTCACCCGCGACGTGTTCCGAGAGACGCTGCGGCTTTACCCGCCGGTGCCGATGATGGTGCGGCAGAACCTGCGCCGGGAGGTCCTGCGCGACCGCCCCGTGGCACCCGGCGCGCAGATCGTGCTGAGCCCCTGGCACCTGCACCGCCACGAACGGCTGTGGGACAACCCCGACGCCTTCGATCCCGACCGCTGGCAGACGGATGCCGCGCGGGCCTCGGCGCGCGAGGCCTACATGCCGTTTTCCGCCGGGCCGCGGGTCTGCACGGGGGCGGGCTTTGCCATGGCCGAGGGCGTGGTGCTGCTGGCGGCGCTGCTGCGCCGCCACCGCCTAGCGCCCCTGCCGGGCGAGGTGCCGGTGCCGGTCGCACACCTGACGGTGCGGGCGCGCGACGGCATGAGGCTGGCGGTGACCCCGCGCTGACGCCGCCCGACGCAGGGCGCTTCACCATGTCGGCAAACCCGGGCTTGCACCGCCTCTGGCCGGGGCGCATCATCCCGACCGTTGACACCCCCCCTTGCCGCCCCCAAGTAGTGCAGCCGGTGCGGGGAAGTCCCAAGCGTTGCCGATCGCCGGGACCGAGGCTTCCTGCCGAGATAGGACCGAGAATGACCGATACCCCCCAGAACTACCCGGTGCTGCCGCTGCGCGACATCGTGGTCTTTCCGCACATGATCGTGCCCTTGTTCGTCGGGCGCGAGAAATCGGTGCGGGCGCTGGAAGAAGTGATGGCGGACGACCGGCAGATCCTGCTGTCGTCGCAGATCGACCCTTCGGCCGACGAACCCGATACGGACGGCATCTACCGCACGGGCGTGCTGGCCAACGTGCTGCAACTGCTCAAGCTGCCCGACGGCACCGTCAAGGTGCTGGTCGAGGGCAAGACGCGGGTGAAGATTGTCGAATTCGTGAGGAACGACCGCTTCTTCGAGGCCCGCGCGCAGCGTCTGTCCGAGACGATGGGAGAGCCCGCCACGGTCGAGGCGCTGGTGCGCGCGGTCGGCGACGAGTTCGAGAAATACGCAAAGATCAAGAAGAACATCCCCGAGGAGGCCGTGGCCTCGGTGTCCGAGACGCGCGACGCGGCGCGTCTGGCGGACCTCGCGGCCGGCCATCTGGGCATCGAGGTGGGGCAGAAGCAGGAGATCCTGGAGACGCTCGTCGTCGCCGAGCGGCTGGAGCGGGTCTATGGCCACATGCAGGGCGAGATGAGCGTCCTGCAGGTGGAAAAGAAGATCAAGACCCGCGTCAAGTCGCAGATGGAGCGCACGCAGCGGGAATACTACCTGAACGAGCAGATGAAGGCGATCCAGAAGGAGCTGGGCGACGGCGAGGACGGCCAGAACGAGGTACAGGAGCTGGAGGAGCGCATCCTCAAGACCGACCTGTCCAAGGAAGCGCGCGAGAAGGCCGCGGCCGAGGTCAAGAAGCTGAAAAGCATGTCGCCGATGAGCGCCGAGGCGACGGTGGTGCGCAACTACCTCGACTGGCTGCTGGGCGTGCCCTGGGGCGTGAAAAGCCGCGTCAAGAAGGACCTTGGCCTGGCGCAGAAGGTGCTGGACGCCGATCACCACGGGCTGGAGAAGGTCAAGGAGCGGATCGTCGAATACCTGGCGGTCGGCGCGCGGTCGACCAAGCTGAAAGGGCCGATCCTGTGCCTGGTGGGCCCGCCCGGCGTGGGCAAGACCAGCCTCGGGCGCAGCGTGGCCAAGGCCACGGGACGCGAGTTCATCCGCATCAGCCTTGGCGGGGTGCGGGACGAAAGCGAAATCCGCGGCCACCGGCGCACCTACATCGGCTCGATGCCCGGCAAGATCATCCAGAGCCTGAAGAAGGCCAAGACCACCAACCCTCTGATCCTGCTGGATGAAATCGACAAGATGGGCTACGACTTCCGGGGCGACCCGGCGTCGGCGCTGCTGGAGGTGCTGGACCCCGAACAGAACAACACCTTCGTCGACCACTACCTGGAGGTGGAATACGACCTGTCGAACGTGATGTTCATCACCACCGCCAACTCGTACAACATGCCCGGGCCGCTGATGGACCGGATGGAGATCATCCCCCTGGCGGGCTACACCGAGGACGAAAAGCGCGAGATCGCCCGGGCGCACCTGTTGCCCAAGGTGCTGAAGAACCACGGCCTGCGGAAGGGCGAGTTTGCCGTCACCGATGCCGCGCTGAACGAGATGGTGCGCACCTACACCCGCGAGGCGGGCGTCCGGAACCTGGAGCGGGAGCTGGCCAAGCTTGCCCGCAAGGCGGTGACGGAAATCCTCAAGGGCAAGCACAAGGCGGTCGAGGTCACGCCCGAGACGCTGGAAAGCTACCTGGGCGTCAAGCGCTTCCGCTATGGCCTGGCCGAGCAGGAGGATCAGGTCGGCGTGGTGACGGGCCTGGCCTGGACCTCGGTGGGCGGCGACCTGTTGCAGATCGAGGCGCTGAAGCTGCCCGGCAAGGGGCGGATGAAGACCACGGGCAAGCTGGGCGACGTGATGAAGGAGTCCATCGAGGCGGCGGCGAGCTTCGTGCGCTCGATCAGCCCCGAGATCGGGGTCAAGCCGCCCAAGTTCGAGACGATGGACATCCACGTCCACGTGCCCGACGGCGCGACACCGAAGGACGGGCCGTCTGCGGGTCTGGCCATGGTGACCTCGATCGTCTCGGTGCTGACCGGCATTCCGGTCAGGAAGGACATCGCGATGACGGGCGAGGTCAGCTTGCGCGGCAATGCGATGCCCATCGGCGGGCTGAAGGAAAAGCTGCTGGCGGCGCTGCGGGGCGGCATCACCACGGTACTGATCCCGGAGGAGAACGCCAAGGACCTGGCCGAGATCCCCGACAACGTGAAGACGGGGCTCAGGATCGTGCCCGTCGCGCATGTGCGCGAGGTGCTGAAGCTGGCGCTGGTGCGCGAGCCTGTGGCCGTCGACTGGGACGAGGCGGCCGAAGAGGCCGCCGCGGCGGCGCGCAAGGCGGCGGCCGAGGCCTCTGCCGGGCAGACGGCGCACTAGGTCTTGGGGGCCATTGCGGGGCGCGCCGTTCGCGGCGCGCCCCGTCGCTTTCGACTGTTTCCAAGCTGTGCAAAGTGGCCTAGTCTCTGGTTTGGAAACGGAAACGCTGGGACAGGAGAGCCCGCCATGGCCGAGGCCGACACCGCCGCCGAGGAGACGACCGCGCCCGACCGGGCCGCGCCTGCGCCGCTGATGCTGGCGGCCAAACCCGCAAGGGCGAAAAGCCCGGCCAAGCCCAAGTCGCCCGCCAAGACCTCCGCAACGGCCCCCGCCAAGACCTCCGCAAAGGCGGCCAGGCCCAAGGCGCCCGCCAGGCCCAAGGCCGCGGCGTCCGCCGCCCCGACACCGACACCCGCGCAGGCCAGCGCACGGGCCAGCGCAGGAACGGGCCGCCAGCGGCCCGAGCCGGTGGCCACGATCAAGGTCAAGGCCTTTGTCGAGCGGGTGGTGGCGGCCTCCGGCGCCAAGAAGAAGGTCGTCAAGCCCGTGGTCGAGGCGATGCTGGCCGCGATGGCCGCGGCGCTGGCCAAGGGTGAGGAGCTGGTGCTGCCCCCGCTGGGCAAGCTGCGCGTCAACCGCGGGGCCGAGGGCGACAAGGGCGCGATGATCCTGCGCATCAAGACCACCAAACCCAAGTCCGCCAAGCCCCTTGCGGGCGGCGGCGACAGCGATTAGACGACGCCCCGACGGGCGATTAGCTCAGCGGTAGAGCGCTTCGTTCACATCGAAGATGTCAGCGGTTCAAATCCGTTATCGCCCACCATGCCTACCCGAAGGCGGCCCCCGTGGCCGCCTTCGCGTTTTCCGGGGGCCCCGCGGGGCAAGGACACACGCCGATGACGCTGACCTGCTTCAAGGCCTATGACATCCGCGGGCGGCTGGGGGTTGACCTGGACGAGGGCATCGCCCGTGACATCGGCCGCGCGCTGGCCGAGGTGCTGGGCGCGTCCCGCGTGGTGCTGGGGCGGGACTGCCGCGCTTCGTCGCTGGCGCTGGCGGGGGCGGTGACCGAGGGGTTGCTCGCGGCGGGGGTCGAGGTGCTGGACCTGGGCCTTGCAGGCACCGAGGAGATGTATTTCGCCGTCACCCATCTGGCGGCGGATGCCGGGATCGAGGTGACCGCCTCGCACAACCCGATGGATTACAACGGGATGAAGATGGTGGGCCGCGGGTCGGCGCCGCTGGACCCGGCGGCGGTGATGCCCGCCATCGAGGCGAGGGCGCGCCTGCGCGACTTCGCGCCCGCGCGGCCCGGCGGGCGGGTGGTGGACGCGGCGGGCACGCGGGCGGCCTATGCGGCCCGCGTGCTGTCATTCCTGGACCGCAGCGCGCTGCGCCCGCTGACGGTGCTGGTGAACAGCGGCAACGGCACGGCGGGGCCGACCTTCGACGCCGTCGCCGCGGGGCTGGGCGATGCCCCCTTGCGCTTTGCGAGGATGCACCACGACCCCGACGGCAGCTTTCCGAACGGCATCCCCAACCCGCTTCTGCCCGAGAACCGGCCCGCGACGGCGGCGGCGGTGGTGGCCGCGGGGGCCGACCTTGGCATCGCCTTCGACGGCGATTTCGACCGCTGTTTCTTCTTCGACCACCGCGGGCACTTCGTGCCCGGCGAATATGTCATCGGCCTGCTGGCCGAGGCGTTCCTGGCCAGGGCGCCGGGCGCGGCCATCGTCTACGAGCCGCGCGTGGTCTGGAACACCGAGGACGTGATCGCCCGCGCCGGGGGCCGGGCGGTGATGGCGCGGACGGGCCATGCGCACCTCAAGGCCGCGATGCGGGCGCAAGGCGCCGTCTACGGCGGCGAGATCAGCGCGCACCACTATTTCCGCGACTTCATGGCCTGCGATTCGGGGATGATCCCGGCGCTTCTGGTGATCGAGCTGGTCTGCCGCACCGGCCGGCCGCTGGCCGACCTGCTGGCCGAACGGATCGCGGCGTTTCCGTCCTCGGGCGAGATCAACTTCCTGCTGCCCGACTCCGCCGGCGCGATGGCGGCGGTCGAGGCGGCGCTGGGGCCCGCGGCGCTGGCGCAGGACCGCACGGACGGGCTGAGCCTGGCCTTCGCCGACTGGCGTCTGAACCTGCGGCGGTCCAACACCGAGAGCTACCTGCGCCTGAACGTCGAGGCGCGCGGCGACCGGGAGCTGGTCGAGGCAGGCGTGGCGCGGGTGCGGACGATCATCGGGGCTTGATGCAGGTCAAGGCTTGGCGGTCTGCGCGCGGGGCAATACTGTCAGGCAAACCGGACAGGAGACCCCGATGTTCGACGGGCTGGAACCCGAACGCGACCGCGCCGCCGCCTGGTTCATGACCCTGCGCGACGGGATCCTGGCCGCCTTCGAGGCGCTGGAAGACCGTCAGGCCACAGGCCCCACCGCCGACCGCCCGGCAGGCCGGTTCGAGGTGACGGCGACGCGGCGCCACAGCGACGACGGGTCGGATGCGGGCGGCGGGCTGATGAGCGTGCTGCGCGGCGGGCGGGTGTTCGAGAAGGTGGGCGTCAACGTCTCGACCGTCTACGGGCGCCTCGCGCCCGAGGCGCAGCGCGCGATGGCCGCGCGCGGGGTGCCGGGGATGGCGGATGACCCGCGGTTCTGGGCGTCCGGCATCAGCCTGGTGGCCCACATGCAGAACCCCCATTGCCCCAGCGTGCACATGAACACGCGGATGTTCTGGACGCCCGGCGCCTGGTGGTTCGGCGGCGGCGAGGACCTCAACCCCTGCCTCGAATACGCCGAGGACACGGGCCATTTCCACGCCACGCTTGAGGCCTGGATCGCGCCGCACGGGGACGGGCTTTATCCGAAGCTCAGGTCCTGGGCGGACGAATATTTCTTCGTGCCGCACCGGGGCCGGGCGCGCGGGGTGGGCGGCGTCTTCATGGACGACCGCAACACCGGCGACTGGGCCGCCGACTTCGCGCTGACGCAGGACATCGGGCGGGCCTTCCTGCCGGCCTGGGTGCCGCTGGTGGACCGCCGCCGCGATACGCCCTGGACCGACGCCGACAAGGACGCGCAGCTTGTCCACCGCGGGCTTTATGCCGAATACAACCTGGTCTACGACCGCGGCACCCGGTTCGGGCTGGCCACGGGGCACGATGCCAACGCGGTTCTGATGAGCCTGCCGCCGCTGGCGAAGTGGGTTTGACCGCGGGATGAGGTGAGGTGCGTGCGAGCACGCACCCTACGCGCAGCCTGGTACAGGGTGCCTGCCTGCACGCAGCCCGCGCGGAAGGTCAGGTCAGTTCGACGGTGCCACCGTGCCATCAGCCGGGGCCGCGGCCGCATCGGCCGGGGCCGGCGACAGCGATGCCAGGAAGGCCCAGACATTGCGGGCGTCTTCTTCCTTCTTCAGCATGAAGGACATCTTCGACTTGGCCTTCGTGTCCCCCGACTTTTCCTTGAGGAATTTCGTGGGGTTCTGGACATAGGCGACGAAGTCTTCCTCGGTCCAGACCGCGCCCGCCGCGCCAAGCGCGACGATGGTGTCGTCATAGCCCTTGTAGTCGGCGCGGCTGCCCAGCACTCGGCCCGGCAGGCCGTAGAGGTTCGGCCCGGCCTTGGCCGCCTTGCCCGCCAGCACCTCGCCCGCGTCGTTGGCGACGACGTGGCAGGTCTGGCACTGGTTGAACACCTTCTTGCCGGCTTCCACGTCGGCTTGCGCCAGCAGCGGCGAGGCGGCCAGGGCGAAGCCGGCCGCCAGGATCGGAGTGATCTTCATCATGTCCTCGCTCTCGTCACGATAGCTGGGTGCCGGTGGCCCGGGCCGTTCTGCCGAACCGGGCCACCTTGCGAATCGTTAGCCGTTCGCCGCGGGTTGGGCAAGGGCGGCATCGGCCCGAACAAACAGGTCGTTCATGCGGGTCTGCAACGGCTTGCCGCGGAACTTGTAGGCCTTGACCGCCTCGTAGTTGGACGACGGGTCGCCGACGAGGACCAGCAGCGACATGCCCATCGTGGCGTGCGGCGTGCAGACGAAGGCGTAGGCGCCTTCGACCGTCAGGGTGACGGTCTCTTCCTTGTTCATCACGCCCTTGTAGGGCTCGGCCCCGGCCGGGATGACCTCGGCCTGCGAGGCGGCGAAGTGGCCCTTGTCGGTCGGGACGAAGCGGATCGAGTCGCCCGGTCGCGCGATCACCAGGTCGGGTTCGAACACCATGATCTGCTTGGGGTCCGCCGGGTCCTTGTTGAGCATCTGCACATCGTGCGTGACCGGTGCGGGGGGGGCGGCCGCGTCCTGCGCAAGGACGGGAACCGCGCCGGTCATCAGGGTCGCGGCGCCGCCGATGAGTGCGATCGCTGCGCGGCGGGTCTTGGTCATTCTGGTTCTCCTTTGAGCGAATTCCGGCTGTCCGAGGCGTGCTCGCAGGGGGTGTTCTAGGTGTGGACGGCAGTCAGGCAACCGCATGCGACAATGCACAATGCCTCCAAAGCCCGGCCAGTGCGGTCACAAGCCTGTCAATGTCGGCGTCCGTATGCAGCGGCGAGGGCGTGATGCGCAGCCGTTCGGTGCCCTTGGGCACGGTGGGGTAGTTGATCGGCTGCACGTAGATGCCCCAGTCGCGCATCAGGATGTCGCTGATCATGCGGCACTTGACCGGATCGCCGATCATCACCGGGATGATGTGGCTGTCGTTCTGCATGTGCGGAATGCCCTGGCGGTCCAGCGCGGCGCGCAGGCGCGCCACGCGGTCGCGCTGTGCCAGCCGTTCGCTGTCCGAGGTCTTGAGGTGGCGGATCGAGGCCGCCGCCGCCGCGGCGACCGCAGGGGGCAGGGCGGTGGTGAAGATGAACCCGCTGGCAAAGCTGCGGATGAAGTCGCACATCGCTGCCGTGCCGGTGACATAGCCGCCGACGACGCCGTCGGCCTTGCCCAGCGTTCCCTCAATCAGGTCGATGCGGTGCGCCAGGCCCTCGCGTTCCGACACGCCGCCGCCGCGGGGGCCGTACATGCCGACCGCGTGCACCTCGTCGATGTAGGTCATGGCGCCGTGCGCCTCGGCCACCTCGACGATCTCGCGGATGGGGGCAATGTCGCCGTCCATCGAATAGACGCTCTCGAAGGCCACCAGCTTCGGCCGGTCGCCCACGGCCTTGAGCTTGCGGTCGAGGTCGCGCCAGTCGTTGTGCCGCCACAGCACCTTGTCGGCGCGGGAATGGCGGATGCCCTCGATCATCGAGGCATGGTTCATCTCGTCCGACAGGATCACCACGCCCGGAATGCGGCCGCCCAGCGTCGACAGCGCCGCCCAGTTCGACACGTAGCCCGAGGTGAACAGCAGCGCCGCCTCCTTGCCGTGCAGGTCGGCCAGTTCCGCCTCCAAGAGCAGGTGGTGATGCGCGTTGCCGCTGATGTTGCGGGTGCCGCCGGCGCCGGTGCCGCAGGCCTGCACGGTGTCCACCATCGCCTGCACCACGCCCGGGTTCTGGCCCATGCCGAGGTAGTCGTTGGAACACCAGACGGTGATGTCCTCGACGCAACCGTCGGCGTGGCGGCGGGCCTGTGGAAACTTGCCGCAGGCGCGTTCCAGTTCGGCAAAGATGCGATAGTTCCCCTCGCGTTTCAGCGCGTCGAGTTCCTGGGTGAAGAAGCCTTGGAAATCCATCGTCGGGGGCCTTTCTTAAGGGTCGGTCCGGTGCGCCGGGATCATCCAGCGCCAGAGTTTCTGGTCGGGCAGCGGCAGCACCATGAACCAGTGTTCAAGAAGCGCCAGCAGGGTGAGGGACAGCAGCAGCACAAAGCCCGTCTCGGCCCCCGGCGTTTCGGCATTCCAAAGCCGGTCGAGCCAGCGGTAGGCGGCCAGCGACAGGAGCGTGATCGACACCGGGAACAGCGCGTTCATCTCGGCCCTGCGGAAGTGGCTGGGCAGGTGCGACAGGGCGCGCGGCAGGAATTCGGCGTGGAACCGGGGCACGCCCAGAAACAGGTTCAGCTTGGCCGAGATGCGGGCGCCGAACAGGATCGCGTAGGTCCAGAAGGCAAAGCGGTGCTCGCCGCCGCGGGTGGACACTTCGATGGCGGCAAGGCCTGCGAACAGCGCCGCCTCGTGCCAGGCCAGCGCCAGCGCGCCGCTGCGGAACCGCGCCCAGGTCGAGGCGCCGGGCGGGCAGGGGGCGGTCGAGGGGCCGGTGATGAGGCCCGACAGGAAGGCAAGCTCGATCCAGCCCCAGACGGCCATGGCCGACAGGAAGGCGAGGAAGGCGCCCGCGGGGGTGGCGTCGGCGGCGGTCAGGCGGGCGCCGACGATGCCCGCGGCCAGCAGGGGCAGGGTCAGCAGGACCGACCAGGAATGCGCATCGCGCCCGCCGTTGTCGGCCACGCGCACGCGCCACATCAGCAGCCCCGTGGAAAACCACCACAGGAACAGGGCCGCCAGGGCCGTGATCCAGGGGTTTTCCAGCATGGGGTCTCCTTTCGTTGTTCGCTCCGCCGGGGACGGGACGCGCCCATCCCGCCCCCGGCGGGGGTTGGCCGGTCGGCTCAGTAGGCCGGTTCCAGCCGCACGGAGGCCGGTGCAGCAACCTGCTTCACCGGAATGAGGTAGAGCCGCGCGAAGGCCGCGGCGGCGCGGGCAGAGGCCGCCCATCCCCTGATCTTGCCGATGGCGCCGCCCCGCTTCTTCGCGGCGTCCATGTCGCGGAAGGCGCGTTCCATGCGCCTGAGGCCGGGCAGCCAGGCGGGGTGGTCGATGTCGATCTCCACCGGGAAGATCTGGCGCGCGATGGTCGAGGTCTTGCGGAAGACCTCCTGGTCATACCACTCGATGTCGACCCCCAGCGCCTTGTGGAACCTGGGCCGGGCATGATCGCGCACATACATGGTGGAGTAGACCGCGGTCAGGAAGAACCTGATCCAAAGCCTGGCGGACCAGCTTTCGGTGATCTTCGGGTCGGTCTTCATCAAGAGCGCGAAGGCCTCGCCGTGGCTGAACTCGTCGTTGCACCATTCGCGGAACCACTTGAAGATCGGGTGGAAGCGGTGTTCGGGGTGCGCCTCGAGGTGGCGGAAGATGGTGATGTAGCGGGCGTAGCCGATCTTTTCCGACAGGTAGGTGGCGTAGTAGATGAACCGCGGGCGGAAGTAGGTGTATTTCTTGGCCTTGGTCAGGAAGCCCAGGTTCACCGCCACGCCCGCCTCGCGCAGCGCGTCGTTGATGAAGCCCGCGTGGCGGGCCTCGTCGCGCGACATGTAGCTGAACAGCTCGCAGATGTCGGGGTTGTTGCCGCGCCGCTTCATCTCCTTGTAGAGCACGCAGCCCGAGAATTCGGCGGTGCAGGAGGACACCAAGAAGTCGATGAACTCGGCCCGCAGGCCCGGCTCCATGCCCGCCCAGTCGATCTGGTCCCAGTCGGCGTTCTTCCTGAAATGGCCGCGGTTGGGGTCGGACTTCATCTGCGCGATCAGCCGGTCCCATTCCGCGCGCACGGGCGTGACGTCGATGGCATCCATCTCGTCGAAATCGGTGGTGTAGAACCGAGGGCTGAGCATCGTCGTCTCTGTCGCCATCGCGGTGGTGTCGAAGGCGTCCGCCATTTCGGCGTGCAGTTCGTCATGCGTGGTGGCGTGCAGGTTCGGGGCGGGGGCGTTCATGACATCACCTCGTCGGAAAACGAGAATTCGCACAGTTCGATGAACCCGAAATCGCCCGTCAGGCGCGTCCACTGGCGTTCCAGCCAGCTTGCGCGGGTGATCGTGGCGGTGCGGTCCTCGGTGATGACCTCGCCCCAGGCCGCCATGATGGGGCGGCCGTGGACCAGCACCTCGTCGCCCGGATGGACGATGGCGCCGTTGTTGAAGCGGACGTGGGCGTGCAGGCTTTCGAAGCGGTGCGAGACCTCGACGGTCACCGGCACCTGCTCGCTTTTCCTGGTGAAGATTCCCATGGCGGTGGTTCCCTGTCTTTATGGTTCGAGGAAGCGCGCGAAGGCCGCCTCGTTGTCGCCGCCGAAGGCGTAGAGCTCGACGCTCCAGCCGGTGGCGGGGTCTTCCACGGCAAACCGGCCGTTGTCGTATCTTGCCAGCCGGACCGGCAGGCCCTGATCGACACCGCGCTTGCGCCGTTCGGTCATCAGGCCGTTCTGGATCACGGTGACAAAGCCGCCGTGGTCCATCTGTGCCAGCACCTCGTCGCCCGAGGTCACGGTGACCGACTGCCCGGGTCCGCCGGTCAGCACGATCATGCGTTCGGCCACCACGGCGCCCTGGGCGGGGCGGCCGACCTTTTCGCGGCCGGAGACGACCGCGTAGGTGGTCAGCGACAGCGCGACGAGCACCAGCGCCAGCATCGCGCGCAAGAGGACCTTTGGGATCATCTCCCGGTCGCGTTCGGCCAGGGCGGGGGTTTCGCGGAAGGTCATGGCAGGGTTCCCCTATTCGGCCGGGACCGGCGCGGGCGCCGGGCCGGAGATGACGGGTTGCAGAATGCGCGTCTCGGCCGCTTCGGCCAGCAGCGCCGCCACGCGCGCGGCATCGGGGATGCAGCGCAGCGCGGGTTCGGGCGCGCGTATCGCCCAGGGGCGGACATGCGGCCAGAGCACGGCATAGGCGAGCGAGGCTTGCGTGGTCCTGAGCGCCACGGTGCCGCTGCCACCGCGGCGCAGGTCGAGCCCGGCGGTCTCGATCTGGGTGAAGGGGATCTGCAGCGTCACCGACAGCGCCGCACCCACGCGCATCACCACGCGGGCCGAGGTGATCGTGTAGACCGCGGCGCGGGCCTGGGCCCAGGCCATCAGCAGCACGACCGCCCCCGCCGCGGCGGCGACGGCGATGTAGGGCAGGCCGTAGGCCAGCGCCCCCGGCAGACCGCCGCGGCCGAAGCCGACCGCGGCGCGCCACAGGATCAGGGCGGCGAAGTAGAGCGCCAGCCAGTTCAGCCCGAAGGCCTCGACTGCCAGGCGCAGGGTGGCGGGGCGACCCTGCCACAGGACCGTCTCGCCGCGCGGCAAGGGCGCGGGAAGGCCGGGGGCGTGTTCGAAGGCGAAATCGTCTTGGGACATGGGCGCAGGTCCTTTGACGAGGTCAGCCGAACAGCGCGCGCCATTTCGAGGCGCGGCCGTCGTTGTACAGGGTGCCGCCGGCGACGTAGCCCGAGATCTTGTCTTCCTCGAGCATCGTCACTTCGGTGGTCGAACGGGTCGCGGGGATGCCCGCGAACTGGCCGGACGACAGGGCCGAGACGACCACGCGGTCGGACTTGATCCTGGCCATCGGCAGCGGGATCAGCCGCTTGACGCCGCCGTCGAGCGTGACCTCGAGGTAACGGGCCAGCTGTTCGGAACCGTCGATCCACATGTCCGACACCGTGCCGACCATCGCCAGATCGTTGGCCTGGACCTTCATCCCCCGCGGGTCGCGCCCGGCGGTGACGGAAAAGCCCGTGGCGGTGGCCAGCGGCGCGATCTTGTTGTGGCCGTGGCCGTCAAGTTCGGGGATGTCGCGCCGCGGCGCCCATGCGGCCGGGCCCACGCCGTCGGCCATCGGATTGCCGGTCGGCATGTGCGGAAAGCCCTCGGATGCGGCGGTGCGGGCCAGCGCCAGGTCGCCGCGGCGATGCGCCGCCTCGTTCTCGGCCGACGGCACGGTGACGCTGCCGCGCCCGTGGGGCAGGGCAAAGGTCTTGGGCTTGGGCACCGGGAAGGGCCCCTGGTTCGGGGCGGCCTTGCCGTCCTCGGTTTCCAGCGGGAAGCCCTCGCGCATGTTCTCGGTCTGCAGATAGTAGACGAGCAGCGCGAAGAAGAGCCAGAAGCTCCAGATCGCCAGCGAGGCGAGATCGAAGTCGCCGAAGAAGTTGACACCAACCATGACTGTCCTCCGTGGTCAGGTGGGCAGGTCGGACAGGCCGAACCTGGCCCCCCCGCCCTGCATTCCGGTTTGGCCCCCCACCCGCACAAGCGGGCCAAGGGCGATCAGCGTGACGAAAAGCAAAAGGATTTCCGTGTGATAGACAAAGGAATAGCCAAAGCTGGGTGAGTTCAGGGCGTCGCCGAAGCTGCCCCGCACGGCCAGCGCCCCGACCCCATCGCGCAACGCCCCGCCGAGGCCGATGGCCAGGCCCGCCGCGGTCGCCTGCGCAGCACCCCAGGCGCCGAGCGCAAGGCCCCGGCCGACATCGGTGCGCAGGGTCATCGCCGCCGTCAGCGTGGCGACCGAGAACAGCCCGCCCCCCAGCCCGATCAGCGCCGCCCCCGCGAAGAACACCGCCGCGCTGTCCATGGGGGCCGCGAAGACCACCGCGGAAAAGGCCGCGATCCCGGTCAGCAGCCCGCGCGCCGCCAGCCGGTAGGGGTCGATCCCGCGCACCAGCCAGCGCGCCGACAGGCCGAATCCCACCAGGGCGCCCGCCGCCGACGTGGCCGTCAGCAGCGTCGTCGCCGCGACCGGCAGGCCCAGGATCTGCCCGCCGTAGGGTTCCAGCAGCACGTCCTGCATGTTGAAGCCGAGCGCGCCAAGCGCCACCACGACCAGGAGTCGCCCGGCCTCTCCGCCCCTGGTGAAGTCGGCCCAGGCGTCGCGGAACAGGGGCCGGGGTGCCTGCCGTTCGGCCTGGCTCATCGGGCGGACTCGCTCCTGCTTCCACAGGGCGACCATGTTGATGAGCAGCGTCGCCAGCGCGCAGCCCTGCACCACGCGGATCAGCGTGATCTGGTCGAAGTCGGTCAACAGCCAGCCCACGACCAGCGACGAAAACGCCGCGCCGATCAGGAACATGACGTAGAGCAGCGCCACCACGCGCGGCCGCGTCTCGTCGGTCGCGCGGTCGCAGGCCAGCGCAAGCCCCGCGGTCTGCGTCATGTGCATGCCGATGCCGGTCATCAGGAACGCAAGCCCCGCCAGCACCTCGCCCGCCCAGGCCGGGCCCAGCGTCTGGTCGCCCGACAGCACGATCAGGGCAAAGGGCATGATCGCGAGGCCCCCCATCTGCCACAGCGACCCGAACCACAGGTAGGGGATGCGCTTCCAGCCGATGGCGGAACGGTAGGTGTCGGAGCGGAAGCCCAGCAGCGCGCGGAACGGCGCCGACAGGACGGGCAGGGCGATCATCACCGCCACCACCGACGCGGCGACGCCCATCTCGACGATCATCACCCGGTTCAGCGTGCCCAGAAGCAGCACCGAGGCCATGCCGACCGAAACCTGGAACAGCGACAGCCGCAGAAGCTGGCCAAGCGGCAGGTCGTCCGAGGCCGCGTCGGCGAAGGGCAGCCAGCGCAGCGTCAGCGACTTCATGTGCTTGCGGGTGACGATCATGCCCTCGCCTCCATCGCCTGAGAAATGTAGAAACCGCGCGCGATGCGGCCGACCGGGTTGACGCCGGGCTGGCGGGCCAGCGCCCCGGGCGACTGCGGCACCATCTGCGGCGACCGGTCGGCGCGCGGGAACACCTTCCCGACGTTCCACATCAGGCTGAGCAGCGGCGTCTTCGGCGCGATCGTGAACACGACGGGGCCGTCGGTCCGGCGCGTCAAGGCGTAAAGCGCCGAGACGAGGTCGGGCTCGCGGTAGTAGATCAGGCTGTCCATCGCGATCACCGCATCGAACCGGCCGCGGTCGGCCAGCATGTCGCCCGCGGCGAAGGTCACGCGGGACTTGAGCGCCGGCGCGATCCGCTCTGCCGCCAGCGCCACCAGCTGCGGCGAGATGTCCACCGCGACCACCTGCGCGCCCCGTGCCGCCAGCGCTTCGGCCCCCGCACCCGTGCCGCAGCCCGCGTCAAGGACGCGCGCCCCGGACAGGTCGTCGGGCAGGCGCGACAGCATCAGCGCGCGCATCGCCTCGCGCCCCTCGCGCACGGTCTGCCGGATGCGGCTGACCTTGGCGTCGGACGTCAGCCGCGCCCAGGTGTCCCGGGCGGTCTGGTCGAAGTAGCCTTCGACGCGGGCGAGGGTGGTCGTGTAATCCATCAGTCGAACCCCAGAAGTTCGAAGATCTCGCGGTCGGGCAGGGGGGCGGGGGTCAGCGGGTCTTCCCCGACCGAGGTCCAGAGCCGGTTGGCGAGGCTCAGGTATTCGGCGCGGGCGATGTCCACGTCGGGGTCGCTGTCCATCTCGAACAGCGTCTTCTTCTTCAGCCGCGACCGGCGGATGGCGTCGATGTCGGGCATGTGGGCGATGCGCCTGAAGCCGACCTTGTCGCAGAAGCGGTCCACCTCGTTGGTCTCGCGCGAACGGTTGGCGACGCAGCCGGCCAGGCGGACCTTGTAGTTCGACGACTTGGCCTGCACCGCGGCGATGATGCGGTTCATCGCGTAGATCGAGTCGAAATCGTTGGCGGTGACGATCAGCGCCCGGTCGGCGTGCTGGAGGGGGGCCGCAAAGCCGCCGCAGACCACGTCGCCGAGGACGTCGAAGATCACCACGTCGGCGTC
This sequence comes from uncultured Rhodobacterales bacterium, assembly GCA_964499865.1. Lineage (GTDB taxonomy): Bacteria > Pseudomonadota > Alphaproteobacteria > Rhodobacterales > Rhodobacteraceae > JANOGU01. Next base: position 62 of record CAZCPY010000009.1, on the reverse strand, counting down.
GTCCAAGAGGTGGTGCTGCTTCAAGAGCTTTACCGTCTGCCCCACGACATAGCCGCCGCAGC
>CAZCPY010000008.1:19062-42201 GCA_964499865.1 uncultured Rhodobacterales bacterium | reverse complement strand
CGTCCATGCCCTTCCAGGTGACCGCGTGGCGCAGCGGGTCCATGCGCAACTGGCCGCGTTCCATCACCTTGGTCTCTTCGCCGGTGGCGACCTCGCCGGTGGCGATGGCGTCCTGGCGGCGCAGCAGGGCGCGGATGCGTTCGACCAGCAGGCGCTGGCTGAAGGGCTTCTTGACGTAGTCGTCGGCCCCCATGCGCAGGCCCAGAACCTCGTCGATCTCGTCATCCTTGGAGGTCAGGAAGATGACCGGCATCGAGGTCTTCTGGCGCAGGCGTTGCAACAGGTCCATGCCGTCCATGCGCGGCATCTTGATGTCGAGCACGGCCATGTCCGGCAGGCGCCGGTTGAAGGCGTCCAGCGCGGATTGCCCGTCGTTGTAGGTTTCGACCTCGAAACCTTCGGCTTCCAGAGTCATCGAGACGGACGTCAGGATGTTCCTGTCGTCGTCCACGAGCGCGATGCGCGACATGGCCTGCTTCCCTATACTGCTCATTTTTCTGTCTTCTTTTGGCCCATGATGCGGTCTTGCGGTCGCGGAATCAATCGGCAAGTGCGAATCACCCCGCCTCTGACACCTCAGTCAACGAGAAAAACCCGAACGGATGACTAATTTGCCGCAGATATCGGCAGCCGGGGCATGAGGGGCGTGCCTCATGCTAAGTGCTTGCGCTAACAGGAAAATGCTAACGCTAACACGGCTTGCCGTGCTAGCGGAACCCGCCCGGTGTGCTATATCCGGAAGCACCGGGCGAGGAGGCCCGGCCTTGCACATGGGAGCGCGCACATGACCCCCGACCGGGTGAACCCCACGCAGACGCTGGCGCATCAGGGCATCGGCGCGGCGGCGGTTTGCTACAACGACGGGGTGCCCGCGCTGATCGAGGCAGCACTTGCCCGCGGCGAAGGCCACCTCGGCCCCGGCGGCGCCTTCCTGTGCGAGACCGGGCAGTTCACCGGCCGGTCGCCCAGGGACAAGTTCGTGGTGCGCAGCGCCACCACCGAAAACACCATCTGGTGGGACAACAACGCCGCCATGGCGCCGGACGCCTGGGCGCGGTTGGAAGCCGACATGCTGGCGCATCTTCGGACCCGCGAGGTCTTCGTGCAGGACCTGTGCGCAGGCGCCGACCCCGCGCACCGGCTGGACGTGCGCGTGGTGACGGAACTCGCCTGGCACGGCCTGTTCATCCGCCACCTGCTGCGCCGGCCCGGGGACGTGAGCGGCTTCGTCCCGGACTGGACGGTCATCAATCTCCCGTCCTTCCGGGCCGACCCCGCCCGCCACGGCACGCGGACGCAAACCGTGATCGCCATCAACTTCGACGCCCGCCGCGTGCTGATCGGCAACACCGCCTATGCGGGCGAGAACAAGAAGGCCGTCTTCACGGTGCTGAACTACCTGCTGCCCGACCGGGGCGTGATGCCGATGCACTGTTCGGCCAACCACGCGCCCGGGCGCCCGGAGGAAACGGCGGTGTTCTTCGGGCTGTCCGGCACCGGCAAGACCACGCTGTCCGCAGACCCCGCGCGCATCCTGATCGGCGATGACGAGCACGGCTGGGGCACCGGCACCTTCAACTTCGAGGGCGGCTGCTACGCCAAGACCGCCCACCTGTCGGCCGAGGCAGAGCCCGCGATCTTTGCCACGACGCGGATGTTCGGCACCGTGGTCGAAAACGTGGGCTGGGACCCCGTCACCCGCGAGATCGACTTCGCCGACCTGTCGCGGACCCAGAACACCCGCTGCGCCTATCCGCTGGAAGCGATCCCCAACGCCTCGGCCAGCGGCCTCGGCGGTGCGCCACGGCACATCGTGATGCTGACCTGCGACGCCTTCGGCGTGCTGCCGCCCATCGCACGGCTGACGCCCGCGCAGGCGATGTACCACTTCCTGTCGGGCTTCACCGCCAAGGCGGCGGGCACCGAGCGCGGCGTCACCGAACCGACCCCCACCTTCTCCGCCTGCTTCGGCGCCCCCTTCATGCCGCGGCGGCCCGAGGTCTACGGGCGCCTGCTGCAGGACAAGATCGCGGCCACGGGGGCGCAGTGCTGGCTGGTCAACACCGGCTGGACCGGCGGCGCCTACGGCACCGGGCGGCGGATGCCGATCCGGGCGACGCGGGCGCTGTTGTCGGCGGCGCTGGGCGGCGCCCTGGCCACGGCGCGGTTCCGCATCGACCCGCATTTCGGCTTCGAGGTCCCGGTCGAGGTTGCGGGTGTCGAGGCGGGCCTGCTGGACCCGCGGTCGACCTGGGCGGACGGGGCGGCCCATGACGCCCAGGCGCGGCGGCTGGTGGCGATGTTCGTCAAGAACTTCGCCCAGTACGAGGCGCATGTCGGCGCCGAGGTGCACGCGGCGCTGCCTGCGGGCGTGCCTGCGGGCGTGCCTGCGGGCGTGCCCGCCGCCGTGCCTGCGGGCGTGCCCGTCGGCGTGATCGTGCCGGCCTGAGGCTTTACGCCCCGCCCGGCCTTCGCCAGACTGGCGGCATGCTGCGCCATGTCCTCCTTGCCGGACTGCTGGCCGCCCCCGCGGCGGCGGCGCCGCCCACGCATGACGCGGCGCTGCTCGACCGCATCGACTGGGGCATCATCTGCGCCGGCAGGAGCGGCCGGCAGGAGGTGGCGCCGGACACGATGCTGGGGTTCATCGACCTCTACGAGGGCGAAGCGGGGGTGGGACTGCGCACGCAGACGCTTCCCGCCCTGCCGGAACTGGCCTTCGGCGTGGTGGCCTGGGCGGTGACGGACCTTGACGACGTGACGATCACCGTCACCCACCCGCCGATGGCACCCGCGGGCACCACGCGGCAAAGCTGGGTGGCGACCTTCGCCGCCGGTCAGGGGGCGGCGAACTTCTTCCGCTTCGACCTGCCCGAGGAACGCGTGCCGGGCCTGTGGCGGTTTGTCGCCACGCAGGGCGACCGCATCGTCTACGAGGCGTCGTTCGAGGTCGTGGACCCGGCGCTGATGCCCGCCTTCACCGACCCCTGCCCCGGCCCCGTGCCGGTCAGCTGACGGCGCGTCACGCCAGCGCCAGCCGGATCAGGTTCAGCCCGGTCACCAGCAGCACGCCCTGCGTCCAGAACCGAACCCGCGCGGCGTCGACACGTGCCGCGATCCGGTTGCCGATCCACAGCCCGGCCATCGCGGGCAGCACCAGCGCCGCCGAAAACGCCGCGGTGCGCGCGTCAAGCAGGCCCGAGGCCAGGTGCCCGCCCATCAGCGCCACCGCGCCCAGCAGGAAGACGACGCCCTGCGCCCGCACCGTCTCGTCCCGCCCGGCGCCGGTCGACAGAAGGTAGACCAGCAGCGGCGGCCCCCAGATGCCCGAGATGCCGCCGTAAAGGCCGCCGACCACGCCCAGCCCCCATTCCGCCCGCGCGCGGTGGCCAAGGGGGATGGCCAGCGACCGCCCTGCCAGCAAAAGCACCGCATAGGCCGCAATCGGCACACCCAGCAGCAGCAGGAACGGCGCGCGCGGAACCTCGGCCGCGAACAGCGCCGACAGCGGCACCAGAGCCGTCGTCGCCGCCAGAAAGCGCCAGCGCGCCCGCGCCGAAGCCCTTGCCGCCGGCAGGCCGTCGCGCAGCGCCTGCCCGAGGTTCGTGGCCAGCGTGGGCAGGATCAGCCCGGCCAGCGCAAGCTGCGGCGGCATCATCGCCGACAGCCCGGCCATCATGACCATCGGCATGGCAAACCCGACCATGCCCTTGACCAGCGCCGCCAGCATCGTCACCGCCAGCGCCGCGGCAAAGACCCCGGGCGGCAGCCCCGCCGTCACGACCTCCATGCGCCACCTCCTGCCACCGTGATGGCAGGCGGCGCGGCGCGGGGGAAGGGCTTCGGCCCGTCTAGGGGGTGGCCGTCAGCCGCACGCGGGCGCGGGCGGAGCGGCCCTCGGCGTCGATCACCGACAGGGTGACGAACCCGGTGCCGGGCGCGGGGATCAGCGTTTCGCGTGCGCGCAGGGCCACCGCGACAGGCGCGCCGTCGGCCAGCCAGGTGAAGGGCGCGGTGCCGCCGCGGACGCGCAGCATCAGGCCCTCGGGCATCAGCTCCACCTCCGTCCCGTCGCGCGGGAAGGCCACGGCGGGGGCGTCGGGGGCGGCCTCGAAGGCCGCGGTGCGGCTGCGGAAATGGCGCAGCGGCCAGGGCAGCTGATTGGTGGCCAGGAGCAGCGTCGCCGGCGGCGGCGGGGGCAGCGGGTCGAGCGCGGGCTTCAGCCGACCGAAGGCGCGGAACAGGATCGGGGCGGCGACCTCGGCGCCGAAGGCGCCGGGCACCGGCGTGCCGTCCGCCCGGCCCATCCAGACCCCCACCACATGCCGCCCGTCGAAACCCACCGCCCAGGCGTCGCGGTAGCCATAGCTGGTGCCCGTCTTGTAGGCCAGCCGGTTGGGCGGCGCGCCGGGGGGCGGGGCCAGGCCCGACAGGATGTCGGCCACCTGCCAGGCCGCCACGGCGGACACCAGGCGCGCGCCCTCCTCCGCCGCACCCGTCGCATGCAGGGGCAGCGCCACGCCGCCGCGGGCGAGCGCCGCGTAAAGGCCGGTCAGGTCCTCCAGCGTCAGCCCCACGCCGCCAAGCGCCACCGCCAGCCCCGGCTGGTCGCCCGGGATCACCGGATCGGCCCCCGCGCGCACCAGCGCCGCCAGCAGCTTGGCCGGCCCCAGCGCCTCGGTCAGGCTGACGACGGGCAGGTTCAGCGACTGCTGCAACGCCTCGCGCACCCGGATCTCGCCGCGGAACCGCCGGTCGAAGTTCTGCGGCGCATAGCCGTTGAAGTCGGTCGCCACGTCCTCGATCAGCGTCTCGGGATGCACCAGCCCCTCGTCGAAGGCCAGCGCATAGACCAGGGGCTTGAGCGTCGATCCGGGCGAGCGGGTGGCGGTCGTCATGTCGACGAACCCCTGCCGCAGGTCGGTGCGGTAGGCGGCCGAGCCGACCGAGGCCAGGATCTCGCCCGACCGGTGGTCGGCGACCAGGATCGCCACCTGCATCCGTTCGCCCCGCGCCTGCACCGCCTCGGCCGCCAGCGCCTCCATCTGGCGTTGCAGCGTGCGGTCGAGCGTGGTGACGATGCGCCGCGCGGCGGGGTCGGCGGCGACCAGCCGGTCGGCCAGGTGCGGCGCGAAGGCGGGCACCGGCCGGCGGGCGGTCGGCACGGGCTCGCGTTCGGCCGCGGCGATGGTTTCGGCGTCGTAGACGCCATCGGCCAGCGCACGCGCCAGCACGCGGCTGCGGGCGGCGGTGGCGCGCGCGGGCGCGCGGTCCGGGCGGCGGCTTTCGGGCGCCTGCGGCAGCGCCACCAGCAGCGCCGCCTCGCCGGGGTTCAGGCGCCCGGGTTCCTTGCCGAACCAGGCGAGCGAGGCCGACCGAACGCCCTCCAGGTTCCCGCCATAGGGCGCGAGCAGCAGATACAGGCCGAGGATCTGGTCCTTGGACATCCGCCGCTCCAGCGCCCAGGCCACCCGCATCTGGCGCAGCTTGCCGGTCACGCGCCCGGTGCCCGATTCCTCCAGCAGGCGCGCGACCTGCATCGTCAGCGTCGATCCGCCCGACAGCACCCGGCCATGGCGCAGAACCTGCCCCAGGGCGCGGGCCAGGGCGATCAGGTCCACCCCGCCGTGATCGCGGAACCGCTTGTCCTCGTAGGTCACCAGCAGGCGCAGGAAGCCGGGATCGACCTGTGCAAGGTCGACCCCCATCCGCCAGCGCCCGTCGGCCACCTGAAAGGCGCGCAGAAGCCGCCCCTCGCGGTCCACCACCTCGACCGAGGTCGCAATCGCCAGCGGCGGCAGGACGGTGGCGTCGATCCATCCGTCCACCCGGTCGCGCGCCAGGGCCGCCGCCCAGAGGACGAGGGCCAGCGCGAAAAGGGCGCGCGCACCCCTCACTCGATGACGACCTGCCCCGTTTCGCTGCGGGCGCGGAAGTCGGGGCGGTACATGTCCTCGACCGAAGCGGCGGGGTGGCGGAAGGTGCCGGGGCTGACGGCGCGCACGATGTAGGCGAGCTGGAAGCTGGACGACGAATAGCGGTCGATGGCGGTCAGGAACCGGTCCTGCCGGAATTCGGAATGCGCCACGTCGGTTTCCGGGGCCAGCCAGTCGAGGCCGGAGATCTGCCCGCCCGCGATCAGGTTGGGGTTGTCGATCTCGAAGCCCGCGGGCAGCGGGTCGGCGACCATCAGCCGCGCCTCGCCGGACCCGAAGGGCGTGATCTCCAGCACGGTCACCAGCCGCGTGCCCTGCGCCACCGGCTGCGACAGGTCCACCTCGGCGCCGTCCAGCGTGTAGTAGCGGCGCTTGATGTCATAGCCGTTGCCGCCCGCGGGTTCGGGGTCCACGGGCACGCCATAGGCGGTCACCGTGATCGTCTGCGCCCGGTCGGACCCGTTGCGCACCACCACGGGCGCCACCGCGCCCTGCTGCACCCGCACCATCGGCCCGGTGACCGGCGCGCCGTCGATGGTCACGCCATCCGCCCCCGGCGCCGTGGTCAGCGCATTGGCCGCCAGCAGCATCCAGGTCGCTTCCTGCGTCGACAGAAGCTGCGTCGACCGGCCTGCAAGCTGCGCGGCCAGCGCCCCGGTGTCCACCGCCTGCGACCCCGCCTCCAGCGCCAGCGTCAGCACCGCCGCGGCATCGCGCGTCGCGGTGCCATAGTCGGCGCGGTACAGCTGCACGCCCTCGGGCAGCGGCGGGGCCAGCCGTTCGGCGGCCATCCGGAACATCCGGTCGGCGCGCCCCTGGTCGCCATAGCTTGCCAGCGCCGCACCCAGTTGCGCCATCGCCGTCGTGGTGGCGAAGGCATCCGCCTTGACGTCGGCATAGTAGCGCAGGTCGCCGATCGAGGCCGCCCCCTCGCGCGCCAGCACCATCAGCGCATAGGCCAGCGCCTCGCCGCCCCGGTCGAAATCGGGGTAATAGTTCACCTGGTTGCGCAGGTTGGCGAGCGCCGCGCGGAACGCGAGGTCGGGCACCGTCCGCCCCTGCGCCCGGGCGCGGCTGAGGAAGTCGGTCACATAGGCGTCAAGCCACATGTCCCCCGACCCCGGCGACCACAGGCCGAAACCGCCTTCGGGCGACTGGTTGGCCAGCACCTCGACGATCGCCTGGTCGATCCGCGTGCCCAGGTCCTGCGCCTGGGCAAACCCCATCGCATCGGCCACCGAGGACAGGTACAGGAGCGGCAGGGCGCCCGAAGTGATCTGTTCCGTGCAGCCATAGGGATAGCGGTCCAGCGCCGCCAGCAGGCCCGGCGTGTTCAGCCGCGCCATCGGCCCCACCGCCAGCGTCGCCATCCCCGTCGCCGGGTCGAGGCCCGCGAAGGCATTGGCGTCGAAGGTGAAGCTCTCGCCCTGTGCCAGTTCCAGCCGGGTGGTCCGCGCGACCTCGGGGTCGTTCACCTGCACCGGCACTGTCAGCGTCTTGCGCAGGACCTTTCCATCCGGCGTGGTCAGCGCGATGTCGATGGTCTGCAGGCCCGCGGCGCCCGCGGTGACCGGCACCTCGAAGCTGGCCCTGGCCTGCGCGGCCAGGTCAAATCCCGACGGCGCGGCACCGATGGTCAGCCCGGCGGAGGACAGGTCCAGCCCGATCCGGCCCGCGGGGCCCGTGGCGTTGACGATCTCCAGCAGCACCCGACTGGTATCGCCCGGCGACAGGAAGCGCGGGACCGAGGCCGTGACCACCACCGGATCGCGCACCAGCACGTCGGCCTGCGCCTGCCCAACGCCCTTGCCCGACCAGACGACGGCCATCACCTTCACCTGCCCGTTGAAGGACGGCAGGTCGAAGGACACCCGCGCCAGCCCGTCGGGGCCGACCTCGACGGGGCCGGAGAAATAGGCCACCAGTTCCTCTGTCGGCGGCGGCGCCTGCAGTTTCGCCTGCGCCCCCGCATCGCCGCCCGAGCGGACCTCGCCCAGGGCGCCGTTCATGCCGTCGATCAGCGCACCGTAGATGTCGCGCAGGCCCACGCCCAGCTTGCGCTGGCCGAAGTAGTGGCCCTGCGGGTCGGGCGGGGTATAGCCGGTCAGGTTCAGAATGCCCTGATCGACGACGGCCACCGTGGCGTAGGCCCTGTCGCCGGGCGCCAGCCCCTCGACCCGCACCGCAACCTCCAGCGGCCCGCGCGGCGCGGCCTCGGCCGGGGCCTCGACAGTCGCCGTCAGCGCCCGGGCGCCCGGGTCGATGGCGGCGTGCACCAGACCCATCGCCCGCGCCGGGTTCCTGCCCGCCGCCACGTCCATCGGACGCAGGACCGACGCCGTGACATAGGCCCCCGCGCCCCAATCCTCGGTCACCGTCAGCGGCACCAGGTTCTCGCCCGCCACCACCTCGACGGCCTTGATCTCCACCACGCGGTTGGTCAGCACCGCGATCAGCGCCGTGCCCGCCGCCCGCGGCACCAGCCGCAGCGTCGCCGTCTCGCCCGCCCGGTAGGCGGGGCGGTCAAGCGAGACTTCCAGCGTATCGGGCGTGCTGGTCGTGTCGGCGGGCGCATACCAGCCCGCGTAGAAGCGGGTGGACGAGACCGCAGACCCGTCGGGCGCGCGCACGACCAGCTCGTATTCGCCCCAGGTCACGGGCGCCGCGATCTCGACCGGCCCGGCGCCCGGCGCGGCGGAGCCCGACGCCACAGGCGTGCGGCTGGTGGCGGGTTCCCAGTACCAGCTGCCGTATTGCTGATACCACTGGTAGCGCGTCTCGACCCGGTTGACCTCCCAGGCCACGGCCAGCGGCACGGGGGCAAGGTCGGGGCCCACGGCGATCACCGCAAAACGGGCCTCGGTGTTCTCGGCCACCACGCCGTCGAACATCGGCTTCAGGCCGATCATCGGCGCGGCGGGCGTCAGCACCCTGGACAGGCGCCGTTCCACCGGACGGCCCGACCCTTCCGCCACGCGCACGACGAACCGCGCCTCGAGCGGGCGGCCCGGGTCCTCGACCTGCGGCAGCGAGGCGGCCAGCACGGCCCTGCCTTCGGCGTCGGTCATGGAAGGGTCCATGCCGGAAAGCTGGGACGAGAAGGTCTCGTCCTGTCGCCCGAAGACATAGCCCGGGAAATCCGGCAACCCGTCGGCGGCGCGCAAGAGCACCTCGCCCTCGATGGCCAGGTCCGCCCCCGGCGCGCCGAAGAGATAGCGCGCGTCGACGGTCAGTTCGGGCACGTCGCCCAGCCGCAGGGGCGTGTCGGGCAGCGACAGGGTGAAGTCCACGCGCTCGGGCAGGAAATCCTCGACGAGGAAGGTCTGCGCGGCCAGCGGTGCGGCCTCAAGGTCGGCGCGCAGTTCCATCCGCCAGACCCCGCGCGGGGCCGACCCCGCGATGGGTTGCGACAGGACATAGCCGCCGCCCATGTCGTTCACCACCGACCGGGCGTATTCCACCCCGTCGGGCCGCATCACAACCATCGTCAGCGGCAGCCCCGCGATCGCGTCGCCGCGGGCGTCGCGCGCCAGGGCGGTGGCAAAGACCGTCTCCCCGGCCCGGTAGGCGCCGCGTTCGGTGGCCAGGAACACATCCACCGGCGGCGCGGGCTCGCGCCCCTCGACGCCCCTGTCGGACAGGTCGAATTCGGGCGCCGTCAGCGACAGGAAGGCCATGTCGCCATCCGCGCCCGTCACCACGACCAGCGCCGGTTCCTGCCCGCCCGTGCCGCGCGTGAGCCCCGCGTCGAACCGCGCGAAGCCCTCGGCATCCGTCGTCGCCGTGCCCAGCACCGCGTTCGCGCGGCTGAGAAGCTGCACCCCCGCCCCGGCCACCGGCCCCGCCGTCCCCAGCGAACGCACCGCCACCGCCAGCCCGTCGGCGCCCGACATCGTGGTCAGGCCAAGGTCGGTCACCACGAACCACTGCCAGGCGGGGGCGACGGTGTATTCGTCCTTGCCGGGCACCGCGGCCTTGAGCGCGTAGATCCCGGGCGCGCGGCCCGCCAGCGCCTCGGCCAGCGGCAGGCGGGTGGTCATGTCGCGGTTGACCTCCTGCGCCACCTCGGCCGTGCCCGACCACAGCGCCGCACCGATCCGGCTGGCGAAATCCTCTTCGGCCCAGGGCGCCATCGGGGTGCCGAAATAGTCGTTCTGCATCGCCCGCAGCAGGTTGCGGTCGCTGACCTCGTACAGCGTGAGGTCCAGCACGGCGGTGTTCACCGTCTCGACCGGCAGCGCCGCCTCGGGGCCGCGCGGCAGCACGTAGCCGCGGCCGGGGAAGCGCGCCGCGGGGCTGCGGTCGCGCACGTAGGCGGTGATCGTCACGTCCCTGGCGATGGTCTGGCCGTCTGCCGCGGGCAGGCCCTCGCGGAAGGTGACCGCGGCCCGCTGGCCATGCACCAGGCCCTCGACGCAGAGCTGCATGTCGCCCGACCGCACCACGGTCAGCCCGGGCTCGGCGACCTGCACGAAGGGCGTGTAGTCGAAATCGCCCTTGCGCAGCACCTCCGAGAAGTTGGCGCAGAGCCGCGGCCGCGCGAGGTCGGACTGCACCTCGTTGTCGGTGACGCGGAAGCCGTACTTGCCGATCGCGGTCTCCAGCGCCAGCGCGGTGTCGTCGCGCGGCTGCAGGTCCTGCGCCAGGCGCAGCGCCTGCACCGTGTCGCGCCCGCGGCCGACCTGTTCCAGCGCCTGCGCCAGGATGACCAGCACGTTGTGCCGCGCCGCCGCCCCGTCGCTGCGCAGGTAGGCGTTCGTGGCGCCCTCCACCGCCCGGTCGCGCCAGGTCGAGGCGTTGTCGGGATCGGCCCCCGCCGCCAGCAGGCTGCGGCGGGCATAGTCCGCCCAGTCCGCGCCCGCATCGGTAAGGTTGACCGCCGCCCCGGTGAAGGCCGCGGCCCCGGTCATGTTGCCCCCGGCCTCGGCCGCCGCCGCGGCGGACAGATGCTCCTCGGCCGAAAAGCTGTCCGAGATGTGCAGGCCGCCCAGCGCGCGCGCCTGAAGCAGCGCGCGTGCCAGGTCGTCGTCCGACAGGAAGGTCAGCTCGCCCCGCCGCGTGGCCGCGCGGTCCTCGGCGCCCGGTGCGGCCTCGACCACACGGGCCGAATAGCCGCCCTGGTAGAAGCCCGCCGCGCCGGGGTCCTTCTTGAGGAAACAGGCGTTGTAGCGGGTGTTGAAGGTCAGCGCGTTGCAGTCGCCGTTGACCAGACACGCGGTTTCGCAGGCCTGGATCGTCACGTCGCGCTGCGTGCCGATGTCGCCGCCCGGCAGGTCGGCGTTTTCGCTGTAGATCAGGCGGCGGTCCGGGATCAGGTCCTGCGCCGTCGCCGGCACCACCATGGCCAGCACAAGACCGACCGCCAGAACCAGCCCGCGCATCCTGAAACCTCCCACCGAATGGCCGGAATCTCGCATGCGGTCAGGGGGCTGGCAAGGATTCTCCCGCCGCGAAGAGGCCGTCGTCGTTAAGGCCCCCTTCACCTTGCTGCGGCACCGTCGGCGGGGTCAGAGGGGATTCGGCCGCGCGATGGAGATGATGGACCGTCTGGCCCGGGAACGCCGGGCCCGCCTCGCGGCAGAGCGGCTCTTGGAACAGAAAAGCCGCGAGCTTTTCGCCGCCAACGAAAAGCTCGCCCTGCACGCCCGGTCGCTCAGCGACCAGATCGTGCAGCAGCGCGACGTCACCCGCGCCGCGGTGTCCGAGGCCGAGGCGCTCAAGGGCCAGAACGCCCGCTTCCTGGCCGACCTCGACGCCGCGCATACCGCCGCCGTGATGGCCGAACAGCGCCTGCGCGATTCGATCGACACGATCCGCGACGGCTTTGCCGTGTTCGACCCCGAAGGCCGGCTGCGCATCGCCAACCGCGCCTGGCATGCCTCCTTTGCCGGCCATCCGGTGGAACCCGGCATGACCGCCGCCGACATCCAGCGCTTGGCCGCCCGCCTGGGCGTCGTCGACCTTCAGGGCGAGGAGGTCGAGGCTTTCGTCGCCCGCATGCAGGCCCGCTGGGACGAGGATCCGATCCCCCCGGTCGAGGTGCGGCTGACCGACGGGACATGGGTGCGCGTCACCGACCGCCGCGCCCCCGACGGCGACATCGTCTGCCTTGCCGTCGACATCACCGACCAGCGGCGCATCCTGTCGGCGATCGAGGCGATCCCCGACGGCTTTGTGCTTTTCGACAGGGACCAGAGGATCATCATGGCAAACCAGCAATACCGCATGACCGTGCCGCACGTGGCCGACTTCATCACCCCCGGTGTCACGCTGGAACAGGTCCTGCGCAAGGGCATCGAGCGGGGCGCCTACGAAGATGCGCTCGGGCGGGAAGAGGACTGGATCGCCGAACGCCTCGCATACCACGCCCGGGCCGAGGGCGAGGCCAACGTGCGCCTGACCGATGGCCGCTGGATCAAGGTGATCGACCGGCCCACCCCCGACGGCGGCCGCGTGGGCCTGCGCGTCGACACCACCCGCGACCGCGCGCAGGAAGCCGCGCTGACCGCCGCCCGCGACGCCGCCGAAGCCGCCAGCCGCGCCAAGTCCGCGTTCCTCGCCAACATGAGCCACGAGATCCGCACGCCGATGAACGGCGTGATCGGCATGGCGGAACTGCTCTGCGACACCACGCTGTCGGAAGAACAGCGCCTGTTCGCCGAGACCATAAGGTCCTCGGGCGAGGCGCTGCTGGTCATCATCAACGACATCCTCGACTATTCCAAGCTCGAGGCGGAACGGATGGTGCTGCACCCCGAACCCTTCGACCTGGAACGCGTCATCCACGAGGTGGCGATGCTGCTGCAGCCCCGGGCGCGCGCCAAGGGGATCGACCTGATCATCGACTTCGACATGTTCCTGCCCACGGCCTACGTGGGCGATCCCGGCCGCCTGCGGCAGGTGCTGACCAACCTGATCGGAAATGCGGTGAAGTTCACCGAGGCCGGCCACGTCCTGATCCGCGTCGTGGGGATCGAGGCCGAGGACGGCCGCCAGCAGTTGCACGTCACGGTCGAGGATACCGGCATCGGCATCCCCGCCGACCAGCTCGACCACATCTTCGGCGAGTTCAACCAGATCGAAAGCGCCGCCAACCGCCGCTTCGAGGGCACGGGCCTCGGCCTCGCGATCACCCGCCGCCTGGTCGAACGGATGGAAGGCGCCGTCTGGGTCGACAGCGAAGTCGGGCGCGGGTCCTGCTTCGGCTTCCGGCTGTCGCTGCCGGTGGCCGAGGATGCGGGCCCGCCGCGCGCGCCGGTGGACCTGCGCCGGGCGCTGGTGGTTGACGACCAGTTCATCAACCGCACCATCCTGGAACGCCAGCTTGTGCCCTGCGGCATCGCCGTCACGCTCTGCCGCTCGGCGCCCGAGGCGCTGGCCGTGCTGGCCCGCGACAGCGACTTCGACGTCATCCTGACCGACCACGACATGCCCGAGATGGACGGCCTGACCTTCGCCGCCAGGGTGCGGGCGGGCGGCTGGGGGATGCCGATCGTGCTTCTGTCCTCGAACCCCGCCGCCGCACGCGACGGCGACGTCGACCTCGCCGCCGTGCTGCAGAAGCCGATCCTGCGCGCCGACCTCTACCGCCGCCTTGCCGCACTGACCGCCGCGCCGGAGCCCGCGCCGGCCGAACAGGCGCCGCCCTCGCCGCCGCCCGCGCCCGCGCTGCGCCGGATGGTCGTGCTGGCGGCCGAGGACAACCGCACCAACCAGCTTGTCTTCCGCAAGATGGTCAAGGACCTCGCCATCGACCTCACCTTCGCCGCCAACGGGCGCGAGGCGGTGGAGCTGTGGCGCGCCCTGAACCCCGACCTGATCTTCATGGACATCTCGATGCCCGAAATGGACGGCCGCGAGGCCGCCCGCACCATCCGCGCCGCGGAAGGCCCGACCGGCGCGCATGTGCCCATCGTCGCGCTGACCGCGCACGCGATGGAAGGCGACGCCGAGGACATCCTCGCCGCCGGGATCGACCGCTACATGACCAAGCCGCTGCGCCGCAGCGCCATCACCGGCGCGCTGGAAGACTTCCGCCCCGAGGGCACGGAAGACCTCGGCCTGACCTCCGAGGACGAGGCTGCGGTGGCCTGACCCCGCGCGCCCCTTGCCCTTTGCGCGTCCCGGCGCCATCTGACCGCCGTCAGGTGCGAGGGGGCGGGCGGATGCGCGGCATGGCAGGACCGGCGGCGGCACGGGGGGGTCGCCCAGGACTGGGCCCGGCGCTGATCGTCATGGCCGCGGTGCTGGCCGCGGGCCTTGCCGTGGGGGCAGGCTTTGTCCCCGGCGCCTGGTACGCGGGGCTGGCCAAGCCCTGGTTCACCCCCGCCCCCTGGGTCTTCGGCCCGGTCTGGGCGGTGCTGTACCTCCTGATCGGATGGGCCGGGGCGCGGGCGCTGCGGCGACCCGGCCTGCGCGGGCTCTGGCTGGTGCAGATGGCGGTGAACCTGATCTGGTCGCCGGTGTTCTTCGGCCTGCAATGGCCAGCCGGCGGGCTTGCCGTGATCGCGGTCCTCTGGCTGGCCGTGCTGGCCTTCATCGTCCGCGCCTGGACGCGCGACCGCCCCGCGGCCATCGCCTTCCTGCCCTATCTGGCCTGGGTGACGCTTGCCGGCGCCGTCAACGCGGGCGTCGTCTGGCTGAACGCCTGATCCCGGCATCGCACCCGAAGGACCCGCACGTCACGGCGCGGGCGGAGTTTCGCAGAAACTCCGTCCGCGCCGGAAACTTCGAAGTTTCCGGTCCGGTTTCTTGGCAAGAAACCGGTGGCGCGACGCCGGGCCGTCCGACCCTACCCCGCCGCGCGCATGATCTCCAGGAACCGCGCGCCGAAGCGGTCGAGCTTTGCCGGCCCAAGGTCGCCCGCGCGGTCGAGGTCGGACAGCGACGACGGCCGCGCCTCGGCGATCCGGCGCAAGGCGGCGGGCGACAGCGACAGGGGCTTGCCGGTGCCGTCCTCGCCCCGCACCAGCGCCAGCTGCGCCGCCGCCAGCGCGTCGTAAAGCGCAGCCTCCGACCGCCCGGCCAGCGCCCGGCGCGCGGGGTGCGGCGGCGGGGCGGCCTGGCCGGTGATGACCTCGAGGAACGCCGCGCCGTAGGCCTCGAGCTTGCGGGCCCCCACCCCGGTGATCCGCGCCATCTGGTCCAGGTTCGCGGGGCGACGTTCGGCCATCTCGATCAGCGTGCGGTCGGCGAAGACCACATAGGCGGGCACCGCCGCCGCCTCGGCCAGCGCGCGGCGGCGGGCCTTGAGCGCGGACAGCAGGCCCGCATCCACCTCGTCGGGCAGGGCTGCGACCGGCACGCGGGCGGATGCCGCCTCGACCGTATCCTCGCGCAGCGTCACCGCCACCTCGCCGCGCAGCACCGGGCGGGCCGCGTCGGTCATCCGCAGGGCCCCCATCCGCCCGGGGTCGGGGCGCAGAAGGTCGCGGCCCATCATCTGGCGGAAGATCGCCCCCCAGGCCCCGGCCCCGCGGTCGCGGCCCGCGCCGAAGGTGGGCAGCCGGTCGTGCCCGCGTTCGCGCACCTTGTCGGTCGCGCGGCCGGTCAGGATGTCGATCAGATGCCCGGCGCCAAAGCTTTCGCCCGTGCGCAGCACTGCCGACAGCGCCTTGCGCACGGCCTCGGTCCCGTCGAACAGGCGGGCCGGGCGCTGGCAGAGGTCGCAGTTGCCGCAAGGCGGCGACTCCTCCGCGAAATAGCGCAGCAGCACCTGCCGCCGGCAGCCCGTGGCCTCGGCCAGGCCGAGCAGCGCGTTCAGCCGCGCATGGTCGGCGGCCTTGCGATCCATCGGCGCCGGGCTGTCGTCGATCTGGGTGCGGCGGAACCGGATGTCGTCGGCGCCATACAGCGTCAGCGTCTCCGCCGCCGCGCCGTCGCGCCCGCCGCGGCCGATCTCCTGCCAGTAGCCCTCGACCGACTTGGGCAGGTCGGCATGGGCGACCCAGCGGATGTCGGGCTTGTCGATCCCCATGCCGAAGGCGACGGTGGCCACCACGATCAGCCCGTCCTCGCGCTGGAACGCGGTCTCGACGCGGCGGCGGTCCTCGGCCTCCATCCCGGCGTGGTAGGCCAGCGCCAGGTGCCCCGCATCGGTCAGCGCCCGGGCCAGCGTCTCGGTCTTGGCGCGGGTGCCGCAGTAGACGATGCCGGACTGCCCCTTGCGCGCCCCGGCGAAGGCCAGCACCTGCCGTCTCGGGTCGTCCTTGACGGCGAAGGCGAGGTGCAGGTTCGGCCGGTCGTAGCCGCGCAGGAAGGTTTCCGGCGCCACGCCGTCGAACAGGCGGGTGACGATCTCGGCCCGCGTCTCGGCATCGGCGGTGGCGGTGAAGGCGGCCAGCGGCACGCCAAGGGCGCGCCGCAATTCGCCGATGCGCAGGTAGTCGGGGCGGAAGTCGTGGCCCCACTGGCTGACGCAATGCGCCTCGTCCACCGCCAGCGCGGTGACGCCAGCGCGCTTCAGCATCGGCAGCGTCGCCGCCGCGGCCAGCCGTTCCGGCGCAAGGTACAGAAGCTTCAGCCGCCCCCCCTCCAGCGCCCGGAAGACATCTTCCCGCTCCTGTTCCGTCGACTGCGAGGTCAGCGCCCCCGCCTCGACGCCAAGCGCCCGCAGCGCGCGCACCTGGTCGCGCATCAGCGCGATCAGGGGGGAAATCACCAGCGTGACGCCATCCCGCGTCAGCGCGGGCAGCTGGAAGCACAGCGACTTGCCCCCGCCGGTGGGCATGATCGCCAGCGTGTCGCGGCCCGCGGCCACCGCGGCCACGATCTCCGCCTGCCCCGGGCGAAAGCCCGGAAAGCCGAAGACCCTGCGCAACAGCCCTTCCGCCACCGCCACCTCCGCTGCGCCAGACGGGGTCATCTTCGGCCGTTCACGGTTAAGGGCGGGTAAACGTCACAGGTTGTTCCGCACCACGATCTGCGCGGCGTAGATCGCGATCAGCACCACCAGCGGCGCGAAGTCGATCCCCGCCGTCACCGGCAGCAGGCGGCGGACACGGCCGTAGACGGGTTCCAGCAGGCGGTTCAGCCCGTCCCACAGGCTCGCCACCAGCGGCTGGCGCAGGTTCAGGACCTGGAAGTTGATCAGCCAGGACATGATGACATGCGCCAGCACCACCCACAGCGCGATGTCGAGGATCAGGGACAGGATATCGCCAAGCGACTGCATCGCAAACCTCGAACAAGCGGGAGTGGAGAGGTAACGTCACCGCCCCCGGATGGCAACCTCGCGCGTCACGTCACGCTTGACGCCCGCCCGCCCGCGGGGCAGGCGCCGGGCAGGCCACGGAGACCCGCGATGTATCCCTTCCTGCGCATGGCCAAGGCCCTGCTGACCGCCCCGCGGCAACCGCGGCTGGGGCTGCTCGACGCCCATGTGTCACAGCACCTGTGCTGGCCCTGGGACCTCGACCCCTGGGTGGAGCTGAACAACGGCCGCACGCTGACGCTGTACGACCTGGGCCGGATCGCGCTCGGCCTGCGCACCGGCCTTGTGCCGATGCTGCGGGCGCGAGGGTGGGGGCTGACGGTGGCGGGGTCCTCGGTGCGCTACCGCCGCCGGGTGCGCGGCTTCGACCGGATCACCATGGTGACGCGCTGCATCGGCTGGGACGCGCGGTTCCTCTACATGGAACAGGCGATGTGGGTGCGGGGCGACTGCACCTCGCACATGCTGCTGCGCGCGGCGCTGGTCGGGCCCGGCGGCATCGTGGCGCCGGCCGAAGGGGCCCGCGCCCTGGGCCACGGCGGCGAAAGCCCTGCCCTGCCCGGCTTCGCCACCGCCTGGATCGAGGCCGAAGCCACGCGCCCCTGGCCGCCCGCGGCCCGCCCCTAGCCCAGCGCCCGCGCCGCCGCGACCCCGGCCCAGGCCGACACCGCCGTCAGCACCGTGCCCCAGGCCGTGTCGGTCGCCACCATCGTCCAGTGCCAGTCGCGCATGATGGCATAGGAGGTGAACTCGTAGGTGCCGTAGGCCATCGCCCCGATGACCGCCGCCGGCAGAAGCACCGGCGCGCCGTCGCGCAGGGCGGGCCAGGACACCAGGTAGCACAGCCCCGCGATGTAGCCTGCGTAGAACAGGCCCGCGGGCAGGACGCGGATCGGATCGGCCATCAGGGGGCCGATGTAGGTGGCGAACAGCGGCTTCATCACCAGCGACAGCATCACCGCGTCAAGGATCAGGAAGACCGCGAAGGTGGACAGGTAGAGGACGGCGATCTGCATCGGATCTGGCACTCCTTTCGCCACAGCTAGCGGGGAAAGCCCGCAGGGGTAGGGCCGTCCCCCCTTTCGCTTGCGCCCCATCCCGGGCAGTCTTGCGCAAACGGCGCCGGAACGGCGCGGTATCGGGAGGGGTTGCATGAACATCCAGGACTTCCTTGGCGGCAATGCGGTGTTTCTGGCACTGGCCGTCTTCGTCATCCTCTGCATCTTCCTCGGCGTCAGGATCGTGCCGCAGTCGGAAAAGCATGTGGTGGAACGCTTTGGCCGCCTGCGGGCGGTGCTGGGGCCGGGGATCAACTTCGTCGTCCCCTTCCTCGACCGCATCGCCCACAAGGTCAGCGTGCTGGAACGCCAGCTTCCCACCGCCAGCCAGGACGCGATCACCGCCGACAACGTGCTGGTCAAGGTGGAAACCTCGGTCTTCTACCGGGTGACCGAGCCGGAAAAGACCGTCTACCGCATCCGCGACATCGACGCCGCCATCGCCACCACGGTGGCGGGGATCGTGCGGTCCGAGATCGGCAAGCTGGAGCTTGACCAGGTGCAGTCCAACCGCGCGCAGCTGATCGAGCGCGTGCGCGAACAGGTGCGCGCGATGGTCGACGACTGGGGCGTGGAGGTGACGCGGGCGGAAATCCTCGACGTCAACCTCGACGAGGCGACCCGCGCCGCGATGCTGCAGCAGCTCAACGCCGAACGCGCCCGCCGCGCGCAGGTGATGGAGGCCGAGGGCAAGAAGCGGTCGGTCGAGCTTGCCGCCGACGCGGCCCTCTACGCCGCCGAGCAGGAGGCCAAGGCCCGCCGCGTCACCGCCGACGCCGAGGCCTATGCCACCGGCGTGATCGCCACCGCGATCGCCGCGAACGGGCTGGAGGCGGCGCAGTTCCAGGTGGCGCTCAAGCAGGTCGAGGCGCTGCAGGCGGTCGCCGTCGGCGCGGGCAAGCAGACGATCCTGATCCCGGCGCAGGCGCTGGACGCCTTCGCCAATGCCTTCAACATGCTGAAGGGGAGGAGTGCGTGATGTTCTGGCAGGTCTGGTGGGTCTGGATCGCGGCGGGTTTCGTCATCGGCATCTTCGAGGTGATGCTGCCCGGCTTCATCTTCCTGGGCTTTGCCGGGGGCGCCATCGTCACCGGCGTGCTGCTGGGCCTGGGCGTGCTGACCGGGGCCAGCCTGTCGGTGGTTCTGGCGGTCTTCGCCTTCGCCTCGCTGGCGGTCTGGCTGGGACTGCGGGCGGTGATCGGCAAGAAGCCGGGGCAGGTCAAGATCTGGGACCGCGACGTGAACGACAACCCGTGACGCGCGGGCCCTGACGCGCAGGCTCAGCGCGCCGCCGCGGCGGGCGCCAGCCGTGCCGCCCAGGCGGTCGCGGCGGCGGCGATCTGGTCATGCACCTGGCGGTGCAGGTCCGGCGGGCGGCGGTAGGGGTCCTCGATCCCGCGGGCGCCGGTCCACTGGTCGAACAGCATCGTCTTGCCCGAAAGCTGCGGATACATCCCCATGATCTCGCGCCGGTGGCCGGGTTCCATCACCAGGATCAGGTCGGCCGCCTGACCCATCGCCGCGGTGAACTGCCGCGCCACGTGACCGTCGAGCGACAGGCCGCGTTCCGCCGCGACTGCCGCCGCATCGCCGTCGGCCCCGGCGCCGACCACCGCACCGATGCCGGCGGACGCGACGTCCAGCCCCGGCACCGCCGCCCGCAGCAGCCGCTCGCCCACGGGAGAGCGGCAGATGTTGCCCACGCAGACCACCAGCACGCTGCGGATCATGCCCGGGCCCCGGGGATCAGTTGGCCGCTTCGACCTGCTGCACCAGCCGGGTCGCGGAAACGGTGGGCAGCAGGCTCGAGATCAGGCGGTTCCAGCGGTAGAGCGGCGCCGTCGTGACATAGATCACGTCCTGCGGCAGCACGACAAAGCGCGTGCCCAGCAGAAACGCCGTGGGGTTCGAGGCGTCCAGCTGGTAGACGAAGATGCCAGCGGGCAGGTCGCGGAAGACGAAGATGCCGCGCGCATCCGCCTGATCCTCGCGCAGGCCGCCGACGCGGGTCAGCGCCTGCGTCAGGGTCACGTTCTCGCGCGTCAGGTCGATGGTCGAAGGCTTGACGATCTGGCCCAGAAGGTAGGCCTCCTGCTGCGCCAGACGGCCCACGGACACCACGTCGCCGTTGATCAGCACCGGGTTGTTGGCGCCGATCCCGTTCTGCAGGAAGGCCTCCATGTCCACCGTATAGCTGCGCCCGCCACGGCGGATGGTGACGTTGCGCGGGTCGGCGTCCTCGGTCAGCCCGCCCGCGGCGCTGATCGCGTCCAGCAGCGTCAGCGGCGTGGCGGTCAGCGGCTGGCGGCTGGGCTGCGCGACCTCGCCGGTCACCGACACGGCCTGCGAGTTGTAGGCGGCCACGCGCACCTCGATCTGCGGATCGGTGATGAATTTTGCCAGCCGCGTCGACAGGTCGGCGCGGATCGCCTCGGGCGTCAGGCCCCGGGCCTGCACCTGGCCGACATAGGGATAGAAGAACGACCCGTCGGCCTGCACGCGCAGCCCCGATTCCGCCGCCGACCGCGATGATCCGGCGGGCATGTTCAACTCGGGATTGTCCCAGACGACGATGTCGAGGATGTCGCCCACGTCGACCTTGTAGTTCCAGCCGCCCACACCCGGCAGCGTGGTGCGCGGGCCCGACAGGTTGCGGAGCGTGCTGTAGTCGCCGATGTTGTCGGCGGTCAGCTGCACGACGGTCACGTTGGCGGCCAGCTCTTCGACCTGGTTCTGCACGCGTTCGGTGCGTACCGGAAAGTCGGTGCCGGTCACACCGCAGGCGGCCACGAGCAGGAGCGGCAGCAGAAGCGCCAGCCGCATCATGCGGCCCCCGCGGACCGCAGGTCACAGCCGGGCGTCAGGCAGGGGCGCGCCCCGTCCGATTCTGTGGATAACATCAGGAACGCCCCCATCTGCACCTGCCGTGGATAGGCCAAAACCGGCGCCAATCCAATGCGGCGGGCGGGCCGGGCGGGCGGAATCTTGCCCGTCGGCCTGCGCGTCCCGGGCGCCGGGAAAGCAAAAGGCACGCAGCGCCCTGCGGCGCTGCGTGCCCGTGAGGATCGCGATCCCGCCTGCGTCAGGCGGGGCCGGATGGGATCAGCGGGTGCCGTTCGACGCCGAACCGCCCGCCAGTGCGCCCAGCAGCAGAAGGCCACCGAGGCCCGCCACGATCAGGCCCGGGGCCGAGGACGACGCGGCGGCGGCGACCACGACCGGGTCTTCTTCTTCCACAGGGGCGTTCAGGCCACCGGCAAAGGCCGAAAGGGGCGCGAGCGACATCACCGCAACCGCGAGAACCAGCTTCTTCATGACCGTACTCCTTGAAATCTTGACCGTGGCTAGCACAGTCGCCCCGGCGATGCCTAGAGCGTTTCCACAACCGCGGGCCGGCAACCGCGGCGATCCGCCGATCCTGCCTGCAATCAGGGCAGGATTGCCACGGCCCCCACACCCACCCCGACCCACTGCGCCGACCGCAGCAGGCGTCCTGCGGTGTCGGTGACGTAGAGGTTGGCAAAGCTCGCCCCGGGGTTGGCGCAGGTCTCGCGCAGGCCCTCGTCGTCACGCTTCATCTGGCAGCCGTAGCGCTGCTCGACCTCGCGGTTTTCGCCGTCGAGGTAGTAGTAGCTGCGCACGTAGACCTCTTCCCCGCCGCCGCGGGCCAGCGCGGCCAGCGTCGGGCCTGCATCTGCGCGCATCAGGTCGGCGCCGAAGCCGCGGCTGGCCACCAGGATGCCGTCCTGCAGCGACAGCGCCTGCCGCGCCGCCGAGGTCCAGGTGACGACCGCCCCGTTCCGTCCCGACAGGGCAAAGGGCGCCCGCAGGCCGAGGCCCGGCGCCACGACATTGATCCGCGTGGCACCCTCCGGCAGGGGCGCGTCGGGCGTGCGCTGGCCGGGCAGCACCTCGATCATGTTGCAGGCGGCCAGCGTCAGGGTGGTGGCGAGGGCAAGGGCGATCCGCATCATTTCCAGAACCGCGCCCAGGTCGCGTCGATCTCGCGGGCCTGCGCGCCCCGCACGGTTTCGTAAAGCCGCCCCGACACGTCCAGCCGCGCGCCGCCGTCGCGCTGCACGGGCCGCAGCAGGATGCTGCGCTTCGCCCGTGTCGGCTTGCCGCCGATCCAGTCCAGCGGCACGGTGATCTGGATGCCCTTGTCGAAGGACCCCTCGCCGAATTCGGCGGCCGAGACATCGGTCTTGGTGGCAAAGGCCGCGATCCGCCAGCCGTTGGCGAATTCGCGCGCCAGCGTCACCGTGGCGCCCACGTCGCCCGCCAGATAGCGGCCCACGTCCAGCTGCGCCATGTAGCCGCGGCCGAGGTCATAATAGGCCGAGACATTGCCCGTCGTCACCTCGTAGTCGCGGAAGCCGAAGCGCTGGTCGAAGTCGCGCTGCCGCACGCGGTTGATCTCGGCCCCCAGCGCCAGCCGGCTGTCCTGCGGTTTCCAGAGGACCTCGGCAGACACGCCGCCGAACATGCTTTCCAGATAGCCCACCGTGACCCGGCCGTAGAGGTCGGGGCCGGGGCGGAAGTACCAGGCGGCGGTCAGTTCGGGCACCGTGAGCGCCTCGCGGTCATACAGGAACGCCTCGCTGCGCACGCGCGGCAGGACGGAGTCCGATTCGCGCGTGCTGGCATCGAGATTGCCGAACAGCTTCTGCTGCACCCGCCCCGACAGGACCAGGCCCGGCGCCACCTCGAAGGTGGCCGAAAGCTGCGCGCCCACGTCGGCCCGCAGCGGGTCGTCGGGGTCGAACAGCGCGGTGCGCAGATAGGGCGCGAGGTCCCAGTCGAACCGCGGATAGCGCCCGTCGACCGGCGGCAGGCGGAAGGGCGCGTCGGCGATCGTCGTCTGCGCCCGCAGGGCGTCGGCCGAGGCGAATTCCAGCGCCTCGACCGCGCCGCGGGGGATCGTGACCGTCGA
>CAZCPY010000008.1:0-19052 GCA_964499865.1 uncultured Rhodobacterales bacterium | reverse complement strand
CGTCGACACCGGCATGCCGCGTTCGGAGAGCGTGATGGCAAAGGTCTCGACCCCCGCGGGCGCCGCCGCGGTCAGCACCCGCGCCGCCCGCCCCACCGCCTGCGCGCTCAGGCCGAAACGTTCGTTGGCGACCTCGACATGCAGGGTCCGCCCCTCCAGCCGTGCCCCGTTCAGCCGCAGCCCTTCCGCCGCCAGCGCACGTTCCAGCGGCGAGGCGCCGGCGTCCGTCAGCGGCAGCGCCCCGGCGGCGCCGGGCGGGCGCACCACCACCGGCGGCGGCGCCGGGTCGCGCCCGCTGCCCTGCGGCGACCGGCGCGGGTTCAGCGCCATGGTCAGCTGCAACCCGACCTCGGAGCCGTAGAGGTAATTCGCCTGCACCGTGGCGCCCGGCCGCACCTCGTAGGACAGGCCGAAGTTCAGCGGCGACCGGCGGTCCACGGCGCCGCCCGCCGCCTCGCGGGCATAGGCGTCGGAGGAATACTCGACCATCAGCCGCAACCGGTCGGTTGCCTGCCATTCCAGGCCCCCGAACACCGCCGCATCGCCGCGGAACCAGGCGTTCGCGGTCAGGTTTCCGCCCTCGCCGACGCCCACCCCGGCGGCGGGCCGGGTCTTGAAGCGGTCGTCCAGCACGCCCAGGGGGTTGGTGAAGCCGCCGTAGCTGCCCAGCCGCCCCCAGCCGAGACCCAGGCTGGCGCGCAGCCGCGGCGTCAGCGTCTTGCTGGCCACGACATATTCGCCGCCATAGACCCCGGTGCCCACGATGTCGTTGATGCCCACCGCCATCGCCGGACGCCAGGTGCCTTCGTCCAGGAACCGGTAGTGCAGCGAAAAGCTGCGGTCGAACAGCACGCCACCGCTGGAAAGATATCCCTCGATCCGCGAATAGCGGAAGCTGCCGGTCAGCCGGGGCGTCACCTGGAAGGTCAGCGTATTGCGCAGCTGGCCGGCAAAGTTGCTGACGGTGAAGGACAGCTCGGCATCCTCGGGGCTCATCGCGCTCGGCATGTCGATCAGGCCCGGCGTGCCGTAGGTGCCATAGCCCCAGGACAGCGGGTTGTCCTGCGCAGGCGCCACCGCGGGCATCAGCGCCAGGGCCAGCGCCGCCGCCGCCGCCCGGCGCAGCGTTTCCGTCCCGCCGAAGCGATGCCCTGCCATGAATGCCCTCGTTGGTCCCGCCCATCAGCTTTGGCCGGGCCCGAGGGCGGCGTCAACCGACCGCGGGGCGCAGGCGGTCGCCGCTGGCCGATCCGCGCCGATGCGCCACGGCGGCGGCTTTCAGCCGACCGGCGGCAGGCGCCACAGGACCGCGGGCGGCAGGTGGATGGCGACGCCATCGCCCGGGCCTGCGGCGGGGGCGTCATCGGGCGCGCAGACCGCCTCGATCAGCGTCTCTCCCACCGCCAGCACCAGCCGCGTGCGGGTGCCGAGGAACTGCCGCCCGACCAGCCGCGCCGAAACGCCGTTCGGCCCCGATCCCAGCCGCACCGCCTCGGGGCGGAAGGTCAGCACGCCGGGGCCGTCCGCGATCCCCGCGGGCAGGGCCAGCGCGCCCAGTGCGCAGTCGAACCGCCCGGCCTTCGCGACCCCCCGCACCAGGTTCACCGCGCCGAAGAAGGCCGCGACCTGCGCATCCTCGGGGCGGCGGTAGAAATCCTCCGGCAGTCCCACCTGGCGCAGGCGGCCGTCCAGCATCAGCGCCATGCGGTCGGCGACGGCCACCGCTTCCTCGGCGTCATGCGTGACCATGAGCGCCGTGATCCCCAGCCGCTGCTGCAGGTCGCGGATCAGGCCGCGCATGTCCGCCCGCAACGGCGCGTCGAGGTTCGACAGGGGCTCGTCCAGCAGCAGAACCCCCGGCCGGACCACCAGCGCACGCGCCAGCGCCACCCGCTGCGCCTGCCCGCCCGACAGGTCGGCCGGGCGCCGCGGGCCCAGGCCCGCAAGGCCGACCGCCTCCAGCATGGCCTCGACCTCGCGCGTGGCGGGGCCGTCGGTGCGTCCCCGCACCCGCAGGCCGAAGCCCACGTTCTGCGCCACCGACATGAAGGGGAACAGCAGCGGCGCCTGCTGCATCATCACCACGCCGCGGCGCTCCGGCGGCAGGGGCAGCAGCGGGCGGCCGTCCAGCGTCACCGACCCGCGGTCGGGCGTCACCAGCCCGGCGATGCTGCGCAGCAGCGTCGACTTGCCGCAGCCCGAGGGGCCGAGCACCGCCACCAGTTCGCCCGCCGCCGCCGACAGCGACAGGTCCGCCACCGCGGGCGCCGCGGCGCCGGGGTAGGTGACGGACAGGCGGTCGACCTCGAGGCCCGTCATCGCGGCATCCTGGCGGCGATCGCAAGGTTGATCCCGGTGACGCAGCGCGCCGCCAGCGCCACCGCGACCAGACCGGGGATCACATACAGCACCGCCAGCGCGCCGGTCACATCGTTGCGCCCCGCCGCGGCCTGGGTGAACAGCAGCATCGGCAGGGTGATGACCTTGCCGCCGCCCACCAGCAGGGTCAGCGCATACTGGCTCCAGGACACCAGGAACCCCATCACCGCCGCCACCGCCACGCCGGGCAGGATCGCGGGCAGCGTGACCAGGCGGAACACCTGCCCGGGCGAGGCGCCGAGGGTCCGCGCCTGCGCCTCCAGCCCGGCGTCATGGTTGGCGAAGACCGCGGCCATCACCAGCGTGACATAGGGCAGCACCGGCACCAGGTGCACGATCACCACGCCCGCCACGGTGCCGGTCAGGCCCAGCGCCAGAAACACCCCGTGCAGCCCGATCGCCACCGCCAGCCCGGGCACCACCAGCGGCACCAGCACCAGCGCCATCACCAGCCGCCGCCCCGGCACCCTTGCCCCGGCCAGCACACGGCCCGCCGGGATGCCCAGCACCAGCGACACCCCCGTCGCCAGCACCGCGATCAGCAGCGTCAGCCCAAGCGCGTCCCATAGCCCGGTGCGGGGGGCCAGCGCGACCTGCCAGCCCTGCAGCGACCAGGCATTGGGCAGAAGCGCCGGGAACCGCCAGCCGCGGGCGAATGCCCAGACCGCCAGCGGCACCATCGGCAGCACCAGCCCCGCCGCCAGCAGCGCGGCAGCCATGCCGCGCAACCGCGCCGTCACCTCGCCCCCCGCGGCAACACCGTGCGGCGCAAGCCCCAGACGGCCAGCCCCGCCACCAGGGCGATCAGCACGGCAAGCGCCGCGGCCTCGGGCCGGGCGGCGATGTCGGGGTCGGTGTGGCGCTGCCAGGCCAGCACCGGCAGCGCGCGGGGGTAGCTGGCGCCCAGAAGCGCAGGCACCTCGTAGGCGCCGAAGGCGAAGGCGAAGCTCACCACCCCCGACGCCGCCAGCCCCGGCCGCAGCTGCGGCAGCAGCACCAGCCGGAACGCCTGTCCGCGCGACGCGCCCAGCGACCGCGCCACCGCCTCGTGATCCGCCCCCAGCGCCTGCATCTGCGCCAGCATGACCAGGGCGACGAAGGGCACCTCCTTCCAGACGTAGTGCAGCACCACGCCGATCCCCCAGCGGTCGTGCAGCAGGGCGGGGAACCCGGCGGGGCCGTCGATCACGCCCGCGGCGAAGGCCAGCCGCGCCAGCAGGCCCGACTGGCCCAGCAGATACATCATCCCCACCGCCGCCACGACATGCGGCACCGTCAGGTTGGCCTGCACGAGGAACCGCAGCGCCCCCCCGCCCCGCAGCGGTCGCCGCAGCAGCAGAGCCACCGCCAGCCCCAGCACCAGGGCCAGCGCGGTGGAAGCGGCGGCCGTGCGCAGCGAATAGGCGAGCGCGGGCAGAAGGTCGGGGTCGGCCAGCACGCGGGCATAGGCGCCAAGGCCCGGCGGCGGCATCCCCTCGCCCGCAGGCAGGCCCAGCGACCGCAGCACCGCGAGCCCGAGACCCCCGAAGACCAGCGCCCCGATCGCCGCCAGCGCCGGGGCCAGCCACAGCGCGGTGCGCCGGCCGTCGGTCACCGCGGCGCCATCAGCGGCCCACGTTCGCAAGCCAGCCCTGCTCGATCGCCTCCAGCCAGTCGGCCTGCAATTCGGGCAGCGCGGCCTTCGCGAGGTCCGCCATCGGCACCACCGACGGATGCGCGGGCAGCGCGGCGAATGCGGCCTGCACCTCTGCGGGGGTGCGGTCGATCTCGATGGCGGGCGCCGCGCCCCAGACCTCGGGGCGGGCCTTGTCCAGCTGCGCCCCGGCCGACAGAAGCAGGTTCTGCACCACCATCGCCGCCGCCTTGTTCGGCGAATTGACCGGGATCAGCGTGTAGTTGGTGTTGCCGATGGTGCCGTCCGCCCAGCCGAAGCTGCGCACCGTATCGGGGTACAGCCCCGTCTCCACCCCGATGCCGAACTGGCTGGGGTCGTAGTTGAAGGTGAAGGCGACCTCGCCGTTGGCGAACAGCTCGTTCAGTTGCGTGACCGAGGTCGGGTAGGTCTGCCCTTCCCGCCAGAGGAACGGCTCGATGCGGTTCAGGATGGCCCAGGTCTTCGCCGCCGCGGTCTCGAAGGTCGCGGGATCGAAGGGGCCGAGCAGCGCCTCGGGGCCCCCGGCGGCATGGTAGAAGACGTGGCGCACGAAGACCGACCCGGTGAAGTCGGGCGGCGCGGGATAGGTGAAGCGGCCCGGGTTGGCCTCGATCCAGGCCAGCAGGTCGGGGATCGTGCGCGGCGGGTCGGGCAGGGTTGCGGCGTCATAGGCGATGGCGAATTGCGCCCGGCTCCAGGGCACCTCGCAGCCCTCGACCGGAACCCCGAAGTCGTTGGCGATGGCAGCGTTCGTCCAGTCGACCAGGGCATTGTTGGGCAGCACGTCCGTATAGCCGCAGAACGCGAGGCCGCCCTCCTTCATGGTGCGGAAGTTCTCGCCGTTGATCCAGATCAGGTCGACCGCGCCCCTGTCCAGGTTGCCCGCCTGAACCTCGCCCAGCACCAGGTTCACCACCTCGGCCGCGTCGGTGACCGGCACGCGGTTCAGCGTGATGCCGTAGCGGTCGCGCAGTTGCGCGCCGATCACGTCCGAAACGTAGGCGTTGATGTTGTCGGCGCCGCCCCACATGAAGAAGTTGACCTCGCCCCCCCGCGCCTGCGCCTCGATGGCGTCCCACCCTTCGGCGACCAGCGCGGCCCCCCCGGTCGTTTCGGCCGCGGCGGGCAGGGCTGCGGCGATCAGCAGGGCGGCAAGGGTCAGGCGTGGCATCGGACGCTCCGTCACTGGACTGTCGCACCACGCCCTTGCATGGCGCCCCTGTCAAGCGGCCCCCCGCCCGGTTCAACTTGCCGCGAGGCAGGCGGCCAGCCGCGTGAAGCTCGCCTCGACCGAGGGGCTGTCCTCGGCCAGGAAGGCATCGAGCGCGGGCCAGACCCGCAGCGCGGCGTCGACCGCGGGGTCGCTGCCCCTGGCGTAAAGCCCCGCCTGCACCATCATCTCGGCCCGGTCCCAGGCGCCGAGGTGGCGGCGGGCGGCGGCGATCAGGGTGTTTTCCTCCCCGGTCGCGGCGGCGGGCAGGCTGCGCGACACCGACCGCAGCAGGTCGATCGCCGGATAGCGCCCGCGTTCGGCGATCTTGCGGTCCATCACCACATGGCCGTCGAGCACGCCGCGCAGGATGTCGGCCACCGGTTCCTCCATGTCCGACCCCGCCACCAGCACGGTGAAGACAGCAGTGATGTCGCCCGCGCCCTCCTCGCCCGGGCCCGCACGTTCGGCCAGCGACATGATCGCATGCGCGGTCGAGGGCGGGAACCCGCGCAGCACCGCGCCTTCGCCCGCGGTGGTGGCCACCTCGCGGTGTGCCTCGGCAAAGCGGGTGACGCTGTCGGCCAGCAGCAGGACATGCAGGCCCCGGTCACGGAAATGTTCCGCCACCGCCATCGCCGCCCAGGCGCAGCGCCGCCGCACCGTGGGCGGCTGGTCCGAGGTCGCGGCGATGACGACCGACCGCGCAAGGCCCGCGGGGCCGAGCGTGTGGTCCACGAATTCCCGCACCTCGCGACCGCGCTCGCCGATCAGGGCGACGACGACCACATCCGCCTGGACCCCGCGCGCGAACTTGCCCAGGAGGCTGGACTTGCCGACGCCCGAGCCTGCGAACAGCCCGATCCGCTGGCCCCGCACCAGCGGCAGCACGGTGTCGAAGGCCGCGACACCGGTGGCCAGCCGCCCGCCCAGCCTGCGGCGGCGCCCGGGCGGCGGCGCGGCGGCGCGCAGGGCGCGCGCCGCGGGGCCGGGGAACAGCGGGCGGCCGTTCAGCGGGCGGCCGAAGGGGTCGATCACGCGGCCGAGCCAGCGGTCATCGGGCGCGATGCCCGCGCGGCCGTGCAGCACCACCGCCTGGCCCATGGCCAGCCCCTCGGCCGGGCCGTCGGGCAGCACGACGGCGCCCTCGGGGGCAAGGGCGACGATTTCCCCCGGCAGCGGGCCCTGCCGCGCGGCGATCTCGACCCTGTCGCCCAGGGCGGCGCGGTCCTGCAGGCCCGCGACCGTGATCCGCCCCGGCGCCACCGCCGCCACCCGCCCCACGGGCGCCGCGGGCGTCACCCGCGCCAGTTCCGCCAAGAGGCCGTCGAAGACACCGGGCATGTTTTTCCCCACGTTTGTTCACGGATTACCCTTTCTAAAGGAATCACCCTTAAGCCCGGGTGAAGGCAGATGCCGGCCTTGGGAGAATCCCGATGTTCGAAACACTGGAAGTGACGCGCATGGCCCGGGCGCTGGCCGCCCACGCGGGGGCGCGGATGGGGCTCGTGGCGGGCAACCTCGCCAATGCCGACACGCCGGGCTACCGCGCCCGCGACCTGCCCGATTTCGCGCAGGTCTATGGCGAGGCTGCGGATTTGCGGGCCACGCGCGCCGGCCACCTGGCCGGTGGCCCGTCGGCTTCGGCACGGCCCGTGCTGTTGCCCGCGGGCCTGGCCGGATCGCCCAACGGCAACTCCGTGTCCATCGAAGGCGAGATGGTCCGCGCCGCGGACATCCGCCAGCAGCACGACATGGCCCTGGCGATCCAGCGGTCGGTCTCGGTCATCACGCGCACGGCGCTCGGGCGGGGGGGCTAAGCCATGGCCGACCTGCTTTCGTCGATGGCCGTCTCCGCCTCCGGGATGGAGGCGCACGCCGCCCGCCTGCGCAACATCTCCGAGAACATCGCCAACGCCGACACCCCCGGCTACCGCCGCAAGACCGTGGCCTTCGAGGCCGAGATGGAAACCGGCGCGGTCAGCCTCGGCCCGGTGCGGCTGGACCAGGGCGAACTGCCCCAGATCTACGACCCCGGCCACCCGCTGGCCGATGAAACCGGCCGCTACGCCGGATCGAACGTCGATCTGGTGATCGAGATCGCCGACGCGCGCGAGGCGCAGCGCAGCTACGAGGCGAACCTTCGCACCTTCGACCAGGCGCGTCAGATGACGCAAAGCCTGTTCGAACTGCTGCGCCGCTGAAGGAGGGGGGTCCAGAATGGACGTCAGAACCGCCTTTGCCGCCCAGACCTACGCCCTGGGCAAGACCGCCGCCGCCCCGCTGCCCAAAGCGGCAGACGGGGCGGTGCAGGGCTTCGCCGCGATGGCCGGAAACCTGGCCGAAACGCTCGCCCGCGGCGAGGCCACGGCGCGCGCCGCGATGACCGGGGCGGCCGACCCCCAGGCGCTGGTCGAGGCGCTCGCCTCCTCGCAGACGGCGATCGAGACCGCCGTGACCGTGCGCGACCGGGTGGTCGAGGCCTACCAGGAAATCCTGCGGATGCCGGTGTGACGATGGGCGACGCCGCGATCTACGATGCCCTGCGCCAGAGCCTGTGGGTCGCGGTGCAGATGTCCGCGCCCCTGCTCAGTGTCGCCCTGGCCGCGGGCCTGGCCATCGGCCTTCTGCAGGCGCTGACCTCGGTGCAGGAGATGACGCTGACCTTCGTGCCCAAGGTGGCGGCGATGCTGGCGGTGTTCTGGGTCTCGATGGGGTTCATGACGCAGGCGCTCGTCGGCTTCTTCCAGGACCGGGTGATCCCGGCCATCGCGGGGGGCTAGGCGATGGATGCCGCGACCTACGTCACCCTCACCCGCCAGTCCGGCCTGATGCGCGAGATGCAGGTGGTGGCGAACAACATCGCCAACCTGTCGACCACCGGCTTCCGGCGCGAGGGCGTGATCTTCGCCGAATACGTCGCGGCGGTCGATGACGGCCCCTCGCTGTCGATGGCCTACGCCACGGGCCGCAACATCGACCTGACGCAGGCCGAGGTGGTGCCCACCGGCGGCGCCTACGACCTCGCGATCCAGGGCGAGGGCTTCTTCCTCGTGCAGACCCCCGACGGCGACCGCCTGACCCGCGCCGGCTCCTTCACCGCGAATGCCGAGGGCGGGCTCGTCACCGCCGACGGCAACGCTCTGCTCGACCTCGGCGGCGCCCCGGTCCAGCTGCCGCCCGGCGCGCGCGACGTCGCGGTGGCGCAGGACGGCACCGTTTCGGTCGCAGGCCAGGCGGTGGCCCGCGTCGGCCTGTGGCAGCCGACCAACCCTTTGTCGATGCGCTACCAGGCGGGCACGCTGTTCTCGGCCGACGGCGTCGAACCGGCCGAGGGCGCGGTGATGCTGCAAGGCTTCCTCGAAGGCTCGAACGTCAATCCGGTGTCCGAGATCGCCCGCATGATCACGGTGCAGCGCGCCTACGAGATGGGCCAGGGCTTCCTCGACCGCGAGGACAACCGTACCCGCACCGTGATCCAGACGCTCGGCAGGTAGATTTAGGGAGAGAACGCATGAAGGCGCTCTACATCGCGGCGACCGGCATGAGCGCGCAGGCGATGCGCGTCGATGTCGTCTCCAACAACCTCGCCAACATGTCGACCACGGGCTACAACGCCCGCCGCGCCGACTTCGCCGACCTGCACTACCAGCAGATCGCCCGCCCCGGCACGGTGACCGCGCAGGACGGCACCATGCTGCCCACCGGCATCCAGATCGGCCTGGGCGTCCGGCCCTCCTCGGTCTCGGTCGTCGTGGCACAGGGGTCGCTGGCGCAGACCGGGGGCGATCTCGACGTGGCCATCGAGGGCCGCGGCTATCTCGAGGTCACCATGCCCAACGGCAACCCCGCCTATACCCGCGACGGGTCGCTGAAGCGCACGGGCGAGGGGCTGATCGTCACCGCCGACGGCAACCCCGTGGCGCCCGGCATCACCATCCCCTCGGACGCGCGCAGCATCTCGGTCAATGCCAACGGCGAGGTCTGGGCCTATTTCGCCGACCGGGTGGAACCCGAGCAGATCGGCACGCTGACCCTGGCCGGCTTTGCCAACGACAAGGGGCTCGAGGCGATCGGGTCCAACCTGTTTCTCGAAACCCCCGCCTCGGGCCCCGCGATCCCGGGCACGCCGGGGCTCGACGGGCTGGGCACGCTGCGCCAGGGCTACCTCGAGGAAAGCACCGTCGATGCGGTGCGCGAGGTGACCGAGCTGATCAAGGCGCAGCGCGGCTACGAGCTCAACGCCAAGGTCATCACCGCCGCCGACCAGATGATGTCGGCCACCACGCAGGTGCGATGATGCGCTGGATCATGCTTGCCCTGCTGCCCCTGCCCGCCGCCGCCCAGGCGGTGGTGGCGCTGCAGGTCATCCCGGCGCAGACGGTGATCTCGGCGCAGCAGATCACGGTGGTCGAGGCGGTGGTGGACGGCGCCCTGACCGACCCCGCCGCCGCCATCGGGCAGGAGGTGCGGGTGACCATCTACCCCGGCCGGCCGCTGCAGGCCTCCGATCTCGCCGCCGCCGCCCTGGTCGACCGCAACGCCCTGGTCGCGCTGGTGTTCCGGGCCGGGAGCCTGACCATCCATGCCGAGGGCCGCGCCCTCGGCCGCGCCGCGGCGGGCGAGACGGTGCAGGTCATGAACCTCGCCTCGCGCAGCATCGTCACCGGCACCGTCGCCCCCGACGGCAGCGTCCACGTCCAGCCGTGAGTGTTCCCATGCGCAAGACCCTCCTCCTCGCCCTCCTGCCGCTCGCCGCCTGCGGCCGCCTTGCCGGGGTCGGCAAGGCGCCGGAATTCGCGCCGCTGGCCGGCACGAACGAGTATTCCGCGATGTATTCCTATGCCCTGCCGGAAAGCGCCGACCCCGAAGGTCCGGGCGCCGACAGCTCGCTCTGGACCGCCTCGGATTCCTCGCTTCTGGGCGACCGCCGGGCGGCACAGCGCGGCGACATCCTGACCGTGGTGATCGAGATCGACGACAGCGCGCAGATCTCGAACTCCACCGGCACCGCGCGCAACGGGACGCTGCGGATGGGCATCCCGTCGCTGTTCGGCATCCCCCAGCGGCTCGACGAACGCCTGCCCGCGGGGGCCACGATGGCCGATGCGGTGAATGCCAATTCCGCCTCGACCTTCCAGGGCGACGGCTCGGTCGCGCGTTCCGAACGTCTGACCCTGCGCGTGGCGGCGACCGTGGTCGACGTGCTGCCCAACGGGGTTCTGAACATCGAGGGCAGCCAGGAGGTGCGGGTGAACAGCGAACTGCGCGAGTTGAACGTGACCGGCTACGTGCGGCCCACCGACATCTCGCGCCAGAACGAGATCACCTACGACCGCATCGCGGGTGCCCGCATCTCCTATGGCGGGCGCGGCCTGATCACCGATACCCAGCGCCCCCGCTGGGGGCAGGAGGCCGCGGACGCGGTCCTGCCGTTCTGAGGGGGCGACGATGGGCAGGCTGATCCCGCTGATCCTGGGCCTCGTCGGCCTCGCGGGCGGCGCCGGGGCCGGGCTGATGCTCCGCCCTGCGGCCGACCCGGCAGCGAAGGGGGGCGAGGAGAGCGCCGCCGCTGGCGCCGGCGACAAAGCGGGCGAGGACCAGGCCGCGGAGGCCGGGGGCAAGCAGGCAGGCGAAGGCAAGGGCGACGAGAAGGCAGGCAAGGGCGACGGCGGCGAGGGGGCAGGCAAGGGCGGCGGCGCCGAGGGGGCAGGCGAAGGCGACCCGGCAGTGCCCGATTACGTCAAGCTGTCCAACCAGTTCGTGGTGCCGGTGGTCGAGGACGGCCGCGTCTCGGCGATGGTCATCCTGTCGCTCAGCCTCGAGGTCGCGCCCGGCACCACCGAGGCCGTCTACGCCCGCGAGCCGCGGCTGCGCGACACCTTCCTGCAGGTGCTGTTCGACCACGCCAATGCAGGCGGCTTCCGCGGCGCCTTCACCGACGGCGCCAACCTGATCCTGCTGCGCCGCGCGCTGCGCGAGGCCGGCACCGCCGTGCTGGGCGAAGACCTGCGCGAGGTGCTGATCTCGGACATCGTGCGGCAGGACGGGTAAGCGCCGTCGCGTCGCCGCTGTCCGCTCGTCGCAAGCCACCGCGTCCGCGCGGTGGCGGGCGGTCGGCAGGCCGCTTCGTGACCGGTCAGGACCGCGGCGGCCTCGCCTGCCGCGCGACAAGCGCCGCCACCGCCTCGGCCCGGGCAAAGGCCAGCCGAGCCGCCTGCAGGGCGGCCTCGCGCGCGCGCTCCTCGCCCTGTAGCTGACGCGCCAGCCGGGCCCGCCGCTCCTCGACCCAGAGCGCATAGGCGAAGGCGTTGCGCAGCGCCGCGGCGGGCTCGACCTCGGGCGAGGGCGGGGCGGGAACCAGGCCGCCAAGCCGCGCGGATGTCACCCGGCAGGCCGCCTCGGCGGCCGCCAGCCGTGCCAGGCGGTCCTCGCGCAGCAGCGCCGCAATCGACCGCAGCCTGTCCTGCGGCCCGCTCATCGCGCCACCAGCCCGCGCGCCTTGCGGCGCATCGCCTCGGCAAAGCGGATCGCGGCGGCGACGGCGCGGTAGTGTTCGGGCCGCACCTCGTCACCGACCTCGAGCGTGGCGTAAAGCGCGCGCGCCGTGGGCGGGTCGCGGTGGAGCGGCACCCCGGCTTCGGCCGCCCTCTCGCGGATCCGGGCGGCCAGCGCGTCGGTCCCCTTGGCCAGGCAGACCGGCGCCCGGCCCGAGGCGCGCGTCCAGCGCAGCGCCACCGCGTAATGCGTGGGGTTGACGACGACGACATCGGCCTTGGCCACATCGGCCAGCATCCGGTCCAGCGCGATCTCGCGCCCGCGCTGGCGGCGCTGCGCCTTGAGGTGCGGGTCGCCGTCCGACCGCTTGAGCTCGTCGATCAGTTCCTGCCGGGTCATCCGCAGCTTCTGGATGTGGCGCAGGCGCTGCAAAAGATAGTCGACCGCGCCGAAGACCGCCGCCACCGCCAGCGCCAGCGTCAGGAACCCGAACACCAGCCGCGCCAGTTCCCCGGTCACCTGCCCCGGCGACAGCCGGAAGGCACCCAGCACCGTGTCGCGCTGCGCCGCAAGAAAGGCGAAGAGCACGGCCGAGACCACCACCAGCTTTACGGTCGCCTTGGCGAAGTCAACCAGGCCCTGCCCGCCGAATTTCTGTCCGGCCACGGCCAGCGGCGAGATACGGTCGAGCCGGGGTTCCAGCTTCTGCGGGGCCAGCACGAAGGCCCGCTGCGCCAGGATCGACAGCAGCGCTGCCGCCATCGGCACGAGGAACAGCGGCAGGCTGGCCAGCAGCATCGCCGCGATGGCGCCCGAGGCATCGAGCCCCGCCCGCGGGGCCAGAAGCGCCATACCCGCCGTCCCGATCCGCTCTGCCACGCCGGGCCCGGCGATGGCCAGCACCGCGACCAGACCCGCGAGCGCGGCGGCGGCGGTCAGGTCGGCGGAGTGAACGACCTCGCCCCGGTCCCTCGCCTCCTGCAGGCGTTGCGGGGTGGGGTCGTGTTCCTTTTCGGCGCCCGACTCCTCGCTCACGGCGGCACCGAGAGGGGGGCGGCCAGATGCGCGGCCAGCACGCCCGTCCAGGCCTGCATCAGGGCCGGCGCGGCAACCGCCAGAAGCACCAGCGCACCCAGCGTCAGCGCCGGCGCGCCGACGAAGGTGACCATCATCATCGGCATCGCCCGGTTGATCAGCCCGAGCGCCAGGTTGTAGAGCACCGCCGCGATCACGAAGGGCGCGGCGAGCGAAAAGCCCAGGGCAAAGGCGCGCGCCACCTGCGCCACGCCCAGCCGCGCCGCCTCGCCCGCCGCGGGCAGCGCGCCGGGGGGCAGCAGGTCGTAGGACAGGATGAACAGCGCAACTGCGTCCACATGCAGCCCGCCCGCCACCGCCAGCGCCATCCCGGCCAGCGCGAAGACGTTGGCCATCGCGGGCTGCGGCTCTCCCGCGGTGCCGCCGAAGACCTGCGACAGCGAGGTCGACTGCGCCGCGATCGTGCCCGCGATCTGCAGGGCATGCACCAGCAGTCGGAACCCCAGGCCCAGGAGCAGCCCCGCCACCACCTCGCCCGCGACCGGTGCGATGCCGGGGGCGGGCCAGGTCCCGGGCCGGGCGAGGACCGCAGGCAGGGTCAGCGCGGCGAAGGCCAGCGCGAGGCCCAGCCGCACCCGCACCGGCACCGACTGTTCGCCGAAGGCGGGCAAGAGCGCCATCGCCGCCCCGCAGCGCAGGAAGACGAGAAAGGCGACCCAGGCGCCCTCGGCCGAAAGCCCCGCCGCCGCCAGCACCGCCTGCGCCGACAGCGTCACGCGGGCACCTGCCCGACCAGCGCGGGCCGCGCCTCGAGCCCGATCTCCTCATACGACAGGACCGGCGCCGAAAGCCCCTTGGCCGCCAGCACCGTGCGCAGGAAGCGGCGGCGCAGCGCCGAGGTCACCAGCGCCGGGAAGACGCCGTTCTCCGCCGCGCGGTTCAGCCGGTCGGCGATGCCCGCGGCCAGCCGCCCGAACTGGTCGGGCGGCAGGGCGACATCGCGCGTGGCCTCGATCTGGTGGGCGGCAAAGCTGCGCTCCCACTCCGGCGCAAGCTGGATCAGCGGGATCGTGCCATCCTCGCGCTTGAGGTCGGCCACAAGCTGGAAGCCCAGGCGCTGGCGCACATGTTCGGCCATCGCCTCGGGGCCCTGCAGGCCCCGCGCCTCGGTCATCGCCTCGAGGATCAGGGGCAGGTTGCGCACCGAGACCCGCTCCTCCAGCAGGAGGCGCAGGACGGCGAGCAGCATCTCGACCGGCACCTTTTCAGGCACGAGCTCGTCCAGCAGGCGGCGGTTGGCCTCGGCCCGGGTGCGGTCGGTCAGGTTGGTGAATTCCTCGAACAGCCGGCGCAGGCCGCGCAGGCTGAGCAGGCGGGCGAGGTTGCCCTTGACGGTTTCCAGCAGATGCGTGGCGAGCACCTCGGTGGGCGTGACGACGGTCAGACCCGCCAACGCCGCGGCCTCCTGGTCGTCGGGCAGGATCCAGCGCGCCGGGGCACCGTAGACCGGTTCGCGCACATCCTCGCCCCGCGGGGCCGCGGCGCCGTCCGACAGCAGCACGAGCACCCGGTCGGGGCGCAGCCGGTCGCGCGTGCGTTCCACCCCCTGCAGGCGGATGCGGTAGGTGTCGGGCGGCAGCGTCGCGTCGTCGGTCAGCCGGATTTCGGGCAGAATCAGGCCGAATGCCTGCGCCACATGGCTGCGCATGTTGCCGATGCGGGCGTCGAGCCCTGTCGCGGGGTCGAGCGCCATGGCGACAAGATTCGGCGCGAATTCGATATGGATCTCGTCGAAGTCGAGCACGTCGCCGATGGGCCGGGCGCGCGGCGCCTCGGGCAGGGCGGCATCGGCCTGCGGCGGCGGCGGCAGGCGGCTGCCCCACCAGGCAAGCCCGGCCAGCGCCGCCGCCGCCAGCATGAAGGGCAGAAACGGCATCCCCGGCACCAGCGCAAAGCCCGCCATCAGCAGCGCCACCGTCCCCAGCGCCCCGGGATACGCGCCAAGCTGTCGGAAGAACGACACGTCCGCCGCCCCCTTGCCGCCCCCGCGCGCCAGCAGGATCGCCGCCGCCACCGAGATGATCACCGCCGGAATCTGGCTGACCAGGCCGTCGCCCACGGTCAGGATCGCGTAGGTCTCGAAGGCCTGGCCGAAGGCCATGCCGTGCACCAGCGTGCCGATCAGCAGGCCGACCACGATGTTCAGCATCGTGATCAGCAGGCCGGCGACGGCATCGCCCTTGACGAACTTCGACGCCCCGTCGAGCGAGCCGAAGAATGTCGTCTCGGCCTGTTCCCGCTCGCGCCGGGCGCGCGCCTCGGCGTGGTCGATGGCGCCTGCGTTCATGTCGCTGTCGATGGCCAGCTGCTTGCCGGGCATCGCATCCAGCGCGAAGCGCGCGCCGACCTCGGCCATCCGGCCCGCGCCCTTGGTGATGACGATGAAGTTCACGATCATCAGGACGACAAAGATCACCAGGCCCTGGACGACCGACCCCGCCATGATGAAGTTGGCAAAGCCTTCGATCACCGCGCCCGCCGCATCGGTGCCGGTGTGGCCCTGGCCGATGATCAGCTTGGTCGACGAGACGTTGAGCGACAGCCGCAGCAGCAGCGTCGCGAGAAGGATCATCGGAAACGCCGAGAAGTCGAGCGGCCGTTCGATGAACAGCGTCACCGTCAGCATCAGGATCGCCAGCGCGAAGGACAGCGCGAGCCCGATGTCGAGCATCCAGGCGGGCACCGGCAGGACCATCATCGCGATCACGGTCATCAGCGCCAGCGCCAGCAGGATGGTGGGCTGGAACAGGCTGCGCCAGGTCATCACGGGCCCCCGACCAGCGGACCGCGGGCAGCGGTGAGCAGCGCGCCGGTGGCGGCGGTCAGCGCGAAGCGGGCGGGCGGGGCGGCGGCGGGCTCTGCCGGGGCGGCAGCGGTCGCGGCAAGGCGGCGTTCGTGGGCCAGGGCGACGCGGTCGGTGTAGTCCGCGGCGCGCTCGGCATCGCCCGAATGGTAGGCGCCGGTGGCCGCGCGCCAGTCGCCGAGGCGCGCGTAAAGGTCGGCCAGAAGGCGCGCGGCGTAGGCCGCGTTGCGGTCGGGGTCGAGCATGTCGTCCACCGAGGCGAAGGCGGCGCCGTGCCAGCGCAGGTTGATCTGGAAGCAGCCGATGTCGACATTCGTCTCGCCCGCCGCGACCAGGGCTTCCGCCGCTGCCCTGGCCGCTTCGCGTGTGGCGGGAAAGGCGGCCGTGCCGTCATGCTGGATCGCCCAGGGCCATGGCGCGGGGTCAGCCGCCGGATCGCCCGAGGCGGCGCGCCCCGATTCGGCCCGCGCGATGGCGCGCAACAGCGACAGCGGCACCCCGGTCTCGGCCGCCGCGCGGGCGGCGGCGGCGTCGCAGGGGTTGGCCCGGGCGGGGGCCGCGACGGCGCCCAGGAGGCCCGCGAGCAGGGTTATCGTGGTGCAAAGCCGGGGCGCCAAGGCGGCAGGGCCGGCCGCGCCCGGGGCGCGGTCGCCGTTGCTGTCAGGGAACGCGGGACGCGGGCAGGCTGTGGGCACGAGGTTCTCCTCACCGGCGTCGGGAACGCTTCGGGCCGAACCTAGGGAAAGAACGTTACCGGAACGTTTCCATGGCCGGGGTCTCGCCCGTGCGGGCCCTCGCAGCCTCTGTCCGGCCAATGGCGCAAGCCCGGCATGACGGTGGCGCGACCACCGGAAAACGGCACGACCCGCAAAGCGGGCGCCTGCGACCGGCACGAATGGCCGGAGCCGGTCAGCCGCGGGGCGGGTGGCCCTGCGGCGCGGCCGCGGCCTGCCGCATCACTCGCCGCCCGGCGGCGCGGCCAGGGCGGTCGCGGCGAGCAGGGCCTCGATCTCG
The DNA here is from genome assembly GCA_964499865.1 of uncultured Rhodobacterales bacterium. Taxonomy (GTDB): domain Bacteria; phylum Pseudomonadota; class Alphaproteobacteria; order Rhodobacterales; family Rhodobacteraceae; genus JANOGU01. The sequence goes on along the minus strand of CAZCPY010000008.1, from coordinate 2,399 downwards.
CCGCGGGTCGAGGCGCTGTCGGACAGCAGCGCCCGTCCGCGGGCCAGGGTGCCCGCTGCAGGCAGATCGTCGGGCAGGGGCAGGCGCGCGGCGGCGGCCTGCCAGGGGGCCGGGCCTTCGGCGGCCAGCGCCGCCCAGTCGCGGCGGGCAAGCTGTGCCGACAGGTCGTCCGGCCGCGCCGCGGGGTCGATCTGCGCCAGCGCGCGGGCGCGCAGGTCCATCGCCGCGGGATCCGCCACCCCCTCCAGCGCGCGGACGGCGGCGATCGCGTCGCCGCGCGACAGCTCCGCCTCGGCGGCCAGCAGCGCACCGGCATCGCCGCGCCCGGCGGTCCAGGGCAGCGCGGCCTCGGCGAGGCCGAGGTCGAGCAGCCGCCGCGCCAGCGCCAGGGCGGTGTCATCGCCCAGACCGGGCGGCACCGGGCCTGCGGCGTGGTCCAGCACATCCGCGATACCGCCGCGGTCGGCCAGGACCTGCCACACCGGCTGCGCCGCGGCGCTGTCGGGCGGGGCCAGCGCGAAGGCGCCGGCGAAATCTCCCTGCGTGGCACGGCCAAGCGCGATGGCGGCGTCGAGGTCGGCCGCCGCCGGCGTGCCGTCGTGGATGCGCCGCAGCCCCTCCGCGGCCAGGATCATCTCCATCGGCACGGCACCGGCCGCAGCGGCGGCCCCGATCGCCGCGATGGTGGCGCGCAGGCCGGTTTCGCCGGGAACCGCTGCCAGCGTCTCCAGCCCCCCGGGCGGCGCCGGGGCGCCGGTTGCGGCGCGCAGGCCAAGGTCGAAGAGGCGCGTCGCGTCCCCGGGATCGCCGGGCGCGCGCAGGATCGCGTCGCGGATCGCGCGCGCCGGGCTGTCCAGCCCGGCGGCGACATAGCGGTCGCCCAGACCGGGGCCGAGGTGACGCCGCAGATGCGGCGGCAGCGCCGAGAAGGCGCGCAGCACCGCCCCGTCCTGGCGGCCCGCGCCCGCGGGCAGGTCGGGCAGCGCCAGCACGGCCCAGAGCGCGGCCCAGGTGTCGCAGGCCTCCATCCCGGCGAAGGCGCCCCCGGGGTCGGAGTAGCCGTCGAGGATGCGCGCCAGCGACTGCCAGACGGCGATGTCGGGCGCGGCGGGGGCAAAGGCGGCGGCGGCCTGCGCCGCCTCGCGGCCAAAGCCCATGTACAGGTAGGCGCGCACCAGCCGTTCCGCCGCCGCAGGATCGGGGCGGTCGAACTCGCCCACCACGGCGGTCCGCGCCTCGCCCAGCCATTGGGCCGCGGGGCGCGCGTCGCCCCAGGCGCCGAGGTCCACCGCGGCATCGGGCAGGCAGGCCCTGCCGTCCCGGTCGAGCGGCGCGGCGGCGGCCGCGTCCTCGGCAAGCGCACCGCCGCCGATCCGGACCTGACCCAGCCCGTCACCCCCGGCCAGCCGCGCCCCGGCGACCCCCGGCCCGGGTTCGAGCGTCACCAGACCCTGCGCCGCGCCGCGTGCCATGGCGCCGAGGATCTGGCCCCTCAGCGCCTCGGCCTGCGCACGCTCCGCCCCGGCGGCGGCCATCGCTTCGGGCAGGAGGCCAGCCGGCAGGGCGGGCTTGTCCGGGGCTGCGCGCCAGTCCGCCAGCCAGTCGTAGCCTGCCGCCGCAGGAACGGGCGCGTCCGGCACGGTCCCGGGCCGTGACCGCGGGCGGGGTGCAGCGCGGGCGGCGAGCGGCGGCAGGCGGTCGCCGCCGGCGGCGGTCTCGAAGGATGACCCTTCGGGCGGCGGGCCATCGCGCAGGTCGATGACGATGATCCCGGGCTGCAGTTCGAAGGGCAGCGCATAGCAGGCGCAGCCGATGCCGAGGCGCAGCGCCCCGTCCGCGGGGTCGGCAAAGATCGACACCAGCCGCGTGCGCGGGATCAGGCGGAAGACATCGCTCAGGTCATAGCGCAGGTCCGGGCGGTCGACGGCCAGCGCGTAGCCGTCCTCGGTGCGGGTCAGGCGCCAGTCGGCGGGGCCGGGCAGGGTCAGCACCAGACGCGAGAAGCCGTCATGTTCGCCCGAGGCCACGCGCACCGTCTGCGCCGCCGCCGCCGCCGCCAGCAGGACCCACAGCGCCAGCGCCAGCCGGATCATGCCGCATCCCTGAGGCTGCGCAGCGCCGTCTCAAGCTCGGCAAAGCTGGGACGGATGTGGTGCGGCGTGTTCTGGCGGCCGACCTCGATGCAGATGTTGGCGGCGTGGTCATGCAGGTTGGCGACCAGCACCTCGCGGATCAGGGCGGTGAAATGGGCGTCTTCCTCGGCCACGGCCTTCATGCGGGTGGCGAAGGGGCCCGCGAAACCATAGGCCAGGAACACGCCCAGGAAGGTGCCCACCAGCGCGCCGCCGATCATCTTGCCGAGGATCTCGGGCGGCTGGTCGATCGAGCCCATGGTCTTG
>CAZCPY010000007.1:34938-42996 GCA_964499865.1 uncultured Rhodobacterales bacterium | reverse complement strand
CGACCAGATCGCCAACTCGGGCCGCGGCCTGCGCGTCCACGCCCTCACCAGCCCCGGACGCCTGCGGGCCATGACGGCGCTGATCCTCCTCGGCCCCGGCACGCCCATGCTGTTCCAGGGCCAGGAATTCGCGTCCTCCGCCTCCTTCTTGCGCAGCGCCGCGGCCTTGGGCGCGGTCATCTTGCCCAGCTTGGGGATGTCGACCACCTTGGCGTCGTCCTTCAGCACCGCCTCGACCTCGGCCGTGCCCTCGTCGCGGGCGGCGGCCAGCTGGACCTCGATCTGCTTGAGCCAGAAGGACTTCATCTCCTCGAATTTCTCGATTTTGTCGCGGATCGCCTGCGCCTCTTCGGGTGGCGCCTTGGCCAGTTCCTTGCGCTGTGACGCGATGGCGGTGTCAAGTTTGGTGGGCATCGTCTGGAACGCGGCGATCGGCACCTCGCCGCCCTTGGCGGCGAGGTCGTTGAAGAAGGGCACCCAGATCGCATCGGTCATCCCCCGGCCCGTGGGGGCGTTCTGGCGCAGCTCGTCGGCCGACACCTTGCCCTTGATCTTGCCCATGGCCGCCGCCGCCTCTCCGGCGGCCTTGCGCAGCGCCTTGACGTCCTCGGGGTCGTGTTCGCCCTCGATCTGCTCCAGCAGCGCCGAGGTCAGCACGGCATCGAGCGAGGGGCGCTTCTTGGGGTCCTTCTCCTGCAGGCCCGCCACGACGCGGCCAAGCGCGGTGACCGGCTTCATCGCCCGCTCGACCGCGGCCTCGTCAGCGGCCTGGCTGGTCAGGATGTTCACGATCCCGGCCAGCGCGAAAGCGTCGGCCTTTTCGTCCACCCTGTCTTCCTTGTACTGCTCGGGCGCCTCATAGCCGGGCGTGGTGTTGAACTTGCCGCCGCCCGACGCCGAGGGCGCCTCGCCCTGGTCGTCGACGAAACGGCTTTCGCCGAAGTCCATGATCTTGACCGTGCCGTCCTTGGCCAGCAGCATGTTCTGCGGCTTGAGGTCGTTGTGCACGAGCCCGCGTTCGGCCATCGCCTTCATGCCGCGGGTCGCCTGCGCGATGAAGTCCAGCGCCATCACCTTGCGCGCCTCTTCCGGCAGGACGCCCTGCGCCGTCATCATCGACATCGCGTCGGCCACCGCGCCCAGGTCGCCGCCTTCCACGTCCTCCATCACCATGTGCAGCGACCCGTCGTCGCCCACGGCGGCGCCCTGCATCTTCAGCAGGTTGCTGTCGTCGGTGGTGGAAGTCGGATCGCCGCTCAGCACCTTGCGGTGGGTGCGCATCTCGTCGACCAGCGCCTTGCGCTTCTTGGGGTCGGCGCCGTCGCCCTTCAGCGACTTGACGACCACGGTCTTGCCCGTGGCCGGATCGGCATAGCGGCGCACCTTGCCGTTGCCGCCCTCGCCCGCCATGCCCTGCAACTGGTAGGCGGTACCGTTCACCGACAGCGACGAGGCATCGGGCGCCATCTTGTTCGGACAGGCGCGCTGGATCTCGGCCTTCATCTGCTCGGCCATCCGCTTGAAGCAGGCCGCCTGGCTCTGCGAGGCGCCGCCTTCCCTGGCGATGCCGGTCAGCGCCTCGGAGGCCATGACGGCCAGTTCCTTTTCGGTCTTCAGGATCAGGTCGAACAGCGCATCAGACCGCGGGTCGGTGGTGGCCATCCAGGCGGTCAGCTTTGCCTTGGCATCGGCCACCAGCGCCTCGGCCTTTTCGAACGGGATGTCGTCGGGCAATTCCTTCTGACCGGGGAATAGGCGGCCGACCGTGCCGTTGAACAGCGTCGCGTCGGCGTCGAACTTCGCGGGTTCCCTGGCCGGGACCGACGGCATCTTGGAGGTGTCGCCCAGCCCGAGGTCGGCCAGCTGGCTCATCAGCATGTCGGTGTCCTCGATCACCTGCCACTTCGCCTTGCCTGCGGCGACGTCCTTGAGGTTGTCGGTCTTCTTCAGCCCCGCCTGCGCCGCCTGCGCCCCGGCATCGGTCGCGCCCGCGCCGTCGCGCGTCTGGAACCCGGAGATGTCCTTGATCGCCTTCACCGCCGCCTCGAAGGCCGCGACGAAGGTCGTCTCTTCGGCGGTCAGCACGTCGGGGTTGCTGTAGAGCCCCCCCTTGGCCGCCAGCCTGGCCCGCAGGTCCGCCATCCGGGTGATGTCGGCCTTGAGCGCATCGGCATGGCCCGCGGTCACATGCGCAGCGATGTCGCGGTCGATGGCGTCCAGCCGGGTGGAAATGTCGGCCCCCGCCATCATGTCGCGCGCCCGCTTCATCCAGTCGCGCCGCCCGGCAAGTTCGCCCCGCAGCACGATCTCGGTCTTGCGGAAGTCGCGCAGCATCTCTGACGCCGCCGCCAGATCCCCGGCGCCGCCCGCCTCGGGCATCGCCTCGACCCGGTCGACCAGATCCTTGAAATGGCTGACGGCAAAGTTGCAGTGGTTGATCAGGTCATCGACGGCGCTGCGCTGGATGTTGATCGACGTGGTGATCTGGGAGGTCGACACCGCCGCCGCCCGCGCCACCGAAGCCGCCTTGGCCATCGACTTGATCGCGTCCAGCCCCTTGTAGGCGTCGCCGAACTTGCCCGCCTTGGCCAGCGCATCGGCGCTGTCCAGCCCGTTGCCCACCATCTTGGCCTGCGCCCCGTCCGGCGGCAGGCCCGCGGTCAGCGCCACGACCTTGTCGCGGCGGCGGCGGTAATCCTCCCAGTCCGACTTGATCGCGGCCGCGCGGGTGAACCGCCCCTTGGCCTTGAGGGCGGCGTCAAGCCACTTGCGCTGTTCGTCGTCAAGCTTCTTGTCGGGCATGGCAGGGGTCCTCAGGCAAGCGCGCGGGCGATCTGGTCCAGCGCCATGCGCGCGCTGGCTGCGACCGCCACGGGCGCGAAGGGGTTGTCGTCGATGGCCGGAAAGACCCCGCCCGCCAGCAGGCCGCGATAGGCGGCGATGACCCCTGCGGCCTCGCGCTTCAGCGGGTCGCGGGCGGCGGGGTCGGCGTTGGTCAGCCGGTCCAGCACGTCCAGCAGGCGGTCATCGACGCGGCGCACCTCGGCGACGATCCCGGACGCGGCGGCGGCGATGTCGGCGGCGTCCGCGTCATCGGCCGAGGCCGCGGTGATCGCGGCGGCCAGCTTCTCGGCCTCGGCCAGCATCTGCGCCCGCGCGCCGACCCACAGGACGCGCGCCTTCTGAAAGGCGACGGTGCCCTGCGGGACGGCCGCGGCCGGGGCTGCGGCGGCACCCGCCGCAAGCCCCGTCTTCAGCAGGTTGATGATCCCCGGCAGCGCCGCCACCGCCCGCGGCCAGTCGCCGACCTCGGCCAGCCCGGTGGCAAAGCCCCAGCGCGTGCGGATCGTCCCCGCATCGTCGCCGCCGCGTTTCAGCGCCGCCTCGACCATCGGGGCCAGTTCGCCCGAGACCCTGTCCCACTTGGCCTTGGCCGCCACCGCGGCGGCGATGCGCTCCTGCGCCTCGCGCAGGGAACCCATCGCGGCCTCGATCTCGCCCAGGTCGATCTGCGCGCCGGCGCGCGACAGGTCGTCCAGGATCACCTCGGCCCCGTCGCCCAGAAGGGCCTGCGCACGGTCCATCAGCTTGCCCACCGCCTCGCGCAGCCGGGGCACGCGGGGATCGGGGCCGCGCTGCGCCGGTGCGGGCGCGGGTGTCGCGGCGGGTGCGCCGGGGGTCTTCTGGATGCGGGCAAAGGTCGCCTCGAGCGTCTTGATCGAGGCGATCGCCTCGGGCAGCTTGCCGCCCCGGACCTGGCCGACCGCCGCCTTGAACAGCGTCGCGAGCTTGGCCGCCACCGGGCCCGGCGCCTCCAGGATGCGGGGCTGCAACGCCTTCAGCCGGTCGGTCAGCAGGGCCGCCATCGCCGCCTGCGCATCGGGACGCTGCGGCGCCTCGGGGGCCTGCGCCGCCGCCGCCCCGGGCGGCGGCGGCGCGGCGGGGGGCGGTGCGTCGTCCTCGTCCCCGTCGCCGTCGTCGGCCTCGTCGAACCATTCGGTCAGCGTCTCGACATCGCTGTCGAGCACGTTGCCGTCGGGGTCCATCACCGTGACGTTCAGCGTGATCTTGTTCAGCTTGAGGTAGCGCTTGAACTTCTTGGCAAGCTGCGAAACCGTGCGGAAACAGGTCAGGTGCACCTCGCTGCCCACCACCATGAAGGTGCCGAAGGCCGACCTCGTGCCCGCTCCTTCCGCCAGCGCCAGCTTGCCCATCATCTCGGGCGGCTTGCGCTGCTTGGCAACCAGATATTCGTCGTCGGCATCCGAGGTGCCGGGATTGAAGCCGAAGGGGAACGGCACCGACCGCGCCTTCTTGATCACCTTCTTCAGCTTGTCTGCGGCAAGCGTGGGCTCGTCCCCGGCCATGGCGCCAAATCCCTTGTCAGCGGCAATGCAGGCGCGATCATCCGCCCTGCGGCGGCCCCCGGTCAAGTCCTGCGTCAAGCGCCGCGCGCGCCCGGGATCAGGTGTTCAGCGACACCCAGGCCGCGTTGCGCGCCGAAGACCGCACGCAGGCATCGACAAAGGCCACGCCCTGCACGCCTTCCCTGAGCCCCGGGAAGGTGACCGCGGGGTCGAGGGCCACGCCGTCACGCCGGGCGATGATGGCGCGCGCGGCCTCGGCGTAGATGTTCGCGAAGCCTTCCAGATAGCCCTCGGGGTGCCCCGGCGGCACCCGCGTCACCCGCGCCGCCGCGGGCCCCGCCCCGCCGCCCGCGCGCGTGACCCGCGAGGTCGGCCCGCCGAGCGGCGTGACGAACAGCTCGTTGGGGTCCTCCTGCGCCCATTCGATCCCGGCCCGGGTGCCGTAGACGCGCAGCCGCAGCGCATTCTCCTTTCCGGCCGCGACCTGGCTGCACCACAGCATCCCCCGCGCCCCGCCCCTGAAACGCAAGAGGACATGGCCGTTGTCATCCACCCGGCGGCCGGCGACGAAGGCCTGAAGGTCGGCGGCCAGGCTTTCGACCTCCAGCCCCGTGACGAACCCCGCCAGGTTGAAGGCATGCGTGCCGATATCCCCCGTGGCCCCGCCCGCCCCGGTCCGTGCGGGGTCGGTGCGCCAGGCGGCCTGCTTCTGCCCGGTCTCTTCCAGCGGCGTCGCCAGCCAGTCCTGCGCGTATTCCACCTGCACCACGCGGATCTCGCCCAGCTCGCCCGCCTGCACCATGGCGCGGGCGTGGCGGACCATCGGATAGCCGGTGTAGTTGTGCGTCAGCGCGAAGACGCAGCCCGAGGCCTCCGCCGCCCTGGCCAGCCGCTTGGCCTCGGCCAGCGTGGCGGTCAGCGGCTTGTCGCAGATCACATGGATACGGCGGCGCAGGAACTGCAGCGCCACCGGGGCGTGCATGTGGTTGGGGGTGACGATCGCCACCGCCTCGATCCCGTCCCTGCGGCGCGCCTCGCGGGCGGCCATCTCGGCGAAGGACCCGTAGGTGCGGGGAACGCCCAGATCGGCGCCCGAGGCGGCGGAGTTCTCCGGGTCTGCGGAGAAACACCCCGCGACCAGTTCGTACTGGTCGTCCAGCCGCGCCGCGATGCGGTGCACCGCGCCGATGAAGGCCCCCCTTCCCCCGCCCACCATCCCAAGCCGGATGCGCGCAGCCCGCGCCACATGTGCCCCGGTGATCGCCATCGCCGTCCTCCCCAAGCCGCGGGACCTGCGCCCGCCCCTTCATCTCTTCCCAAATATCCCACGGGGGTGCGGGGGTGTGAAACCCCCGCTCCGCGCTCTCAGCCCGCCCAGCCCCTGCGGATCAGGGCGATGGCCTCTTCGTAGACCTCCGCCTCCGACCCGAACAAGGGCCGCCAGACCCGCGTGGCCGCGGCAAGCGCAGGCAGTGCCAGGCCGAAGGCCTCGACCGTCAGCCAGCCGTCCCAGCCCTGCGATTTCAGGACCCGGATCGCCCCGGCGATGTCGGCGTGCCCGCGGCCCGGCGTGCCGCGGTCGTTCTCGCTGATGTGGATGTGGGCGACCGCGCCAAGGGTCGCGGCCAGCGCGCCCGCCGGATCGCGTTCCTCGATATGGGCGTGGAAGGTGTCGAACAGGTAGCCGTAGTTCGGGCTGCCCACGTCCCTGACCAGCCGCGCCGCCTGCGCCGCGGTGTTCAGCGCATAGCATTCGAAGCGGTTCAGGGGCTCCACCGCCAGGCGGATCGCATCGCCCGCATGCGCCGCCATCGCCCGGTGCGCGGTGACCAGCCGGTCCCATTCCGCGGGCGTGGGCCCGGTGCCGGAAAAGGTTGCCAGCGGCTGGGTGAAGGGGCCGCACAGCACCTCGGCGCCCAGCGCCACCGAACAGTCGGTCAGCCACTTGAGGTAGTCGATCCCTGCCCGGTGCGCGGCCGGATCGAGGCTCATCGGGTTGGCGTCGGGCGACTGCACGACGCCCACGACGGTGGACTTCAGCCCCTCGCCCTCCAGCATCCGGCGCGTCTGGGCATAGTCGGACGGCGTGCCGCCGAAGACCGGCACCTCCACCCCGTCATAGCCCGCGGCCTTGAGCGACCGCAGGACCGGCAGAAGCTCCGGCGTCAGGTGCGTGGTCCAGAGCAGCAGGTTGAACCCGATCTTCATGGCAGCCCGAGCATCCTGCGGTTGGCCGCCTTGTCGGCGCCGGAGCCTGCGAAGTCGTCGAAGGCCTTTTCCGTCACGCGGATGATGTGGGCGGCGACGAAGGCCGCGCCTTCGCGGGCGCCGTCCTCGGGGTGCTTGAGGCAGCATTCCCACTCCACCACCGCCCAGCCCCGGAAGCCGTGCTGCGTGAGCCTGGAGAAGATGCCGCCGAAATCGACCTGCCCGTCGCCCGGGCTGCGGAACCGCCCGGCGCGGTTCACCCATGACTGGTAGCCGCCGTAGACGCCCTGCCGACCCGTGGGGTTCAGTTCCGCGTCCTTGACGTGGAACATCCTGATGCGCTCGTGGTAGATGTCGATATGCGCAAGGTAATCAAGGTGTTGCAGGACGTAGTGAGAGGGGTCGTAGAGCATGTTGGCGCGGGCGTGGTTGCCCACATGGTCAAGGAACATCTCGAAGGTCGCGCCGTCGTGCAGGTCCTCGCCGGGGTGGATTTCGTAGCACAGGTCCACCCCGCAGTCCTCGGCATGGTCGAGGATCGGGCGCCAGCGGGCGGCAAGCTCGGCAAAGGCCTCCTCCACCAGTCCCGCCGGGCGCTGCGGCCAGGGGTAGACATAGGGCCAGGCCAGCGCGCCGGAAAAGGTGACATGCGCGCCCAGCCCGAGATGCTTCGACGCGGTGAGCGCCTTTTTCACCTGATCCACCGCCCATGCCTGCCGCGCCTTGGGGTTGCCGCGGACCTGGGGTGCTGCAAAGCCGTCGAAGGCGGTGTCATAGGCGGGATGGACGGCGATCAACTGGCCCTGAAGGTGGGTCGACAGTTCGGTGACCGTGATCCCGGCCTCGGCCGCCACGCCCTTGAAGTCGTCGCAGTAGCCCTTTGACGCAGCAGCCTTTTCCAGGTCGAACAGGCGGCCGTCCCAGCTTGGCACCTGCACGCCCAGATAGCCGCAGTCGGCGGCCCATTTCGTGATGGACGGCCACGAGTTGAACGGTGCCGCATCGCCCGCGAATTGCGCCAGAAACAGCGCCGGTCCCTTGATCGTCTGCATGAAAGGCCCCTCCCCTCCCTTCGCGGCAGACTTCACGTGATGCGTGAAGTCATGCCGTCATCCCATTGCCAGGTCTTCAAAAAGCCGCGCCACGCCCTCGGCGCCCGGATCGTTGTGGCCCGACAGCTTGTCGGCCGACAGATAGGCTGACCGCCCCGCCCTGGCGCGCAGCATGCCCGCCGTCGCATCCGCGCCCGCGCGCGCGGCGGCGGCGGCCGCCGCCACGCCCTGCGGCAGGGCGGCCAGCGCGGGGGCCAGCGCGTCGATCATCGTGCGGTGTCCGGGGGCGGCACCGCCCACCTGCATCACCCGGTCCAGCCCCGCCGACAATGCGCCGATCCAGGACTTGCCGGAGGCGCTGGCATCCCCCGCCGCGGCGAAGAAGATCGCCAGCAGCACGCCCGACGACCCGCCCATGGTCTGCGACAGCT
>CAZCPY010000007.1:3226-34928 GCA_964499865.1 uncultured Rhodobacterales bacterium | reverse complement strand
CGGTCCAGCGCCGCGAGCAGCGCCCGCGCGGCGGTGGCAAGCGTCGACCCCGTGTCGCCGTCGCCCGACTTGGCGTCGAGCGCGTTGAGGGCGCCCTCGGCCGCGATCAGCGCGGCACAGCAGCGCGCGACCAGCGCGCGGCGCACGGGGTGGCTGGAGGCCATCGGCGCGATGGGGCTCAGACCATCCGGCAAGGGCCGCAGCGCCACCTCGCCGAAGCCCGCAAGCCCCGGCCAGGCAGGGCAACCGACCGGCGCGGCCAAGGCCTCGACCACGCCTTCGGCGGGCAGGAGCGAGATGGAAAAGCCGTGCATGTCGAGCGAGGTCATCAGCCCCGCGGGCCCGATCATCCAGCGGATGCGCCCCCCGAGGTCCGAGCGCGCCAGTTCCCCGGCCAGCACCGACATCTCCAGCGGCGTGGTGGAGCCCAGGTTGTTCAGAAGCGCCACCTGGTCGCCCGCCCCCACATGCGGCGCCAGCGCCCCCAGCACCATCTGCATCGCCGCGCGCGCGCCGGTGAAGGCGACCTGGCTGACCCCCGCCTCGCCATGGATGCCGAGGCCAAGTTCGGCCTGGCCATCCGGGATGCGGTCTTCCTTGGGCGAGCCGGGCACGGTGCAGGTGTCAAGGCTCATGCCGATCGACACGGCACCGTCGATCACCTTCTGCGCAGCGGCGGCCACGGTGTCGAGGTCGGCGCCCTGTTCGGCCAGCGCGCCCGCGATCTTGTGCACAAACAGCGTGCCCGCCACGCCGCGGGCCTGCGGCAGGTCGGGCAGCGCCACGTCGTCGTCCACGATCACCATGGCCACGCGGATGCCGAAGGCCCGCGCGCGTTCCGCCGCGAGGCCGAAGTTCAGCCGGTCGCCGGTGTAGTTCTTGACGATCAGGAGGCACCCGGCCGGGCCCGACACCGCGAGGATCCCCGCCAGCACCGCATCGACCGAAGGGCTGGCGAAGACCTCGCCGCAGACCGCCGCCGTCAGCATGCCGCGGCCGACGAACCCCGCATGCGACGGCTCGTGCCCCGACCCGCCGCCCGACACAAGCGCGACGCGGCCGCGGTCCCAGTCGGCGCGGACCACGACCTTGATGTGCGGATAGCCGTCCAGCCGGGCCAGCCTGCCGCCCGAGGCGCGGATCAGGCCGTCGATGGCCTCGGTGACAAGGGTGTCCTTGGCGTTGATGAACTGGCGCATCGGGGCCTCACGTCACTCGGGTGCCCTGGGCGTCGAACCAGAGCGGGTTGCGGGGGGACAGGCGGACCGTGCCGGTCAGGGCGCGGTCGGACAGGGTCACGAGGTCATGGCCCTGCAGGTGCAGGTGCAGGCGTGTCTGGTCGCCCAGATGCTCGGTCCGGCGCACTTCGGCTTCCTGCCCCTCGCCCAGCGCGATGTGCTCGGGGCGCATGCCGATCTGGGACGCGCCCGCAGGCGCGCCGGGGAACAGGCCCGCGGGCAGAAGGTTGATGCGCGGCTGGCCGAGGCGGGTCGCGACATAGGTGGAGACGGGGCTTTCGTAGATCTCGCGCGGGCTGCCGAACTGCACCAGCCGCCCCTGGTCCAGCACGCCGATGTGGGTGGCCATCGTCATCGCCTCGATCTGGTCGTGCGTGACGTAGAGGAACGTCGCCCCAAGGTCGGCATGGATGCGCTTGAGCTCGATCCTGAGGTCGGCGCGCAGCTTGGCGTCCAGCGACGACAGGGGCTCGTCCATCAGGTAGATGCGCGGGTTGCGCACCAGCGCGCGGCCGATCGACACGCGCTGCATCTCGCCGCCCGACAGCGCCGTCGCCTTGTTGTCAAGCTTGTGCGGGATGCGCAGGACCTCGGCCACCTCTCTGACGCGGCGGGTGATCTCGTCTTCCGGCATGCGCAGGACGGGGCTGCGCAGCGGGAAGGCCAGGTTCTCGCGCACCGTCATGTGCGGGTAGAGCGAGTATTGCTGGAACACCATCGCCACGTCGCGCTGCGCCGGCGTGTCGTTCACGACAGAGGCCCCGCCGATGGCGATGTCGCCGCGGTCGGGGCGGTCGAGGCCCGCGATCAGGCGCAGAAGCGTGGTCTTGCCCGCCCCGGTGGGGCCCAGAAGCACGACGAAGGCGCCGTCGGGCACGGTCAGCGTCACGTCGCGCGTGGCAAGGGTCTTGCCGAAGGACTTGTGAAGGCCGGTCAGGCGCACCTCAGCCATGCAGCACCCCCCGGTTGGCGGCCGTGTGCAGCGCCCGGCCGCTGGCGGCGTCGAACAGGCTGAGCCTGTCGGGCGCGAAGGCCAGGCCAAGGGTTTCGCCCACCCTGACCTGCGTGGCCGAGGAGATGCGGGCCTTTATGCGGCCATGCGGCACGCTGACGGTCACGATCTGGGTGGTGCCCAGGTATTCCGCCGCCTCGACCCGTCCGCGGTAGGCATCCCCGTCGGTCAGCGTCACATGTTCGGGCCGCACACCCAAGGCGAGCTTGCCCCGCAGGCCCTCCTGCACCTCGGGCAGGTTGACGGGGGTGCCGAGGTCCACCGTGCGGTCGCCCGGGGTCACGGCACCCTCGAAGGGCAGGATGTTCATCGACGGGCTGCCGATGAAATCGGCCACGAACAGGGTCGCCGGGTGGTCGTAGATCTGCTGGGGCGTGCCGAACTGTTCGACGACGCCGTGGTTCATCACCACGATTCTGTCGCCCATCTGCATCGCTTCCAGCTGGTCATGCGTGACGTAGACGGTGGTGGCGCCCATGCGGTCGTGCAGCGCGCGCAATTCCTCGGCCATGGTTTCGCGGAATTCGGCATCCAGCGCGCCGAGCGGCTCGTCCATCATGAAGGCGGCAGGGTTGCGCACGATGGCGCGGCCCAGGGCCACGCGCTGCCGGTCACCGCCCGACAGGCCGCCCACGCCCTTGTCGAGCAGATGCCCGATCTGCAGGATGCGCGCCACCTCGGCCACCTTGGCGGCCACCTGATCGCGGGGCACGCCTTGCGACACCAGCGGATAGGCGATGTTCCTCCGCACGTTCATGTGCGGGTAGAGCGCGAACATCTGGAACACCATGGCGATGTCGCGCTGGCTGGCGGGCTTCTGGCTCACGTCCTTGCCGTCGATCAGGATCTCGCCCGAGGTAGGCAGCTCCAGCCCCGCGATCATCCGCAGCGTGGTGGTCTTGCCGCAGCCCGACGGGCCCAGCAGCATGAAGAACTCGCCGTGCCCGATGGTGAAGGACGACCCCCTCACCGCGGTGAAGGTGCCGAATTCCTTGCGCAGATTGCGGATCACGATTTCGGCCAAGGCCCTACTCCGGGAAGTGGCTGGTGATGATGAACATCACCGTGCCCACAAGGGTGACCACGAAGGACCAGGTAAAGGCCCAGAGCGCGAAGGGCTGCATCAGCATGAAGACGCCCAGCCCGATCAGCACGGTGGCCAGCGCCTCCCAGGGGCCGCGGCGCAGGCGGACGAGGCCGGCAAGGAAAGCGGTCATGCCCGGGCCCCTTCCCTTGCCGTGCCGGAAATGCCTGCCCGAACCTCGGCCCAGAGCCTGGCGACCAGATCACCCGCGCCCTCGATGCGGTCAATGTCGCGGACGCCGGTTCCGGCGTAAAGGCAGGCACCAAGCAGGTCGCCGGTGGCGTCGGGACCGGGCGGAGTGTCGCAATATCGGACAAGAGCCGCGCCATTCTGGCGGAGGACGATGTCGCCCTCGCCCGGGCGATGCGGCGGCTGGGGGGAACCGGCGGCCTCCCAGGCGGTGAAGGTGGAGTTGCGCAGGACACGGTGCATGGCAAAGGGCCAGTCGATGTCGAAGCAGTTGGTGAAGGCGGTGTCCTCGGCTTTGGCGGCGACGAGGGCGGCCTTGTAGTCGGGATGGACGGCGGCCTCGCGGGTGGCAAGAAAGCGGGTGCCAAGCATGGCGCCTGCCGCGCCTTCGGTGATCGCCTGCAGGATGGTGGTGGCGCTGGCGATGCCGCCCGCAGCGACTACGGGGCGGTTCCCCGCAACCGCAACGACCTGCGGCAGGAGCGTCGCAAGGGGCGTGGTGCTTTGGACATGGCCCCCGGCCTCGACCCCCTGGGCGATCAGGAAGTCGGCCCCGGCGTCGACGGCCCGCCGCGCGCCCTCGGCATTGCCGACCTGGACGCCGACCTTCTTTCCGGCGCGGTGGGCGCGGGTGATGCGGGCGGCGTCGATGCCCCAGGAGAAGGTGACGACGGGCACACCGGCCTCCAGCGCGGCGTCAAACCCGTCACAGGGGAAATGGAGGACGAAGTTGGCAAAAAACGCCGACCCCGGCAGGGCGTGACGCAGGTGGGTGACCTTTGCGGCGACCTCGTCCGGGCTGTCCCAGGTCAGACCGAGCCCGCCAAGCCCGCCTGCCTTGCAGACCGCGATGACTAGGTCGGGTGTGGCGGCCGACCCTATGGGGGCCTGGATGATCGGCAGGCGTTGGCCGGTGAGGGCGAGAAAGGCGGCAACCTGCGGCGGATGGCTCATTTGCGCACCGCCCCGAAGGTGATCCCGCGCAGCAGGTGCTTGCGCAGAAGGATGGTGAAGATCATCACGGGCAGCAGGAACAGCGACGCCCCGGCGGCGACTGCGGGCCAGTCCTGGCCGCCGACGCCGATGATCGTCGGGATGAAGGGGGGGGCCGTCTGCGCGTTGCCGGACGTGAGCAGGACCGCGAAGGCGTATTCGTTCCAGGCGAAGATCAGGCAGAAGATCGCCGTCGCCGCGATGCCGGTGACCGCCTGCGGCAGCACCACCTTCCGGAACGCCTGGAACCGCGTGTAGCCGTCGATCAGCGCCGCTTCCTCGTATTCCCGCGGGATGCCGTCGATGAAGCTTTTCATCAGCCAGACCGCCAGCGAGATGTTCACCGCCGTATAGAGCAGGATCATCCCCAGATGCGTGTCGGACAGGCCAAGTTCCCGGTACATCAGGAAGATCGGGATGGCCACCGCGATGGGCGGCATCATCCGCGTGGACAGGATGAAGAACAGCAGGTCGTCCTTGAGCGGCACCCTGAAGCGCGAGAAGCCGTAGGCCGCGAGCGTGCCGAGGAAGACCGACAGGAAGGTCGAACCGAAGCCGATGATGATCGAATTCGCAAAGCGCTCGCCATAGCGCGAGGGCCCGGCGATCACCATGCCCTGGTCGCGCACGATCTGGTCGTACCAGGTTTCCGGCGGGGGCAGGTTCTGGAAATCCTCGGCCGCCACGCGGGTGCGCGTGGTGAACAGGTTGACGTAGCCCTGCAGCGAGAATTCCGACACGATCTTGGGCGGATAAGCGATGCTGTCGGGCCCGGTCTTGAAGCTGGTGGAGATGATCCACAGAAGCGGCAGCAGGGTGATCACGCAGTAGAAGACGACCAGCGTGCCGGCGATCCACTTCGAGGTGGCGGTCGGTTCGGTGACGGAGACGGCGGTCATTGTTCCTTCACCTTGTTCAGCGCCTTGACGTAGATCGATGCGAGCCCGAAGACCGTGACGAACAGGATGATGGCGTAGGCCGAGGAATAGCCGGTGCGCCATTTCTCGAAAGCCTCGCGCTTGAGCTCGATCGAGGTCAGCAGCGTCTCGTTGCCCGGGCCGCCGCCGGTCAGAAGGCTGACCATGTCGAACATCTTGAAGTTCTCGATGCCGCGGAACAGCACCGCCAGCATCAGGAAGGGCAGCACCATGGGCACGGTGATCGTCCAGAACTGCCGCCACTTGGAGGCGCGGTCCACCTCTGCCGCCTCGTAGATGTAGTCGGGGATGGACCGCAGGCCCGCGAGGCAGATCAGCATCACGAAGGGTGTCCACATCCAGGTGTCGACGATCACGATCGACCAGGGTGCCAGGCCGCCGGGACCCAGCATCGAGAAGGAATTGGCCGGCGTGCCGGTCAGGAAGGCGACGGTGGCGTTCACCAGGCCGATCTGCGGCTGGTAGAGAAAGGTCCAGAAGTTGCCCACCACGGCGGGCGACAGCATCATCGGCAGCACGATCAGCGTCGTGAGCAGATCGTTGCCGCGGAACCTGCGGTTGATCAGCCAGGCCAGCGCGAAGCCCAGCACGATCTGGAAGAACAGCGTCCAGACCAGGAAATGCGCCGTGGTCTGCATGTTGGCCCAGATGTCGGGGTCGGTCAGGATGCGCTGGTAGTTGCGCAGGCCGACCCACTCGACCGGTTCATTCGGTCGGTTGGCGCGGTAGTTGGTGAAGGACAGCCGGACCGTCCAGATCAGCGGAAAGATGTTGATCGCCAGCAGCAGGAAGATCGTCGGCCCGATGAAGATCCAGGCGATGGCGCGGTCGGACAGGCCACGGATGCGGCGGGCGACCGGGGCGGGCGTCGCACGGGCGATACGGTCGGCGGGCGTGCTGGTCATGGGGGCGGGCCTGGGGACTGGCGTTGCGCAGGGCGGGCTGACGCCCGCCCTGCGCCAGGGTGGGGCAGGTCGGGCCGCAGCCCGCCGTCCGTGAGATGGAGGCAGGGGCACATGGCCCCTGCCCCGCCGGGGATCAAAGCTTGCCTTCGTCCTCGAAGACCTCGGTCCAGTCGGCGATCAGGCCGTCAAGCGCTTCCTTCGCGGTGCCCTGGTCGGCCACGACGTAGTTGTGGATGCGCTCCTGCATGGCAAGCAGCAGCGAGGCATAGGCCGGTTCCTGCCAGAAGTCCTTCACGTCCTTCAGGGCCATGAGGAAATCGCCTGCGAAGGGGGCCGACGCGGCGAAGCCGGGATCGTTCAGCACCGAATTCGCTGCCGAATAGCCGCCGAGCTTCCACCACTGCGCCTGGATGTCGGGCTGGGCGAACCACTTGATGTATTCCAGTGCCGCATCCTGCTCGTCGGAATAGGCAACCACCGAGATGCCCTGCCCGCCCAGGGTCGAGCCGGCCACGTTCTGCGGCGGATTGACGAAGAAGTCGATCTTGTCGCCGCCGGTGTTCGGGTCGGCATAGAGGCCCGGGAAGAAGGCGAACCAGTTCATCGCCATCGCCACCTGCCCGGACTTGAAGGCGTCCAGCGACTGTTCCATGTAGGCGTTGTCATAGCCCGGCGGCGTTCCGGTCTTGTAGAGCTCCTTGTAGAACTCCAGTCCCGCGACCGCCTCGGGCGAATTCACCGCGCCTTCCATGTCGTATTTGCCCGGCGTCATCTCGTATTTGAAGCCGAAGGGATACAGCGCCGAGGTGACGCCCATGGTGATGCCCTCGGACCCGCGCTCGGTGAAGATCGCGGCCCCGTAGACGGTCTTGCCGTCGATTTCGCGGCCCTGGAAGAACTGCGCGATTTCCAGCAGTTCCATCTGCGTCTTGGGCTCGGCGAGGTCGCGGCCGTACTTCGCCTTGAAGTCGGCCTGGATGTCCGGCCGCGCGAACCAGTCTTTGCGGTAGAACCAGCCGTTCGCGTCGCCCATCGCGGGCAGGGCGTAGTAGTTGGGCGTGCCCTTGGGCCAGGTCGAATAGGCGTAGACGGTGGCCGGGGCGAAGTCGTCCATCGAGATGCCGTTGGCATCGAAGAAGTCGTTCAGCTTGACGTAGTGGCCGTTTTCCGCGCCGCCGCCGATCCACTGGCTGTCGCCGATCAGGAGGTCGCAGAGCTTGCCGCCCGAGTTGAGCTCGTTCAGCATCCGGTCGGCGAAATTGGGCCAGGGCACGAACTCGAAGTTCATCTTGATCCCGGACTTGGCCTCGAAATCCTTGGACAGCTCGACAAGCGCGTTCGCCGGATCCCAGGCGGCCCAGCAGAGCGTCAGCTCTGCGGCCCGGGCCTGCGCCGCCCAGGCAAGCGACATCGCCGCGGTCGCGGCGAGCATGCGTTTGGTCATCGGAACTTCCTCCCAGAGGGGTTGAACGGAGCCGGGCCGGGTGCCCGGTCTTGGTGATTGATTCGACCTTAGCGGGCGCTCCGGGACCTGTCCACGGATTTCTGAGGTACGTTCCTCAAATCCGCCCTGCCGCCGTTTCAGGCCAGGCTGCCCAGATTCTCGCGCAGCACGATCTCGATGCGGATGCGTTCCTGCGCGGGCAGGATGGCGCGACCGTCGGCCTTGGCGCGCAGCACCCGAAGGGCGCTGCGGGCGATGTGGCCGGGGTCCTGCGCGATCACCGCGTCGCAGGTGCCGTCCATCAGCGCCTCGCGCGTGTGGGGGGTCAGCTCGTGGGCGATCATCGTCACCCGCCCGGCCAGCCCCGCCGCGCGCAGCGCCGCCGTCACCCCCCGGGTGCCCGCTGCCGCCGCATAGACGCCCGCGATGGGGCCGTGTTCCGCCAGGCAGGCCGCGGTCACCCGGGCGGTCAGGTCGGCATCGTCGTGGCCTTCCAGCGAGGGCAGCGGGTCCAGCCCCGGGAAGCGTTCGGCCAGCACCGCGTCAAAGCCCAGGCGCCGTTCCACCATGTCGCGCGCCTGCATCGAGGAGACGACGACCGCCACCCGCCCGGGCAGCGGGCCCGCGAAGCGGCCCATCAGCACGCCCGCGGTGCGCCCCGCGGCGACGTTGTCGATGCCCACGAAATGGTCGCGCGGGGCCTGGCTCTGGTCGGTCACCAGCGACACGACCGCGGCCCCCTTCTCGCGCAGGCGCAGGATCAGGTCGCGCACCTCGGGCGTTTCCGAGGCCATGATCGCCGCGCCGTCGGGCGCGAGGTCGCGGAACAGGTCCACCAGCACATGCGGGTCGCGCGGCGGATAGGTCAGGATGGTGACCTCGCTGCGCTCCACCGCGAGGCCCTGGGCCGCCTCGCCGATCGCCACACCCAGCGCGTGCAGGAACTGCGAGGGCACGTCCGGCAACGCGAAGACGAAGCGGTAGAGCCGCCCGCGCGCCAGGTTGGCGGCGGCCACGTCGCGCACATAGCCGATCCGCGCGATGGCATCGTTGACCGCCGCAATGGTCTGCGCCCGCACGCCGGGCCGCGCGTTCAGCACGCGGTCCACGGTCGCCAGGCTGACGCCGGCCTCGCGCGCGATGTCGATGACGGTGGGGCGCATGACGTGCGTCCGGACCTCCCTGGCCAGTCCAACTATCGGACGGCGGCTGAGGTACGTCAATCAGCAGGCGGATGACAGGCCGGCGGAATAAAGGGAAAAACGATGCGTGCGCCGTTTGCGCGCGTTCACATTCGCGAATGTTCCTTTCTGTCCGTTCTGTTCGCTTTTCGCGCTTGACATGGCGCGCTTCCCTGCGGACAGTCATGCGAACCGGATTGTGGAGGCAATCCGGTCAATCACCAACGGGAGGACGGGATGCGCAAACATCTGATGTCCGCCGTCGCCTTCGGCGCCTTGGTGGCAGGTTCCCCTGCCGCCTGGGCCGACATGGCGGCTGCGGAAAAGTGGATCGCCGAGGAATTCCAGCCCTCGACGCTGAGCGTCGAGGAACAGAAGGCCGAGATGCAGTGGTTTATCGACGCCGCCAAGCCCTTTGCGGGCATGGAAATCAACGTGCTGTCGGAAGGCATTCCGACGCATGTCTACGAATCGACGGTGCTGGCAAAGGCCTTCGAGGAAATCACCGGGATCAAGGTCAACCACCAGATCCTGGGCGAGGGCGAGGTGGTGCAGGCCGTCCAGACCCAGATGCAGACGAACCGGAACCTGTATGACGGCTATATCAACGACAGCGACCTGATCGGCACGCATGCGCGGATGCAGCTGACCTACAACCTGACCGACATGATGGCGGGCGACTGGGCGGCGACGACGAACCCGGGCCTCGACCTCGAGGACTTCATGGGCCGCCAGTTCACCACCGGCCCGGACGGCAAGCTCTACCAGTTGCCGACCCAGCAGTTCGCCAACCTCTACTGGTTCCGCAAGGACTGGTTCGACCGGCAGGACCTGAAGGACGCCTTCAAGGCCAAATACGGCTATGACCTGGGCGTGCCGGTCAACTGGTCGGCCTATGAGGACATCGCCGAATTCTTCACCAACGACGTGAAGGAAATCGACGGCGTCACCATCTACGGCCACATGGACTACGGCAAGCGCGCGCCCGACCTGGGCTGGCGGATGACCGACGCCTGGCTGTCGATGGCGGGCGCGGGCACCGTGGGGGAACCCAACGGCATCCCGATCGACGAATGGGGCATCCGCATGGAGGCCGGGACCTGCAACCCGGTCGGATCGAAGACCTCGCGCGGGGGCGAGGCCAACGGCCCGGCATCGGTCTATGCGATCGCCAAGTGGGACGAATGGCTGCGCAAGTATGCGCCGCCGGCGGCCGCCAGCTACGACTTCTACCAGTCGCTGCCGGCGCTGAGCCAGGGCAACGTGGCGCAGCAGATCTTCTGGTACACCGCCTTCACCGCCGACATGGTGAAGCCGAAGTCGGAAGGCAACAACACCGTCGACGACGCCGGCATGCCGCTGTGGCGGATGGCGCCGTCGCCGCGCGGCCCCTACTGGAAGGAGGGCCAGAAGCTCGGCTACCAGGACGTGGGATCGTGGACGTTCCTGAAGTCCACGCCTTCGGACCGCGCCCAGGCCGCCTGGCTCTATGCGCAGTTCGTCACCTCCAAGACCGTCGACGTGAAGAAAAGCCACGTCGGACTGACCTTCATCCGCGACTCGACCGTGCGGCATGAAAGCTTCACCGAGCGTGCCCCGATGCTGGGCGGCCTGGTGGAATTCTACCGCTCGCCCGACCGCGTGCGCTGGTCGCCCACCGGCATCAACGTGCCGGACTATCCGAAACTGGCGCAGATCTGGTGGCAGCAGATCGGCAACGTGAACTCCGGTGCCGCATCGCCGCAGGAGGCGATGGACGCGCTGGCGCAGGAGATGGACGACACCATGGCCCGCATGCAGGCGGCCGACGAATCCGCCAACGTCTACGGCGGCTGCGGCCCGCGCCTTGGGCCGGAGGTCGATCCGGCCGAATGGCTCGGGCGCCCGGATGGTCCCAAGGCCAAGCTCGACAACGAGAAGCCGCCGGGCGAGACGATCGCCTACGAGGAACTGATCAAGCGCTGGGCCGAGAACTGAGGCCCGATCCCCGGGGGCGCCCCGCGAGGGGCGCCCCCGGACCCATGCCGCGATGTCCGCCAGAGGGACGCGCCGACAGACCGCCAGGGATGCCATGACCATCGAGCTTCGGGCCGTCGCCAAGACGGCCGGCGGTGCGCCGCACATCCACCCCACCGACCTGACCCTTGCCGCGGGCGGCTTCAACGTCCTCCTCGGCGCCACCGGGGCGGGCAAGACCACGCTGATGAAGATCATGGCGGGCCTCGACCGGCCGACCGCGGGCCGGGTCTTCATGGACGGCCAGGACGTCACCGCCGTCAGCCCGCAGAAGCGCGGGGTCAGCTTCGTCCACCAGTTCTTCGTCAACTACCCCACCATGACGGTCTGGGAAAACATCGCCTCGCCGCTGCGGGTCGCCGGTGTTGCCGCGGCCGAGATCGAGGCGCGTGTGGCACAGGCCGCCGACCTTCTGCGCCTTGGCCCCTACCTGCGGCGCAAGCCGGCCGAGCTTTCGGGCGGCCAGCAGCAGCGCACCGCCATCGCGCGGGCCATCGTCAAGGATGCGAAGCTCGTGCTGCTGGACGAGCCGCTGGCCAACCTCGACTACAAGCTGCGCGAGGAATTGCGCGACCAGCTGCCCGCGCTGTTCGCAGGCCGCGGCGCGACCGTGGTCTATGCCACGTCCGAGCCGTCCGAGGCGCTGATGCTGGGCGGCCATACCGCCACGCTGCACGAAGGCCGCATCACCCAGTTCGGGCCCACGGCGGAGGTCTACCGCTCGCCTGCCGACGCGGTCAGCGCGGGCGTCTTTTCGGACCCGCCGATCAACCTCGCGCCCGTCTCGGTGGCGGGTGGCCGCGTGCGGCTGGACGGGGCTGGCGACTGGGCCGCGGGCCTGCCGGACGGGGCCTATACCTTCGGGATCAGGCCGCATTTCGTCTCGCCCGTCGCCGGGACCGGGGTGCGGATCACCGGCAGGGTCGCGGTGACCGAGCTTTCGGGGTCGGACTCCACCGCGCATTTCACCTTCGGGCCCCATGCCTGGGTCAGCCAGGCCTCGGGGGTGCATCCCTATCAGGTCGGCGAGGCGCATGCCTTCCACGCCGACGTGGCGCAGGGCTTCTACTTCGACGGCGCCGGACGGAGGGTCGCCTGATGGCCGAGATCGCGCTCAGGAACCTGCGGCATTCCTTTGTTCCGCAGCCCAAATCCGACGCGGACTACGCGCTGAAGGAGATCGACCTGACCTGGGCCGACGGCGGCGCCTATGCGCTGCTGGGGCCCTCTGGCTGCGGGAAGTCGACGCTGCTGAACATCATTTCGGGGCTTCTGAAGCCGTCCGAAGGCCAGGTCCTGTTCGACGGCCGCGACGTCACGCGCGCCGCCCCGACCGAACGCAACATCGCCCAGGTGTTCCAGTTCCCGGTGATCTACGACACGATGACCGTCTACGACAACCTGGCCTTCCCCCTGCGCAACCGCCGGATGGACGAGGCGACCGTCGACCGCCGCGTCAAGGCCATCGCCGAGATGCTTGAACTGTCGGGGCAACTGTCCCGCCGCGCCGCGGGCCTGACGCCAGATGCCAAGCAGAAGATCAGCATGGGCCGGGGCCTGGTGCGCGAGGACGTCAACGTCGTGATGTTCGACGAACCGCTGACGGTGATCGACCCGCACCTGAAGTGGAAGCTGCGCTCGAAGCTCAAGGAACTGCACCACCGGGTGCGCGCGACGATGATCTACGTCACCCACGACCAGACCGAGGCGCTGACCTTCGCCGATCAGGTTGTCGTCATGCAGGACGGCGTCGTCGTGCAGGTCGGCACGCCGGTGGAGCTGTTCGAGCGTCCGGCGCATACCTTCGTGGGCCATTTCATCGGCTCGCCGGGGATGAACGTGATCCCCTGCGAGGTGCAGGGCGGGGCGGCGCTGCTGGCGGGCGAAAAGGTGCTGGAGGCCCCCGCCCCCACCGCGGGCAAGCGCACGGAGATCGGCATCCGGCCGGAGTTCGTCAGCTTCGGCACCGCGGGCGTGCCCGCGACCGTGGTGCGGGTGACCGACGCGGGCCGCACGCGGGTGGTGGAAACCCGCGTCGGCGACACCCGGGTCAATGCCGTGCTCGACCCCGGCGCGCCGGTGCCGGAAGGGCAGACGCATCTGGTCTTCGACCGCGCCCGCACCGGGCTTTACGCCGACGGCTGGCTGGTGGAGGCTACATGAAGACGCTGAACAACCGCGCCTGGTTCCTGGTCACGCCGGTCGTGCTGCTGGTCGCGTTCAACGCGCTGGTGCCGCTGATGACGGTCGTCAACTACTCGGTGCAGGAGACCTTCGGCGACAACACCTTCTTCTGGGCCGGCCTGCGCTGGTTCGAACAGGTGCTGACCTCGGAACGGTTCCTCGAAGCCCTGGGCCGCCAGGTGATGTTCACCGCCATCATCCTCGCCATCCAGATCCCCCTGGGGGTGGTCATCGCGCTGTCGATGCCGCGCAAGGGGGTCTGGGTGCCGGTCTGCCTGGTGCTGATGTCCCTGCCGCTCCTGATCCCGTGGAACGTGGTGGGCGCGATGTGGAACATCTTCGCCCTGCCCGACATCGGCCTGATGGGCTATTTCCTGAACAACGTCGTGGGCATCGACTACAACTACACGCGCGATCCCGTGGCGGCCTGGGTGACCATCGTGATGATGGACGTCTGGCACTGGACCTCGCTCGTGGTGCTCCTGACCTATGCGGGCCTCGTGTCGATCCCGGACGCCTACTACCAGGCCGCCAAGATCGACGGCGCCAGCCCCTGGGCCGTGTTCCGCCACATCCAGCTGCCGAAACTCAAGCGCGTGCTGACCATCGCGGTCCTCTTGCGCTTCATGGACAGCTTCATGATCTACACCGAGATTTCGGTGCTGACCGGCGGCGGGCCCGGCAACTCGACCACCATGCTGTCGATCGACCTGGTGAAGATGGCGCTCGGCCAGTTCGACCTCGGCCCCGCGGCGGCGATGAGCCTGATCTACTTCCTGATCACGCTGCTGGTGTCCTGGCTGTTCTACACCCTGATGACCCGGAACGAGGAACAGTGATGCGCAAGAGGTCCCTGATCCCCATCCTCTACATCGTCTTCCTGATGCTGCCGATCTGGTGGCTGGTGTCGATGTCGTTCAAGACCACGAACGAAATCCTCGGCGGCTTTTCCTTCTTCCCGCGCGACTGGACGGTGGCCAGCTACGTCACCATCCTGACCGACCCGACCTGGTACTGGGGTTACATCAACTCCATCCTCTATGTGTCTATGAACACGGTGATTTCCATCGCCGCAGCCTTGCCCGCGGCCTATGCCTTCAGCCGCTACCGGTTCCTTGGCGACAAGCACCTGTTCTTCTGGCTGCTGACCAACCGCATGGCGCCGCCCGCGGTCTTCGCCCTGCCGTTCTTCCAGCTCTACTCGGCGGTCGGGCTGTTCGACACGCATCTCGCGGTGGCGCTGGCCCACCTGATCTTCTCGATCCCGCTTGCGGTCTGGATCCTCGAGGGCTTCATGTCCGGCGTGCCCAAGGAACTGGACGAGACGGCCTATGTCGACGGCTACAGCTTTCCCCGCTTCTTCGTCACCGTGTTCATCCCCAACATCAAGGCGGGCGTCGGCGTGGCGGCCTTTTTCTGTTTCATGTTCTCCTGGGTAGAGATGCTGCTGGCCAAGACCCTGACCGCGGTCGAGGCCAAGCCCATCGTCGCCATCATGACGCGCACCGCCTCGACCTCGGGCTACGAGCTCGGGCTTCTGGCGGCGGCGGGCGTCCTGACCATCGTGCCGGGGGCCATCGTCATCTGGTTCGTGCGCAACTACATCGCCAAGGGCTTCGCCCTGGGGAGGGTGTGATGAACCGCGTTCTTCCAACGGCTTGCGCGGCATTCCTGATGTCGGCTGCGAAGGCCGCGGCGCAGCAGGGCTGGGGCCAGCTGAAGACCGAGGCGCCCGAGGCGCCGTTCTGGACGCGGCCCCTGTTCGACGGCTTCTGGATGGCCTGGACGCCCGCGACGGTGGCCTTCTTCGGCTTCCTCGTGCTGGCCATCGCCGGCATGGGCGTCCTGGAATGGCGCAGGCCCGGTGGCGCCCCGCGCGACGGTGTGCTGGGGCTGACCACGACGCGCGGCGACCGGCTGTTCATCGGACTGCTGGGGTCGGCCTACATCTTCATGGCCTGGATCGCCTTCTTCGGCGTGGTGATCTGGGGCGGCCTGGCCATCGCCATCGCCTGGATCGCCTTCTGCTTCTGGAAGGTGTGACACGTCCGCAGGACCAACAGAGCCAGCCCCGCAGCGCGGGGCCGACGAACCCTTGCGCAAAGCCGCCGGATCAGCCCGTCGCGGTCTGGCCTTCGTAGCCCTCGATGGTCTTGAACGTCTTCTCGACCTTGTCGCGTGACAGCGCCACGATCTGACGGACGCGATCATCCTCGGTGCCGCCGCTGTTGTCAAAGCCGTCCACGCGCTTCTGCGCCGCCGACATGTAGGCGTCGCGCTGCTTCAGGATCGCGAGGACAGCGCCCTGGTCGCGTTTCTCGGCGGCCGCCTTGGCATCGGCTTCGAGCTTGGCCACCTCGGCTTCGGCCGCCTTGGCCGCCGACGTCGCCGCCTGCTCGCGCTTGGTGAAATCGCCTGTAACCTGCCCGGCCTTGGCCTTGAGCGCCGTCATTCCCTGCTGCAGTTCGGTCCCGAGCGGTTTCAGCTCCTTGGCCGCGTCTTCCAGCCTTACCTGGGCCTTGGAGTAGATGTCCTTGGCTTTCTTGACCGCCCCCATCGAGTCCGGCTCGTCGATCTTGGTCATCAAGTCCGTGAACGCGGCGCCGGCGTCGTCCTTTGCGGTCTCGACCGTGTTGCCTAGGGTCACGAACTTCTCGTGCAGCTGGTCGAGTTTTTCGGTCTCGGGCTTGAGGAAGGCGAGACCGTCCGTGCCGTACTTGGCCTTGACGTCGTCGACGACCTTCTTGCCGTCGGTCTGCGCCGTGGTGAACAGCTTGGACGTCGCTTCCCAATCGGTCGAGATTTGATCGACGACCTTCTTCATCGCGGCGATCTCGTTCTTGAGCTCGGCCTGCGTCTTCTTGATCGCCTCCTCGGTCTTTTTCTTGTCCTCTTCGATCTTCTTCTCGGCTTCCTTGACCGTCGGCATGGTCTCGGACTTGATCTTGGTGCCGCCATTCTGTTCAGCAGGCGCCTTGATGTCGGTCAGCCGGGTTTTCTGGGCGTCGAACTGGCCCAGCATCCCGTCTTCCATCGTGTCGAGCGAGCCCGCCTTGGCGGCGATCATTGCGGATTCCTCGAGGACCTTCTCGACGCCCGTCTTGACCTTCTCGACCATGTCCGAGAACGCCTTCTTGACCCCGTCGAAGGCGCCCTCGGCGGCCCCCTCCTTCTCGCCCAGTTCCTTGACCTTGGCCGCGAGCGCGCTCTTCTGCTCGCCGACCTGCCTGACCGCGGGCACCAGTTCCTCTTCCTCGAAGTTCGGGATGAAGTCCTGCGCCAGCTTGATCGCCTTGGCGGGCAGGCCGCCGACCAGGGCCGGGATCGTCTTCAGCACGCCCTCGATGGCCGACGTTGCGGTGCCAAGGCTCGACCGCGTTGCCTTGACCTCGTCGACCACGGGCTGGGCGACCTTGGCGAGTTCGCCGAACTCTTCCAGCAGCTTGGCAAAGCCGGTCTCGACCTCGGTCTCCTTCCCGGCCCTGGCCTTGGCGTCGGTGACGACGGGGGTCGCCGCGGCCACTTCGGTTTCGGCGGCGGTCTTGTGCTCGTCCGCCTTTGCCAGATGCTGCGCCTGATAGGCGTTGCGGCGGCCGGTCAGGGTCTCGACCATCGTGCGGTAGCTGTTCTCGACCTTTTCCTTGTCGCCGGTGATCGACTTGGCGGTGTCGGCAAACAGCGACCCGCCGAATTCGAGCGCCATCCCGAGGATCGGGTTGAGGATCTTGAGCGCGTCGATCGGGCCCTGCATCGCCTTTTCGAACAGCGCCACGGCTTCGGGGCCGATCACGCTGCCCGCCCTGGCGGCTTCGGCCTCGGCCGCCGGCACGACAGCCGAGGACGACGCCCGCATCTCGCCGGACTTGGCCTCCGCCTCGGCCTCGATCGCCTTGGCCTCGGCCTCGGCCCTGGTGGCCTCGGCCTTCAATTCCTCGGCGGACTTGCCGACCGTCTCGGACGTCGAGGTCAGATCCTGCGCGGCGGCATCGACCTTGCCGTCGTTCTCGGTATCGAAGAACCCCATCGCCGCCTTGGCGACCGAGGCCACGAGCCCTGCCACCCCGGCTTCCATGGCGCTGATCGCCTGCAAGGCGCCGCCCTGTTGCTTGTCGCCATCGGCGGCCTTGGTCTCGACGGACTTCTTGAGACCGTCGAGCTTTTCGCGGCCGAAAAGCCCGACCCGCTCGCCGACCACGTTCGCCACGCCCAGCGGACCGGCGATGAAGATCTTGGCCATGTCCCAGTTGCTGAGCGCATCGTTCCACTTGCGCTTGGTCTCTTCGGACTTCTGCTTGGCGGCGTCGGCCTTCTTCTTGGCGGCCTCGGCCACGGCCTCGGTCGCCCGCTGAAGACTTGCCTGCGCCGTATCCTCGTGCGCCTCGAGCGTGCTGCGCTGTTCTTCGCCGATCGACCCGCGGTTCGGCGTGGCCGCCTGCACGATTTCCTGCTGCTGCGCCAGCATCGCCTTCAGTTCGTCGACCGCACCCACCGGTGTCGTCGCCGCCGAAGCCGCACGGGCCTGCATCTTCAGGCAGATGGCCTCGCTTTTCTTGACCGCCTCGTCCCTTTCCTTGGTCGCGGCATCCACGGCCTTGGTGCTGGCGTCCTTGCAGCGCGTGAGCGCGGCCTCGGCGTCGGCCCTGGCCTTGGCGGCGGCCTCGGCATGCGGCGTGGTCGCGCCTGCGGCCTGCGCCGCGGCATCGGCCGAGGCCTTGGTCGCCACCACGCCCTGCTGGTTGGTGGTGACGTTGGCCGAAGCGGTGGCCGAGGCCGAGGCCTGGGCGCAGGTCTGCGCCGAGGCGGATGCCGCGGCGCTGGCCTCGGCCGCGGCCTTGGCAGCGGCCTTCACCGCATTGCATTCCTTGCGGCACTCGGCGCCGCGTTGCTTTCCGACCTTGCCCTCGCATTCGTTCGCGGTGGCCTCCGCCTCGGCCTGCGCCTTGGCGGCGGCATCGGACGCAGCCTTGGCATCGGCCGAGGCCTTGCCCGCCGCGGTCGCCGAAGCCTGGGCGGTCACCGAGATCTGGATCGCCTGCTGGCGGAACTTTTCCTCTTCGTCCTTGCCGCCGCCGGGGGCGTTGTTGTTGTTGTTGTTCGTGCCGCCGCCACCCTTTGCATTGGCATTGGCATTGGCATTGGCGCTCGCGCTGCCGCCGCCGCCGGTGCCCCCGGTCGCCGTGTTGCCGCCGGTGTTGACGGTGACGTTCACCCCTTGCGTGTTGCCGCCCGAATTGGACGCGCCCCCCGTTCCGGTGCCCGTCCCGCCGCCTGCGTTGGCCGTCCCGGTTCCGGTCCCCGTCCCGGTCCCGGTTCCCTTGCCCGTGCCCGTGCCCGTGCCCGAGCCCGAGCCCGAGCCCGTCCCTGACCCCGAACCGCTGCCGTTCGCGTTGCTGTTGCTGTTGTTATTGTTGTTGTTCTCGTCGTCGCCGCCGCGGTCGGCGTCCACGTCGCCGACGTCCTCCAGCGCGTTGTCGCAGTACTTGATGATGACCTTCAGGACGCCCTGGGCCTTCTTCCAGTCCTGCGCCTTGATGACGTCGAGCATCATCTTCAGAAGCTTGGACCCCTGCGGACGGATCTCGTCCGGGCCGGTCTCGACCAGCACCTCGAGGACGGACTGGTATTCCTCCCACTTGGCCAGCACCTCGACCCTGATCTTGTCGTCCGGGCCGCCCTTCGGGCCGCCCGGCGTGCCGGGGGTGCCGGGGGTCTTGGGGGGGGTGCCGGGCGTGCCGGGCGGGTTGGTGCCGGGCTTGTTGCCCTTCAGCGCCACCTCGATCTTGATCCTGATGTCGGCCACGATCTTGGCCGCCGCATCGAACTGGAACGTCGCGCAGAGGGCGATTGCCGTGTTCAGCGCCAGCTTCATCGCGCCGCCGACGACGCCGAAGACCCTGGCGTTGGCGTCGATCTGCTTGAGCAGGTCGCCGATTTCCTTGCGAAGCTTCTCGGCCTCCTTGGCCTTGTCGGCCCCGCCCTTCAGCCCGCCGGTCAGGGTGCCGACGATGCTGCCCGCGCCCTTGATGACGCCCTTGGCCGCGCCGGCGGCCATGCCCTCCAAGGCAGCGCCGCCCGAAGCCCCGCCGCCTTCGCCGCCGCCCTTTCCCTTGCCGCCGACCAGCTTCTCGACCTCGGTCTCGATCGCCACGACCTGCTTTTCCGCCGCCGCCAGGTCGCCGGACACCGAGGCCTTCTTGGCCGCGTCCATCTTCTCCATGAAATCGCGCGAGGTGTCGGAGTTCATGCCGTCGTTGTTGGCGTAGAACGTGTCCTCGACCTTGCCGACGCGCGCCAGCAGGATGTCCTTGGCCTCTTCCGCCTTTTCTTCCCTGGCCTCCGCGCCGCCGTCGGCGCCGCCGGCACCGGCCGCTTTGCCGCCGCCGGCATCGGCCACGATGGCTTCGGCGGCACCGTCGTCCTCGTCGTCGTCGTCGTGTTCGCCCAGTTCCACACCGCCGGGCAGCAGGATGCGCGGCTTGAACTTGGTGAAGCCCTCGTTCTTCAGCATGGTCCGAAGCTTCTTGGTCATGCTCTTCGGCACCTTCTCGTTCTCGGTCTCAAGGCGCAATTCGCCCGCTTCCAGAACCATCCTGCCGAAGGCGCCCTTGTTGGTGCCGGCCTCCTTCTTGGCCTTGCGGGCCAGCATCTCGGAGTTCTTCTTCTTGTCCGCCGCGATCAGGATGGGCTTGTCCTTGTCGCCCGTCAGGAACATGCCGAAATTCATCGGACCCGACTTGAGTTTGCGGAACACCTCGTCCAGCGGCATGAAGAGATCGTCCTCTTCCTCGTCGCCGCCCTTGCCCTTCTTGCCGCCCTTGTCCCTGTTGATGGCCATAATCACGGGCTCCCTGAAACCAGGCGGCTGTCGCGCCGCTGCGATGAAAAGAATTCGGCGGAAAACCCGCCTCTGCGACTCAACGCTAGCATGATTCCTTCCGTTGCGGAAAGGAAAACTGCAAACCGCTCGCAATAGGCGGTGGAAAGCGGCCCCGCCGGCTTCTCTTTGACGTCTTTTCAATGTCTTGATCAAAAAACTTCATGTTTCACATGAAGACGAAAACGCCGCCCCGAAGGGCGGCGTCCGGCTGTTGCACCGGGCTCAGTTCAGGCCGGCCCGGAGCTTCTTGGCAATCGCCGCCTTCATCCGCTCGGCCTTCTCCGGGTCGATCTCGTCGCCCCCACCCTCGTCGGCCTCCTCGTCTTCGGCGTCGTCTTCGGCGTCGTCTTCGGCCTCTTCGCCGCCCGCATTGACCAGCTTCTTGGCCGCTGCCAGCGCGCCAAGGGCCTTCTTCCAGTTGCCCTCGTCAACCGCCTTCTGGATCATCTCGATCAGCTTCTCGGCCTTGTCGGCCGCCTTGCCGTCCTCGCCGTCAGCCAATGCCTGAAGGTCGGGCATGATCTTTTCGGCCTGCTTGGTCACGGCTTCCTTGAGCTTGGCCTCCTGCGGGTCTTCGTCGTCCTCGGCGCTGTCGGACTTGGATGTGCCCTTGCGCGTCTTGGTCGCCGCCCCGCCGGGGGCCACGACCTCGCGCAGGTCCTCGTCCTCGTCGTCGTCGTCGTCGTCGTGTTCGCCCAGTTCATTGCCGCCGGGCAGCAGGATCTTGGGGCGGAACTTCATGAAGCCGGTCTTTTTCAGAAGCTCCTTGAGCTTCTTCTGCATCGACTTCGGCACTTTGTCGGTCTCGCACTGGAACAGCAGTTCGCCCGACTCCAGCGTCAGCGTGCCGAAGGTGCCCTTGGTCGTGCCCGCCTCCTGCTTGGCGGTCAGGCCCAGCCGCTTGGGCGGCTTGCGCTTGTGCGCGGCGATCAGCACCGGGTTGTCCCGGTCGCCAGTCAGATACATGCCGAAATTCATCGTGCCCGACTTGAGCTTGCGGAACACGAGGTCGAGCGGCATCAGCTCGCTTTCCTCGTCGTCCTCTTCGTCGCCCTTCTTCTTGCCCTTGGGTGCCATGCGCTTGTCTCCAAACCTGCGGGCAAATCAATTGCGTCAAATCGGCCGGGAGCCCGCGTGAGGCGAAAGGTTACCACGGAAACGGCATCCGGCAACCGCGGATCGCGTCAGCCCTTCCAGCGCGCCGCCAGCGCCCGGGCCTGCCGGTAGAGGATCCCGACATCGGCATCCACCGCGGTGAAGGTCGTGCCGGCCGCCACCGCCTCGGCCAGGAACCCCGGGTCAAAGGTCAGGATCCCCGCCGGCATGCCGCGCGCCTTCAGCCGGGCGATGGCCGCCACCGTCGCCGCGCGCACCTCGGGGTGCGCGGGCTGGCCCGGATGGCCCATCGAGGCCGCAAGGTCGGCCGGGCCGATGAACACGCCGTCCACGCCGTCGACGCCTGCGATCTCGTCCAGCCGGTCCAGCGCCTCGGCGGTCTCGGCCTGCACCAGCAGGCAGATCTCGGCATCGGCGCGGGCGGTGTAGCGGTCCACCTGGCCGAACCGGCTGGCGCGCGTCAGCCCGGCCACGCCGCGCATCCCCCGCGGCGGATAGCGCACCGCCGCCACCGCGCGGGCGGCCTCGTCCGCCGACTGGACGTAGGGCACCAGGATCGTCTGCGCGCCGAGGTCGAGCAGGCGCTTGATCTCCACCGCGTCGTTCCAGCCCGGGCGCACCACCACCTGCGTCGGATAGGGGGCGGCCGCCTGCAGCATGGCCAGCACGGTCGTGTGGTCGATGATCGCGTGTTCCGTGTCGATCAGCATCCAGTCGAAGCCGCAGCCCGCCAGCGCCTCGGCATGGCCCGATCCGGGCAGCGAACACCAGATGCCGATCTGGTTGCGCCCCGCGCGCAGCGCCGCCTTGAAGTGGTTCCGCGGCAGGTCCATGGCTTAGCCTCCCAGCAGTTGCGCCAGCCTGCGCAGCGCGGCGAGGTAGCCCTCGGTCCCCAGCCCCGCGATCACCGCCTCGGCCCGGGCCGAGACGTGGGAATGGTGGCGGAAGGCCTCGCGGCGGTGGATGTTGCTGATGTGCACCTCGATCACCGGGCCGTCGAAGGCGTTCAGCGCATCGAGGATGGCGATCGACGTATGCGAATAGGCGCCGGGGTTGATGACGATCCCCTTCGCGGTGGCGCGCGCGGCCTGGATGGCATCGACCAAGGCGCCCTCGTGGTTGGACTGGAACGCCTGGACCTCCAGGCCCAGGCCCTGCCCCAGCGCCCTCGCCCCGGCCTCCACATCGGCCAGCGTGGCGCGACCGTAGACCTCGGGCTGCCGCGTGCCCAGCAGGTTGAGGTTGGGGCCGTTGAGCAGAAGGATGGGGATCATGGGGGCGCGCCCTTTTCGATGCCGTCAGACCCTAGCGGCACGGTCCCGCCTTTTCCACCCCCGCGGCGCCGCGCCAGGATGCGGGACCCTGCGCCGGAAAACCCGCCCCGGGCCTGACCCGGGACCTCGCCCGGCCCCTGTGCCGGGTGAAGGGGGAGGCCCCGGCGCAGGGCCGGGGCGGGGTCGCTGATGGTTCAATCCCCGCGCGGCGGACGCCCCGCCAGCGCGGTCAGGGTCGCGATCTCCGCGTCCGACAGCGCCACGCCCGCGGCCTCGGCCTGCGTCCGGTTGGCGTGGCGCCGGTCGCCCGGCAGGCGCACGCCCTCCTGCGCCAGCATCGCCCCCAGCATCGCCTCCAGCCGGTCCGCGAACCCCGGCGCCAGCGCCGCGGGGTCGATGGCGATGAAACTCTGCCCCAGCCCCGGCGGCCCGCCCAGATCGTCGCACAGCGACGAGGCCTGGAATGACCAGTTCGCCCCCGTCAGCCCCGCCGCCAGCACCTCGACCATCAGCGCCAGCGCGCCCCCCTTGTGGCCGCCCGCGGGCGCGATCGACCCCTGCATGCCAAGCACCGCGTCGGTCGTCGGCCGCCCCTCGGGGTCCAGCGCCCAGCCCGGCGGCAAGGGCCGCCCCTCGGCCGCCGCCCGGGCCAGCGAGACATAGGCCGTGGCCGAGGACGAGCTGTCGACCACCAGCGGGTCTGCGCCGGCCCGCGGGGCGGCGAACGCAAACGGGTTGGTGCCGAAGAACGGCACCCGCCCGCCCCAGGGCGCCATGGTGGAAGAGGCATTCGTGAAGGCCATCGCCACCAGCCCCGCCCGCGCCAGCCGGTCGGTGAAATAGCCCAGCACGCCGCAGGCATAGGCCCCCGCCACGCCCAGGACCGCGATCCCCTGCGCGCGCGCGGCCTGCACCAGCGAGGCCTCCCCGGCTTCGTAGGCCGGATGCGCGAAGCCGCCGCCCGCCTGCACCGTCACCACGCCCGGGCGCGGATGCGCCAGCTGCGGCACCGCGTCGCCCAGGATCTTTCCTGCCCGCAGATGCCCCGCATACCAGGGCAGATAGCCCAGCCCGATGCCCCGCGTGCCCTCGGCCTCGGCCGCGCGCACCGACCGCGCGACAGGCGCGGCCTGCGCGGCCCGGGCCCCCGCGCGTTCCAGCGCCACCAGCGCCAGCGCCTCGGCTTCCTCCAGCGTGATCCGCATCGACCTGCCTCCCCGTCCGCCCCTGCCTACCCGCCTCCCGCCCGGCACCGCGCACCGTTCGCGACATCGCATGACGCAAAGGCACACGGGGGCCCCTGCCCGCGGCGCTACCTGTAGGCGCAACCATCGGCGAGGCCCCCATGAAGATCACCGCCATCCGTGCCACGCCCGTGCTGATCCCGCTCGAGGCGCCCTACCTCTGGTCCTACGGCGCACTCGACGGCTTCACCAAGACGGTGGTCGAGGTCGTCACCGACAGCGGGCCTGCGGGCATCGCCGAGGCGCCCAGCCACGCCGCCGCCCCGATCGTCCGGGCGATGGCGGAACGGCTGGTGGGCCACGACCCGCTGGACATCGCGGGGCTGGAACGGCGCGTCCTGCCCTCGATGCCGCCCGCCGAGTCGGTCACCGACCTTGGCGTCCGCGGCGCCTGGGGTGCCATCGAGATCGCGCTCTGGGACCTGCGCGGGCGGCTCTGGGGCCAGCCGGTCGCGAACCTTCTGGGCGGGGTGCAGCGGCGGCTGATCCCGTTCACCGACTACTTCGCCTTTCGCCTTCCCCAGGACGGCAAGGGTGGCGAGGCGACGGTGGCGCAGGTCGTCGACTACTGCCTGTCCCTGCGCGAGACCCATGGCACGACCTGTTTCGAGGGCAAGGTCAGCGACCCCGACCTGCGCGCCAACATCCGCCTCATCGAGGCGCTGCGCGACGCGCTTGGCCCGGATGCGATGATCCGCATCGACAGCAACCAGGCCTTCAGCCTGCCCTCCGCGCTGGCGCTGGCCCCTGCCTTCGAGGCCGCGGGCGTGCGCAACTGGGAAGACCCCTGCCCCGACTGGACGGCGATGGCCCGCCTGCGCGCGCGCACGACGATCCCCTTTTCGGGCCACGACACCGACCTTGCCAAGGCCGTGGCGCTCGGCGCGCCCGATGCCATCGTGGCGGATGTGGCGGGCCTTGGCGGCTTTGCGGCGGCGCTGCGCTTCGTCTCGGCCTGCGCCGGGGCGGGGCTGGACTTCTGGTGCTACTCCGGCGGGTCCGGGCTTGAGACCGCCGCCTACCTGCACCTCTGCGCCGCCCATCCCCATATCCGCGAGCCGAACCAGAGCCTGCTGCGCTGGCAACCCTTCGACGTGATCGCCGAGGGGCCGTTGTCGCCCCGGGCCAATCACATCGCCCTGCCGGACGGCCCGGGACTCGGCGTGACGCTCGACCCCGACCGCCTTGCCTTCGCCGCCCGCCTGCTGGCCGACCGCGGCCTGCCCGACAAGTACCGCGACCCCGCCGCCCCCGGCCGCATGCGCCGGATGCCCCTGGTCTGACCCTTGCGAAGGTCGCCCCCGGCAGGCTAGAGGACGCGCAACGGACAGTTGGCCGAGCGGTCGAAGGCGCACGCCTGGAAAGTGTGTAGGCGGGGAACCGTCTCGAGGGTTCGAATCCCTCACTGTCCGCCACTTTCAGATACTGAATCCGACCAGGGGCCCCGATCAGGCTGACTTGCTCCGCGGTCGTCCCTCGTTCACAACGAAGGTCCTCGGTGCTGATGGTGTTCGGTTTCGGGTTGGGCAAGCGCGCCGGGCGCGGAGCCCTCGGATTGCGCAAGTGCCCGGCGCGCTTCTGCTGGGGACTTGTTGCCCCGTGAAGAATGCGGCCTGTCGGGGTTGCAGTCGTATCGCCACAGGGCCAGCTTGCGGCGGGCATCAACCAGGCTGTCGAAGATCTCTTCGTTGAGGCATTCGTCCCGCAGACTGCCGTTGAACGGCTCGATGGAGCCGTTCTGCTGCGGTTTGCCGGGGTCGAAGGAGTGCCATTCGAAACCGTTCTCCTTGGCCCACTTCAGGATCGCCTTGCTGGTGAACTCGGTGTGGCTTGCGCAAGGCGGCGCAGATCTGGATCGGGCCACCGCCGACGCTGTCGAACCAGCCGCCCCCGCAGGAGCTTGACCAGATGCCGCACATCGCGGCCAAGTTCGACGTCGCGGGCCGGGACGAGCGCAACCGGGCCCTTGGCCGCGCGGGCGAGGAACGTGTGCTGGCGCATCAACGGGCGTCTCTGCGCTCGGCAGGACGGGATAATCTGGCGCGCAAGGTGCGCTGGGTGTCGGAGGAGGATGGCGACGGCGCGGGCTACGACATCGCGAGTTTCGGACCGGACGGCCGGGCACGGCTGATCGAGGTCAAGACGACGAACGGATGGGAGCGCACGCCCTTCCACATCACCCGCAACGAACTGGCCGTGGCCGAGGAGCGTCGGTCGGAATGGCGTCTGTTCCGGCTGTGGAATTTCTCGCGCCAGCCGAAGGCGTTCGAACTGCATCCGCCGCTGGACGCGCATGTCTCGCTGACCGCGACGACGTTTCAGGCGAGCTTTCACTGAGGATCAGTCGAACACCCGCTCCGGCTGGCCGCGCCACGGCAAGACGGCGTGCGGCGTTCCCCGGGGCGCGCCGGTGATCCGGTCCTCGCGCGATCTCGACGATTGCGAGGCAGCCGAACCGCGCTGCACCC
Source organism: uncultured Rhodobacterales bacterium (assembly GCA_964499865.1). Lineage (GTDB taxonomy): Bacteria > Pseudomonadota > Alphaproteobacteria > Rhodobacterales > Rhodobacteraceae > JANOGU01. The sequence continues at coordinate 8,765 of CAZCPY010000007.1, read as the reverse complement.
GATCGACACGCCGATCCACCGCCTCAACGGCACGGTGCGCGCACGGGTCGGGCACCCCGTTCGCGTCATCACGGTCCGGCTCGGCCATGTGAGGACCCGCCACCGGGGGCTGGCCGAGGTTCGCGCCCGGCCTTTCAGGCTGTTCGCGCCCGGCACCCCGGTCCCGGTGCAAAAATTGCCGATGGTGTCGGGACGGGTCCGCCGGAAAGCCGGGAAGCCGCTGCTGCGGCGGGCCGCGATGGGCGGACGGCACCAGACGAAGCAACGGGCGGCCAGTGTAATGAACCGCGGCCGGGCGCGTCTGTTTGCCGACAAGACACGCACGGCGAGCGCTCTTGCATGGCGGGATGCGTCGCAGGAGAGTATCGTTGTGCCGTACCGAAACCCCAACCGACCTGGGCGAGGCCGCCGCAAGTGTCGCCGCCAGTGCGCCCGCCTCGAAGGAGAAGCTGCATGAAACCCGAAGGCGATATCGTCCTGGTCACCGGCTCGAACGGTCGGATCGGATCGGCCGTGATGCGCGAACTGCGCAAGATCTATACCAATGTCGTCGGCTTCGACACGAAGGCCGAAGCCGACCCGCCCGAAGGCTGCACCCGGATTCCGGTGGACATCACCTCGGATCAAAGCGTGGCGGACGGGCTGAGGGTGCTGCTGGCGCACCACGGGGCGCGGGTCGCGTCGGTCATTCACCTCGCGGCGTTCTACAGCTTTGAGGGCAAGCCCGATCCGCGCTATGACAGCGTGACGGTGAACGGCACGAAGCGGCTGTTGCAGGGCCTGAAAGCAGACTTCGAGGTGCAGCAGTTCGTGTTTTCCAGCACGATGCTGGTGCACAAGCCCGGCGAGCCCGGCATCTTCTTCAACGAGGACTGGCCGATCGGTCCGACCTGGGCCTATCCTGAATCCAAGGTCCGCACCGAGGCGATGATCCGCGCCGAACGCGGCGACGTGCCGACGGTGATCCTGCGCTTTGCCGGGGTCTACGACGACGGCTGCCATTCGCCGCCGCTCGCGCATCAGATCCAGCGCATCTACGAACGCCAGCTGGAATCCCACCTCTATGCCGGCTCCACCTCGCACGGCACGTCCTATGTGCACATGGACGACGTGGTGAATTCGCTTGTCCGCACCGTGGAACGTCGGGCCAGGCTGCCGGCCGAAACGGTGCTGCTGATCGGCGAGCCCGAGGCGTTGAGCTATGACGAGCTGCAGCACACGTTCATGCGCCAGATCCATGACGAATCCTATGAATCCATCAACGTGCCCGGCCCCATCGCCAAGATCGGCGCCTGGGTCGAGGACAAGATCCTCGGGCAGCACCCCTTCATCAAGCCGTGGATGATCGACCGCGCCAACGACCACTACGCGCTGGACGTGAGCCGCGCCAAGAAGCTGCTGGGCTGGGTGCCGAAACACACCCTGCGCAAGGCGATCCCGCATATGGTGGCGGCGCTCAAGGCGGATGATCTGGGGTTCTACCGTGAAAACGGGCTGGAACCGGCGGAATGGATGGTGGCCAATGCAAAGGCCCGGGCTCAGGAGAATGCGAAATGACGATGGATCATTCCGGCCACAAGGCCGGTGGCAGCGCGGCGACAGGGGCGGGTTACACCTGCCCGATGCACCCCGAAGTCCATAGCCCCACCCCCGGCAACTGCCCGAAATGCGGCATGACGCTGGTGCCGGTGGCCGCAGCGGGGGAAAAGGCCCGATGAGCACGGATCATTCCGGCCACGGCGCCAAGGCCGCCGCAGGGGCCACGACCTACACCTGCCCGATGCACCCCGAGGTTCAAAGCGCCACCCCCGGCAGTTGCCCGAAATGCGGCATGACGCTGGTGCCGGTGGCCGCGCAGACGGCGGCCGCGCAGACAGAGGCCAAGCCCGCGAAGGCCAAGCCTGCGATGGCCGGGATGTCTGGCCATTCGATGTCTGGCCATGCGATGGCGGGGCATTCGATGGCGGGGCATTCCATGTCCGGCGCGATGGCGGCGGACGGCATGGGCGACATGATGGGCGACGCGCATCGCGCGATGCTCTGGCCGCATTACGTGGCGATGATGCTGGGCTTCTGGATGATCACGGCCCCGTTCACCCTTGGCTATATGAGCAATTTCGCGCCCGATGCCAACCAGCTTGCGGTGATGGCGGACCGGGGGCTTACGCCCTTTGCCCACCGCGCCATGCTGATGACGCTGAACGACGTGATCAGCGGCGTGCTGATCGTCATCTTCGGTTTTCTTTCGGCCAATGCGCAACGGCGCTACCCCTGGGCGCAATGGGCCAACGCCTTTGTCGGCGGCTGGCTTCTGCTCGCGCCGCTGGTGTTCTGGACGCCGCTGCCCGAGGCCTATGCCAATGCCACAATGGTCGGCATGCTGGTGATCGCGATGGCGGTGCTGATCCCGATGATGCCGGGGATGAGCATGGAGGGCATGATGGGCAAGCCCGACATTCCCCCCGAATGGGGCTACAACCCGGCAAGCTGGCTGCAACGGGTGCCGATCGCCACGCTGGCGCTGTTCGGATTCCTGATCTCGCGCTACATGGCCGCCTACCAGATGGGTCATGTCGACGGCGTGTGGGAGCCGTTCTTTGCCGGGACCGATCCGGCCAGCGGCCTGAACGGCACCGAAACCATCATAACCTCGCCCATGTCCAAGGCCTGGCCGGTGGCCGATGCGGGTCTTGGGGCGGTGGTCTATGCGCTGGAAATCGCGATGACCCTGATGGGCGGGCGCGACCGCTGGCGCACCATGCCCTGGATGGTGTTGGCGCTGGCGTTGCTGATCGTGCCGTTGGGGATTGTCAGCATCTATTTCGTCATCATCCAGCCGATCGACATCGGAACCTGGTGCAGCCTGTGCCTGATCGCGGCGCTGGCGATGGCGCTGATGATCCCCTATTCGCTGGACGAATTCGTGGCGATGGGACAGTTCCTGACCTGGTCGCGGCGCAACGGCAAGCCGTTCTGGCGCACCTTCTGGACCGGCGGCGCGATGGAGGGGGGCAGCGACGATCACGCCAAGGGCGTGCTGGCCAGCAAGGCGCAGATGTTCGCCCAGGCCGGGCGCGGCGTGAACTTCCCGCCGACGCTGCTGGCGCTTTGCGCTATCGGCATCTGGCTGACCTTCACCCGGCTGACCTACGGCAACACCGGGGCGATGACCAACAGTGACCATCTGACCGGGCTCTTGATCGTGACTTTCGCCATCATCGCGTTTGCCGAAGTGGCGCGCGCGGTGCGGTTCCTGATCGTGCCGCTCGGGCTGTGGCTGGCGGTGGCTCCGTTCGTGCTGGACGGGGCAGGTTCGCCCTTGGCGACATGGGCGGGGGCCGCAACCGGCCTCGTGATCGTCGCTCTGTCAATCCCGCGCGGGTCGATCCGCAATTCCTATGGAGGCTGGAATGTCGTCGTGGTTTGAAACCTGCGTCCATCTGACCCGGCACCTTCTGCTCATCGTCGGGGCGCTGGTGGTGGCGGGCCTGATCGGTGGCGCGGTGCTGATGTATTCCGGCGTGTTCAACGTCGCGGCAACGGTGGTGGATTCGCCGCTGCTGAGCTGGGCGCTGATCACGGTCCGCGAAGCCTCGGTCGCGACCCATGCGCGCGACGTGGCGCAGCCCCCGCCGGATTACGTGCCGGACCGGGACAACGGCTTTCGCCTCTATCGGCAGCAATGCGTGATGTGCCATACCCCGATCGGACGCACCCCCGAGCCGATGGCGGTGGGCTTCAACCCGCAGGCCCCGACCTTCGGCCCCGACGCCGACGACATGGAGGAGGCGGAACTGTTCTGGGTCACCAAGAACGGCATCCGATTTACCGGCATGCCCGCCTGGGGGCCGTCGCTGACCGATGCCGAGATCTGGGACATCACCGCCTTCCTGGCGACCCTGCCCGAGATGACGGCGGCGGATTACGACGCGATCGACGCGCGGGTGCCGGACGCGGCGGCAGTGCCCTGAGGGTGCGACAGGGGCGGCCCGGCAACGGGCCGCAATTCCACCGGCAAATCTCACGAGGAGAGACGTCATGAAACGTTCGCTGCGGACTGCCCTTGCGACCGTTGCGGCGCTTGGTCTGGCCACCTTTGCCGTGCCTGCACTGGCCCAGCAGGCGCAGCACGACCATCAGCCCGGCGATCCGACCGGACTGATCGGCGTTCCGGCGGGGATGATGGACATGATGGAAACCATGATGCGCGACGCGATGGCCGGCTTTGACGGCAACGCCGATGGCACCATCAGCCCCGAGGAAATGACGGCCGGCATTCAGGTCGAGGTGCAGACCTATGACGCCGATGCAGACGGTTCGCTGTCGCTGGACGAATTCGCCGTCCTGCACGCGGCGCACATGCGGCCGATGATGGTCCGCGCGTTCCAGATGCACGATACCGACGGCGATGCGAAGGTGACCGAGGCTGAAATGGCGGCGATGGCGGCGATGATGCAAAGCCCGATGACGGGTGCGCAGGACGGGATGCCGGGAATGGGGCAGGACAAGGCGGGCGACAACTGAAACCGGACCTGCCGCCCGCGAGGTCTGCGACCGCGGCGCCGCGGATGACCGGCGTGCCTGTTGGCGCAACTGCCGCAACACGGGGAAATCGCCATGGACCATACGATGAACCGGCCGACTGCCGGGGCCAGTCATGATGTGGTCGCCGTCCGGTCCGGGAAGCCGGCGGCGCACGGTGGCTTCGGCGTCCTGACCGGACCTGAGGCGGCCGCGTCGATGCAGGCGCCGGATGTCGAGCTGGCACCCGGTTGCATCCCCGGCGATGCGCAGATCTGAGCCGCGCCGCATGTCGGACACCCCGCTTGAGCCTGCGAAAGCTGCACCCACCGCGTCGGTGCTTGCGGCCCTGATGCTGGCGGTCTTCACCATTTCCGCCGGTTTCGGCATCCTGCTGCCGCAACTGCCCGCGCTGATCGAAGGCCTGCTGGGCGAGACCGGCACGGCGGCGCAGGTGTCGCGCGCAACGGGCATGTTGACCGCGCTTTACATGTTCGCGCTGTTTGTCGCCGCCCCGTTCTGGGGGCGATTGTCGGACCGCCGGGGGCGACGACCCGTCCTGCTGATCGGGCTTGCGGGCTTTGGCGCCACGATGATCGCCTTTGCCTTTCTGGGCTCGCTGGCGGCGGTCTATGTGGAACGGGCGTTGAGCGGGCTGTTCGCCGGCGCGGTTACTCCGGTTGCCCTGGCGGCGGTCACGGACCTGTCGGCGACGCGGGCCGAACTGGGCCGACGGATGACCTTCGTGTCGCTGGCCGGGATTTCCGGGTTCCTGCTGGGCCCGACGCTGGGCGTGGCGCTGACGCGCGGACTGGGCGGCGGCGCCGGGCCGCTGACGGTGCCGCTGGTGGCGACGGGCGGTCTGGCGCTGGTCGCGGCGCTGGCCGTTGCGGCCACCCTGCGTTCCGCCGTGGCCGCCCCGTCCGATGCCCGTGCGGCGGGCGTGACGCGCGATCCCGGCCCGGTGCGCTGGCTTCTCGCCATGGGCTTTGTCGTGTCCGCCGGGGTTGCGGTGTTC
>CAZCPY010000007.1:0-3216 GCA_964499865.1 uncultured Rhodobacterales bacterium | reverse complement strand
GGCTGGCCCTGCGCGGCAAGCAGGAACTGGGCCTGACGCCGGTGCAGATTGCCACGATGTTCACGCTCTGCTCGGGCATGATGATCGTGGTGCAGGCGGTGGTGTTCTCGCCGCTGGTCAGGCCCGAGCTGACCCGCTGGCTGATCGCACCTTCCTTTGCGGTGATGGGGGCGGGGCTGTTTGCCGTGCCCTTGGCCTCGGATTTCCCGGCGCTTCTGGGGCTGGTCGGCGCGGTGGCGGCCAGTGCGGGGATTTTGTCACCGATCCTGACCTACTGGATTGCCAGCCATGCCGGGCACAAATCGGGGGCGGAACTGGGCCGGCAGACCGCGGCGGCCAGTCTGGGGGCGGGGCTGGGGTCGGCGGCGGGGGGGCTGCTTTACGACGTGACCTGGCTGCCCAACGCCGCCTTCGTGCTGACGGCGGGGGTGATCCTGCTTGGGGTCTGGCCCGGCCTGTGGCTGCCGGGGCGGCTGGTGGCGAAAGTCGCCCGGCCGCCCTCGGCCACCTGACAGACCGTCCGGGCCGGCCCGCCTACTTGAAGGCCTTGATCAGCGCCTCGATCTGCACCTTCACCGATTTGTCGTGCGGGGTGACGGCAGGCACCGGGCGGGTGACGCCCAGAAGCTGATACACCGCCATCTGCGCCGCCCGCACCGAGTATTCGACGGTGAACACCACATCGTCGGCAATCTCGACGAACTGGCTGACGAAGGCGAAGTTGCGGCTGTTGGGCGGCACCGGCAGCGGTCGGTCGCTGTGGCTGCGCGGCATGAACATCGAGGTGATGTAGGGCATCCGGCAGGGGATGCAGTTGGCGGTGGCCAGCGTCTCGGGGTCGAGCCGCAGGTGACCCGCCACCTCGTGCAGGATTTCCTCGCCGCTGCAATCCTCCATCGCCTTGGCGACGAAATCGCCGATCCGGTCGGTCAAGAGCGCATAGCCCCAGAACACCTGCACACCGGCGGGCTGGCTGGCGAAATGCGGCTGGTGCGCCAGCACGATCGACATCAGCCAGTTGGAATCCTTGAAGGTGACAAGGCCGCCGGTGCCCGCCTCGTTGCCGCTGAAACGCTGCATGGCGTCAAAGAACGCCGGGTTCTTCAGGGTGACGGTGAAGGATTGCCAGGCCGACTGCGCGATGGTGCTGTTGAACGGCGCCGGGTTGCCAAATTCCGGGCGGCCCTGCGCCAGCTTTTCCCACAGCGCCCAGCTGGTGCTGTCCGCCTTGGTCTTCTTCTCCGGCGCGCGGGTCATCGAGCCGAGGCTTGACGCATCGGTCATCGAGCCGTTCTGCAGGATCACCAGATCGTCGGCCCCGACCGCGATCACCTCGGCCTTGCCGTCGCGCTGGCAGCGGATGGCGCTGACGCTGAAGACGCCGCTGGCGCTGTGGTCCAGATCGGTGACGGTGCAGCCGTTGACGAAATTCACGCCATGCCCGCGCAGCCAGGCCACCAGCGGCGTCACGAGGGAATCATACTGGTTGAACACGGTGCGCTTCACCCCGGCGAGGGTCTCGATCCGCGAAAACTCCAGCATGAAGCGGTGCAGGTAGCGCTTGAATTCGACCGCGCTGTGCCAGGGCTGAAAGGCGAATGTCGTGACCCACATGTACCAGAATTCGGTCTCGAAGAACGACGGCGACAGCCAGTCGGTGATGCAGGTGGTGCCCAGCGTTTCCTCGCTGGTGTTGGACAGTTTCAGAAGCTCCAGCCGGTCGTGCATCGAAAAACCCATCGAGCTGACCGGCACCTTGGCGCGGCGGCGGTCCACCAGCCGGGCCATCGAATGGGCCTTGTAGATCTGGTTGAACGCCATCGTCTCGTCATAGACCGAGGCATCGGGTTTGGTCCGCGACGGGATGGTCCTGAACAGATCCCAGGTGCATTCGTAATTGTCGGAAGTCAGCATCCGCCCGCCGCGCAGCGAATAGCCGCGCTCGGGGTCGCCGGCAGCGTCCAGACTGCCGCCCAGAAGCGGCAGCGCCTCCAGAACGGTGATGTTCGCGCCGGTCATGCCGCCGTCGCGGATCATGAAGGCGGCCGCACTCAGCGATCCGATGCCGCCGCCGATCAGCCAGGCCTTGCGTTGGCGGGCGTCGGCGGGCGTGGTCTGCGATGGCATTGATGCGAGGGGTGAACTGGTCAAGATCGGTATCCTTGTCTGTTGATTTCGGGTGCGCATGGAGATGCGGGCGACACCGCAACCCGCCGCGGTTCGCCGGTCGGCCGGTCGGACGTGCCGTCATCCCACCTCAAGCCGCTTGTGGTACATCGCCGCGAGGATGAGCCAGATCGCCGCGAGGAAGGCGAGGGCGCCGCAGGTCAGCATCACCTGCTGGGTCTGTCCGAAGGCCGGTGTGCCGAACACCGCGATGGTCCACAGCACAAGGCCCGCGATGCCGAAGACGACGCTGAAAATGTGGATCAGTTGCGAGGGTTTCATCGGGTTTGCCTTCCGGGAAAGGACGTGGGGTCAGTCGTGATGCGGGGCAGGCGCGACGGGTCTTTCGTCTGCCGCCCTGCGCTGTCCGGCCCCGGCGAAGCTCAGCAACGGCCGCCGCCGTGACTGTGCGGCCGGGTCGGCGGCTCGTCGCCGGTCGCAGCTTCGGTCGCCCCCGATGCCGCAGGCGCACCGCTGCGCGGCAGCGTGGTTTGCCCGGTCTCGGTCGGCGTGGCGGGCGGGGCCTGCCCGGGCCCGCCGTGCCCGCCGTGCCCTCCGCTACCGCCGTGGCCGCCGTGACCGCCGTGACCGCCGTGACCGCGATGGCCGAAGACGTGGAAGGCGATGAAGGCAAGCCCCACCACCACGATGACCCAGTTGTTGGCAAGCCAGTTCATTGCTGCGCCCCCGGCCCGGAAATGCTGCGGGTGGAGTTGACCGCGTCAAGGCCGGCCGCAGATCGGCTCCGGTGACGGATCGGCGACGATCCAATATCCATGCTCATGGCAACATCCTGTTCAGGCTGAACGTCGGAACCGCGGCACACCCGACCGGTGCGCTCGTGTCCCGATTGTATGGACGCGCGAACCGGCCTGACATTACAGATCGGTTCCCCGCCGGGTCCGATTCCGCCGTCGTCACCCGCGACGACCGGATGACCCGCCCCGGAGCAAAGCGATCGGCGGCATCGCTCGGCCGGGTTCGGCCGGGGCGCAGCTAGGTGTGAGTTCTCATCAGGTTGTTCACCCTTGTGAGGGGTGGCAGGCCGTT
>CAZCPY010000006.1:0-45250 GCA_964499865.1 uncultured Rhodobacterales bacterium | reverse complement strand
CTCTGCGTCGAGGTCGGCGGCTGCCTGACCGGCGAGCATGGCGTGGGGGTGGAAAAGCGCGACCTGATGCCGGTGCAGTTCGCGCCCGAGGACATGGAGGCGCAGATGCGGGTGAAGGATGTCTTCGACCCCGCCTGGCTTCTGAACCCCGCCAAGGTGTTCCCGCTGCACGTCAGCGCCGGCCGTCGCGGCGGCTGACAGCGCCGGGGGCCGTCTGCCCCCGGACCCCCGAGGATATTTGGAAAGAGATGAAGATGCGCGCCCAGCAGACGCGTCCTGTCGATGAGGACGAGGTGGCCGAAATCCTGCGGGGCGCCAACGCGCCGCTGGCCGTGCGCGGCGGGGGCACGCGGGCGCTGGAGGCGGCCGGAGCGGAGGTGCTGGAAACGGGCGGCCTGACCGGCATCACGCTCTACGAGCCCGGCGCGCTGACGCTGGTGGCGCGCGCGGGCACGCCGCTGGCGCAGGTCGAGGCCGCCTTGGCCGCCGAGGGGCAGCGGCTGGCCTTTGAACCGATGGATCACCGGGGGCTGCTCGGGACCGGCGGAGAGCCGACCATCGGCGGGGTCATCGCGGCCAATGTCAGCGGGCCGCGCCGGGTGGCCGTGGGCGCGGCGCGCGATTTCCTTCTGGGCGTGCGCTTTGTCGATGGCACGGGGATGCTGGTGCGCAATGGCGGACGGGTGATGAAGAACGTCACCGGCTATGACCTCGTGCGGCTGCTGGCGGGCAGCCGGGGGCGGCTGGGGGTGGTGACCGAGGTCAGCCTCAAGGTCCTGCCCGCGCCCGAGACGGCCGAGACGCTGGCGGTCGACGGGCTTTCGGTCGCCGCCGCGGTTGCCGCGATGGCGGCGGCGCTGGGGTCGCCCTTCGAGGTGACGGGGGCCGCGCATCTCGCGGGCGGGCGGACGCTGGTGCGGATCGAGGGGCGGGCGGCCTCGGTCGCCTACCGGCGCGGGCGGCTGCTGGCGCTGCTGGGGGCGGGGTGGCAGGCGGTGGGTCCGGCGGACGGCGACTGGCGGGCGGTGCGCGACGTTTCCGCCCTTGCCGGCCGGGCGGGGTCGGTCTGGCGGCTGCACCTGCGCCCCTCGGACGCGCCCGCCGCCATCGCCGCCGCAGGGGCCGAGGCGGCAGTGGTCGACTGGGGCGGCGGCCTGGTCTGGCTGCTGGCCGAGCCCGGCGCGGCACCCCGCATCCGCGCCGCCGCGGGGGCCGCGGGCCACGCCACGCTGTGGCGCGCAAGCCCCGGCGAGGATGCCCCCCGCCTGCCGCCCGAAAGCCCCGCCGTCGCGGCGCTGACGCAGGGCCTGATCCGCCAGTTCGACCCCCGCGGCCTGTTCGCCGCCTGAGGAGAGACGATGCAGACCGCCTTCACCGCCGACCAGCTCGAGGACCCGCAAACCGCGCGGTCGAACCGGATCCTGCGCTCTTGCGTGCACTGCGGCATGTGCACCGCGACCTGCCCGACCTACCAGGTGCTTGGCGACGAGCTGGATTCCCCAAGGGGCCGCATCTACCTGATCAAGGACATGCTGGAGAAGGGCCGCCCGGCGGACGCGCGGACCGTCAGGCACATCGACCGCTGCCTGTCGTGCCTCGCCTGCATGACGACCTGCCCGTCGGGGGTGCATTACATGCACCTCGTCGACCACGCCCGCGACCATATCGAGCGGACCTACCGCCGCCCGCCGATGGAGCGGCTCTTGCGCTGGACGCTGGCCAGGGTGATCCCGCATCCCATGCGGTTCCGGGTGGCGCTGCTGGGCGCCAAGATCGCGCGGCCGTTCCGGCGCCTGGTGCCGGACGCGCGGCTGCGGGCGATGCTGGACATGGCCGCAGTCCCCATCCCGCCGGTCAGCCGCAACGACGACCCGCAGACCTTCGCGGCACAGGGCACGCGCCGAATGCGGGTGGCGCTGATGACCGGCTGCGCGCAGCGGGCGCTCAACACCGAGATCAACGACGCCACCATCCGCCTGTTGACGCGCCTGGGCGCCGAGGTGGTGATCCCGCCCGGCATGGGCTGCTGCGGCGCGCTGACCCATCACATGGGACGCAGCGCCGACAGCCATGCCTCGGCCGCGGCGATGGTGCGGGCCGTCGGCGCGGCGGGGGTGGAGGCGCTGGTCATCAACACCTCGGGCTGCGGCACCACGGTCAAGGACTACGGCCATATCCTGAAGACGCCCGCGGCGCAGGCCGTGGCCGGGATGGCGATGGACCTGACCGAGATCGTGGCGCGTCTGGGCCTGCCCGAAGGCGCACCGAAGGGCCTGCGCGTGGCCTATCACGCCGCCTGTTCGCTGCAGCACGGCCAGCAGATCAGGACCCTGCCCAAGGACCTGCTCAGGCGGGCGGGATTCGACGTGACAGAACCGGCGGATGCGCATCTGTGCTGCGGATCGGCGGGCACCTACAACCTGATGCAGCCGGACATCTCGGGCCGGCTCAAGGCGCGCAAGGTGGCGACGCTCGAGGCCCGGCAGCCCGACGTGATCGCGGCAGGCAACATCGGCTGCATGATCCAGATCGGGTCGGGCACCGGGGTGCCGGTGGTGCATACGGTGGAACTGCTGGACTGGGCGACCGGCGGGCCGCGCCCGCGGGCGCTTTCGCCTGGCGCGTGAGTCCGGCCATACTTCCGCCGCATCCGGCGCCTAGCCAAAGGTCCGGAAACCCCCGACCGGAACCGTCCCCATGCGCCTTGCCGCCGTCCTTGCCCTGTTCCTCGCCTCTGCCGCCTGGGCCGGGGACGACACGGGGCTGACGCGGCTGGACACCGGCGACGAGGCGCGCGGCTGGGATGCGGTGGGGCGGCTGGACCTGGGCGAACGCGGCTTCTGCACCGGCACGCTGATCGCCCCCGACCTGGTGCTGACCGCGGCGCATTGCCTGTTCGACAAGGAGACCGGCGCGCGGATCGAGACGGCGCAGATCTCCTTCCGCGCCGGCTGGCGCAACGGGCGCGCCGCCGCCTACCGCGGCGTCCGCCGGGCCATGCCGCATCCCGAATACGTCTACGGCGGCGGCGAAAGGCTGGACCGCGTGGCCTATGACCTCGCGCTGGTCGAGCTTGACCAGCCGATCCGCCTGCCCTCGATCGTGCCCTTCGGCACCGGCGCGGGCCCCGGCGACGGCGATGCCGTGGGCGTCGTCAGCTACGGCCAGGACCGCGCCGAGGCGCCTGCCCTGCAGAAAGCCTGCCACGTCATCACCGGCCAGCCCGGCGTTCTGGTGCTGTCCTGCGTGGTCGAGTTCGGATCCTCCGGCGCGCCGGTCTTCGCGCTGCGCGACGGCGCGCTGCGGGTGGTCTCGGTCGTCTCGGCCAAGGCGGAATACCAGGGCCAGGCGGTGGCCCTGGGCACCGACCTCGGCACGGCGCTGGACGGCCCGCTGGTCGACCTGATGGCGGTCTGGCAGAGCGAGGCCTCGGGCTTCCGCCGTCCCGACGCCGCCGAGCGCGACGGCGCCGCGGGCGCCAAGTTCCTGCGTCCCTGACACCGGCGATCCGGCCGCGGCCGCGGCCTGCGCCGGGGCGGTGTCCGCCTCAGGCGTCGGCCACCACGACCTGACGCTGCTTGCCGAGGCCCGCGATGCCAAGCTCCACCACCTCGCCCGCGCGCAGGTAGCGCGGCGGCTTCATCCCCATGCCGACGCCCGGCGGCGTGCCGGTGGAGATGATGTCGCCGGGGTGCAGGGTCATGAACTGGCTGAGGTAGCTGACCAGATGCGCGACCCCGTAGACCATGGTGCGGGTGGACCCCTTCTGCATCGGCTGCCCGTCGACGGTCAGCCACATCTCCAGGTCCTGCGGATCGGCGACCTCGTCACGGGTGACGAGCCAGGGCCCGACGGGCCCGAAGCTGTCGCAGGACTTGCCCTTGGTCCACTGGCCGGACCGTTCGGTCTGGAAGGCGCGTTCCGACACGTCGTTGATCACGCAGTAGCCCGCGACATGGGCCAGTGCCCCGGCCTCGGCGACGTATTTCGCCCGGGTGCCGATGATCACGCCCAACTCGACCTCCCAGTCGGTCTTGACCGAACCGCGCGGGATGATCACGGGGTCGTCGGGGCCGGTGATGGCCGAGGTCGCCTTCATGAAGATGATCGGCTCGGGAGGAACCTTGGCCCCGGTCTCGGCGGCGTGGTCGGAATAGTTCAGGCCGATGCAGATGAACTTGCCCGTCCCCGCCACGCAGGGGCCGAGCCGCCCGGGCGCCACCACCGGCAGGCCCGCGGGATCGACCCCCCGCAGCGCGGCCAGGCCCGCATCCGACAGCACCGCCCCCCCGATGTCCGCCACCACGCCGGACAGGTCCCGCACCGTGCCGTCGGCGTGCAGCAGCCCGGGTCTTTCGGCGCCCGGCGCGCCATGCCGCAGAAGTTTCATCCGGTTCCTCCGTCAGGTGTTCGACCAGCCGCCGTCGATGACATGCGCGACGCCCGTGGTGAAGGCGCTTTCGTCCGAGGCCAGGTAGACGACGAGCGGCGCGATCTGCTCGGGCCCGGCCAGCCTGCCCATCGGCTGGCGGGCGAGAAAGGTCTTGCGCGCCGCCTCGTAGTCGCCCGTCGCCCGCATCCGGTCGTGCAGCGACGGCGTGTCGACGGTGCCCGGGCAGATCGCGTTGCAGCGGATGCCGCGGGTGACGAAATCGGCGGCGACGGCCTTGGTCAGCCCGATGACGGCGGCCTTGGTGGCGCCATAGACGAAGCGGTTGGGCGCGCCGATCTGGGACCCCACGACCGAGGCCATGTTGATCACCGACCCGGCCCCGCGGTCCAGCATGCCCGGCAGCACGGCGCGGCACATCCGGTACATCGCCTTGACGTTGAGATCGAAGCTGAAGTCCCAGGCCGCCTCGTCGCAGTCGAGGATCGTGCCATGCGCGACGAAGCCCGCGCAGTTGAACAGCACGTCCAGAGGCCCGGCCCCGGCCACCACCGCCTCCACCGCCGCCTGCGACCGCACGTCGAGGACCCGTGTCGAAAGACCCCCGGCCGCCAGCCCCTCCAGCAGCGCGGGGTTGACGTCGGTGGCCAGCACCTCCGCCCCCTCGCGCGCCATGGCCAGCGCCGCGGCCCGCCCGATCCCCTGCCCCGCCGCCGTCACCAGCGCGCGCTTGCCGTCCAGCCGTCCCATGCGATCCTCCCCGCCTTTCGCCTTCTGATCCGTGGCCCCGGCCTTGGCAAGGCACCGCATCGCCCGTCCCCGGCCGGAGTCTCCCGCGCGGCCTTGCCGCTTGGGGGGTCCAAGGGGGCGCAGGCGCCCCCTTGGACCCCCCTTCGCCCGGCGTCCCGCCCGATGGCCGTCCTGCGCCCCGTCCGGGGCGCGCCGGCACTGCGCCCGGTCCGGAAACGCCGCACCGGTCCCGACCCCCGGGGCTCTGCCCCGGACCCCGGGATATTTGCAAAGAGATGAAGGGGCAGGAGGCTTGACCCCTTGCCGGACCTCCCGCGGGAAGCCGAGGCCGGGGTGGGCGGGCGAACGCCATCGGTCCGGGCGAGCCCGCGAAGGCGCTCCCCGCCACCGCCGGGCCAGGAAGACCGCGGCAGCCACGGCGGGCGAGCACCCCACGCTTGGGTGGGGTCGAGCCCGCCGTCCCTGCGGAAAGCGCCACCTACATCACCGCGCCGATCTGCCAGGGCACGAATTCCGCCCCGCCGAAGCCGAGCGCCTCGGACCGTGTCTTCTCGCCCGAGGCCACGCGCAGGAGCGCGTCCAGAATCTCCTGCCCCTTGGCCTCGAGCGTCACGCCTTCCGACAGCACGTCGCCGCAGGAGATGTCCATGTCGTCGGCCATCCGGGCGTGCATCTCGTCGTTCGTGGACAGCTTCAGGCAGGGCGTGGGCTTGTAGCCCGAAACCGACCCCCGCCCGGTGGTAAACGCGATCAGCGTGGCGCCGCCGGCGATCTGGCCGGTGACCGAACACGGGTCGTAGCCCGGCGTGTCCATGTAGGTGAAACCGTTTTCCGTCACCGGTTCGGCATAGTCGTAATAGGCCGCAAGCGGCGCCGTGCCGCCCTTGGCGACCGCGCCCAGGCTTTTTTCCAGGATCGTCGTCAGCCCGCCGCGCTTGTTGCCGGGGCTGGGGTTGTTGTCCATCTCGCCCTCGTTGCGGGCGGTGTAGTCCTCCCACCAGCGGATGCGGTCGATCAGGCGCTCGGCCACCGCGCGGTGCAGGGCGCGGCGGGTCAGAAGGTGTTCGGCGCCGTAGATCTCGGGTGTCTCGGACAGGATCGTGGTGCCGCCCATGCGCACCAGAAGGTCGCTTGCCACGCCCAGCGCCGGGTTGGCGGTGATGCCGGAATAGCCGTCCGACCCGCCGCATTGCAGCCCGACCACCAGGTCGGACGCCGGGCAGGCCACGCGCCGCGCCTGCGCCACCTGTGCGGCCATCCCGCGCAGGATCGCCAGCGCCTCGTCGATGGTCTTGCGCGTGCCGCCCGAGCCCTGGATCGTCAGGAACCGGAAATGCCCGTCGCCGCGCAGCCTGCCCTTGCCCACGAGGTCGGGCACCTGCATCGTCTCGCAGCCCAGGCCGACCAGCAGGATGCCGCCGAAGTTCGGGTTGCGGGCATAGCCCTTGAGCGTGCGCATCAGCACGCGGTAGCCCTCGTTCGACCCCGACATGCCGCAGCCCGTGCCGTGCACGATCGGCACCACGCCGTCGAACCCCGCGCGCGGCGCCAGCGCCGGATCGCGCTCGGCGGCCTCGGCGATGAAGCGGGCGACAGAGCCCGAGCAGTTCACGCTGGTCAGGATGCCGATGTAGTTGCGCGTGCCGGCCCGCCCCTCGGGCCGCCGGTAGCCCATGAAGGTGGCGGGCGGCAGGGGGGGCAGCGGGCGGACATCGGTGCCGATCTCGTGGTCTGCCGCATGCGGGCCCATGCCGAGGTTGTGGGAATGCACATGCGCGCCCGCCGGGATGTCCTCGGTCGCCGTGCCGATGATCTGGCCGTAGCGGCGCACGAGCGCACCCTGCCTCAGGTCCGCAAGCGCGATCTTGTGGCCGCGCGGCACGAAGCCTGCCGCCTGCACCCCCAGCACCTCGGCCCCCGCCTTGAGGTCGGCCAGCGCGACGCCCACGTCGTCGGCGGGGTGCAGACGGATCGCCATGGCCATTCGCTGAACCCTCCTGCCTGAACCCGATGCTGCGCCCTTGCCTTGGCCCGGCTGGCGCACCTAACATGTTAGCATGCTAACCCCTGCCGAAACGCCTCTGCAACCCCCCCGCCCGACGCCTGCCCGCCTGTCGCTCGACGGGGTCGAGGGGTCGCTGGGGCAGCGGGTCTATGTCGTGCTGCGCCAGGCGATCCTGTCGCTGGCCTTCGCGCCCGGGGCGATGCTGCGCAAGCCCGAGCTTTGCACCATGCTGGGCGTGTCGCGCAGCCCGGTGGCCGATGCGGTGGCCCGCCTTGCGGCCGAGGGGCTGGTCGACGTGGTCCCGCAGGCGGGCAGCTTCGTCGCCCGCTTTTCGATGGCCGACATCCGCGAGGGCGCCTTCCTGCGCGAGGCGATCGAGACGGCGGCGGCCGAGCGGGTGGCCGCCGGCGCGACGCCCGCGCAGGTCGCGGCGCTGGTCGGCAACCTGCAGGCGCAGCGCGCAGCCGCGCTGGCGGGCGACGCCGCGGGCTTCTATGCGCTGGACGGCGAGATGCACCGGCTGATCCTGTCCTACACCGGCTACCCGCGGCTGTCGCAGGTGGCGGAAACCGCCTGGCTGCACGTCAACCGCGCGCGCCAGCTGATCCTGCCGATCCCGGGGCGGATCGAGGCGACGCTGGCCGAGCATGTGGCCATCGTCGAGGCCATCGGCGACGGCGATCCTGCGCGCGCGCGGGCCAGGGTGCAGCACCACCTGCGGCAGCTTCTGACCTATCTCGAGCCGCTGGAACGCGACCGGCCGGAGCTGTTTTCCGCATGACTGACGTGAGCCGCCCCAACCGCCCCCGCTATGCCGCCCGCCTGAACGCCTTCAGGGGGCCGGGCGGCGCCGCGGGGATGATCGCGCGGGCGGCGGCGGTGCCGGGGATCAATGCGGCCGACCTCAACTTCCCCGACCATCTGGAGGGCAGCACGCCCGCCGCCATGGCCGCCGTCCTGGCGGGGCACGGTCTGGCGCTGAACGGCCTTGCGATGCGCTACTACGGCGACCCGCGGCTGCGGCTGGGGGCCTTCACCAACCCCGACCGCGGGGTGCGGCAGGCGGCCATCGACGTGACGCGCCGCGGCGCGGATGCCTGTCAGGAGATGGGCGGCGGCGTGCTGACGCTGTGGCTTGGGCAGGACGGCTGGGACTATCCGTTCCAGGCCGACCATGGCCGTCTGTGGGACGACACGGCGGCGGCGCTGGCCGCGGTGGCCGACCATGCGCCCGACCTTGCCGTCTCGGTCGAATACAAGCCCGACGAGCCCCGGGCCAGGGCGCTCTTGCCCGACATGGCGACCACGCTGCTGATGCTGGCGCAGGTGGGCCGGACAAACCTCGGCGTGACGCTCGATTTCTGCCATGCGCTCTATGCCGGCGAGACCCCGGCGCGGGCGGTGGCGCTGGCAGGGGGGCGGCTGACCGGGGTGCACCTGAACGACGGCTACGGGCGGCGCGACGACGGGCTGGTCGCGGGCGCCATCCACCCGCTGGAGACGGTGGAGCTGTTCGTCGCCCTGCACCGCCTGGGCTGGGACGGGGTGGTCTACTTCGACACCTTTCCCGACCACGGCGGCACCGACCCCGCCGCCGAGGCCGCGGTCTCGGTCGCGCTGACGGAAAGGCTGCGCGCCGTGGCGCTGCATCTGGCGGACGACGCGGCGCTGGCCGCCGCCACCGCCGCCCAGGATGCCCCGGCGGCGCTGCGCATCGTGACGCGGGCGCTTTATGGCTAGGGCGGGGCCGGACCCGGGGCACGGCGCCGCGCCGCCCCCCGCTGCGGGACGCCGCCGCTTCGAGCGCTTCCCTCCCCCCCGTGGGGGAGGGAGAGGGTGGGGGGGCACCCCCGGCCGGACCCGGGCGCCCCCTTCCCCCGTCCCCGCCCCGCGCAGGGGAGGGGAGGCGCCCTCGGGCCGGGGCCGTCGCCGTGACCGGGGTTCTTGTCGCAGGCTCGCTGCATCTGGACGTGGTGGTCGACAGCCCCCGCCTGCCGCGGCTGGACGAGACGCTGATGGGCACCAGTGTCGCCTACAGGGCGGGGGGCAAGGGGCTCAATCAGGCGCTGGCCGCCGCCCGGATGGGGGCGCGGGTGGCGATGGCGGGGGCGGTCGGGCAGGATGCGTTTGCCCGCGACCTGCTGGCGGCGCTCGATGCGGGCGGGGTGGACCGGGCGCGGGTGGCGGTGCTGCCGGGTGCCTCGGGGATGTCGGTGGCGCTGGTGCAGCCGGGCGGAGAGTACGCCGCCGTCGTCGTCTCGGGGGCCAACCTCGCCTTTGCCGGGGCGGTGGACATCCCGGCGGGAACGCGGACGGTCCTGCTGCAGAACGAGGTGCCGGACGCCGCGAACCTGGCCGTCGCCCGCGCCGCCCGCGCCGCGGGCGCGCGGGTGGTGCTGAACGCCGCCCCGGCGCGCGCGCTTCCGGCGGCGCTGGCGGGGCTGCTCGATCTCCTCGTCGTCAACCGGGTCGAGGCGCAGGACCTGACCGGCACCTCCGACCCCGCAGAGGCCGCCCGCCTGCTGACGGCACCCGTGCCCCGCGTCATCGTCACCCTCGGCGCCGCGGGGCTGGTCGCCGCCACGCCCGAAGGCGCCTTCGCCCTGCCCGCCCCGCGGGTCGTGCCGGTGTCGTCGCACGGCGCGGGGGACGCTTTCCTCGGCGCCCTCGCGGCGCTCTGGCAGGACGACCTGACCGCTGCGCTGCGACTTGCGCAGGCCCATGCGGCGCTGACCGTGGCCACCCGGCCCGAAGACCGCCCGGCGATCACCCCCGCCGCGGTGGCGGCGCTGGCCGCAAGGGGCTGAGGCCCGTCAAGCCCCCGTCAGGTCCCCACCGGCGCATCCGCCCGCATCAGCCCCGCGGCCTTGAGGTCGGCCCACAGCGCCACGGGCACCTCTGCCCGCGCGGCGGCCAGGTTCGAGGCCATCTCCGACACCCCCTGCCCGCCGGGGATCACCGAGACCACCGCCGGGTGGCGCAGCGCGAACTGGAAGGCCGCATGCACCATCGGCACGCCGTGGCGGTCGCAGATGTCCTCGATGCGGTCGGCGCGGTCCAGCACCTCGGGGGGCGCGGGGTTGTAGTTGAACCAGGCGCCCTCGGCCCGGCGCTTTTCCCGCGGCGTGGCCAGCAGGCCCGAGTTGTAGGGCCCGCCGATCACCACCCCGACGCCCCGCGCCTGCGCCAGCGGCAGGAAGGACTGAAGCGCCTCCTGTTCCAGCAGCGTGTAGCGCCCGGCCAGCAGGAACAGGTCGAAGTCCCCCCGTTCCGTCAGCCACTGGCAGGGGCGCCAGTCGTTCACCCCGGCGCCAAAGGCCTTGATGACCCCCTCATCCCGCAGCCGCATCAGCGCGCGGTAACCGCCGCCCATGAACTCGGCCAGCTTGCCGTCCAGGCGCGCCTCGGTCTGGTGGTTGAACAGGTCGAGGTCATGGGCGAACAGGATGTCCACTTGGTCGATCCCCAGCCGTTCCAGGCTGAACTCCAGCGACCGCAGCACCCCGTCATGGGTGAAGTCGTAGACCTCGTTGCGCGACGGCACGTCGAACCACTTGCCGAACCCGTCGCGGGTTTCCGGCGTGGCGGTGCGGAACAGCCGCCCGACCTTGGTCGAGATCACATACTCCCCCCGCGGCTTGCCGCGCAGGAAGCGGTTGAGGCGGGTCTCGGACAGGCCCAGACCGTACAGCGGCGCGGTGTCGAAATAGCGCACGCCCGCGGCCCAGGCAGCCTCCAGCACTTCCTGCGCCGCGTCTTCCGAAATGGCGCGGTAGAGGTTCGCCATCGGCGCGCAGCCGAAGCCCAGTTCGGTGAAGGTCACCCCGCCGTTGCCGATCCGGTCCCAGTGGCGCGTCTTCAGCATCGTCTTCCCCCGCAACTGACATGTCAGCCAACCCCTATCCGCCCGGGATGATTCCCGCTAGCGTCCGCCGCCGGGAGAGGAGTGCCATGACCCGTTTCCGGCGCGTCTTCGGGGCTGCGAAGCCCGTCATCGCCATGGTCCACCTGCCGCCCCTGCCGGGCGCGCCGCTGCATGACGCGGGCGCCGGGATCGGCGGCATCCTCGCCTCGGCGCGTGCCGACCTCGACGCCCTGCAGGCGGCGGGCGTGGACGCGGTGATGTTCGGCAACGAGAACGACCGGCCCTACGAGCTGAAGGTCGATACCGCCTCGACCGCCGCCATGGCCTACGTCATCGGCCGCCTTCGCGACCGGATCACCGTGCCCTTCGGCGTCAACGTGCTGTGGGACCCGATGGCGACGGTGGCGCTGGCCGCGGCGACCGGGGCGGCCTTCATGCGCGAAATCTTCACCGGCGCCTATGCCTCGGATATGGGGGTCTGGGTGCCCGACGCCGGCGCCGCGGTGCGCTACCGGGCGCGGCTGGGGTCGGACGCGGCGATGCTCTACAACGTCTCGGCCGAGTTTGCCGACAGCCTCGACCGCCGCCCGCTGCCCGACCGGGCGCGGTCGGCGGTGTTCTCCTCGATTCCCGACGCGGTGCTGGTCTCGGGCGCGATCACCGGCGAGGCGGCGCGGATGGAGGACCTGGAGGCGGTCAAGCGGGTGCTGCCGGCGACGCCGGTGCTGGCCAACACGGGCGTCAAGCACGCCACCGTGGCGGACGTGCTGGCGGTGGCCGACGGCTGCATCGTGGGCTCGGCGCTCAAGGTCGGCGGCGACACCTGGGCGGCGGTGGACCCCGAGCGGGCGCGCGACTTCATGGACCGCGCGCGCGCCGCGCGGGGCGGGCGATGATCCGCGAGACGCTTGGGGAACTCATGCTGATCCCCGGCCTGTCGGGGCACGAGGGGCGCGTGGCCGCCGCCATCGCCGCGCGGCTGCGCGGCATGGGGCTGGCGCCGGAGGGCGACCGGCTGGGCAACCTGTCGGTGACGATCCCGGGAGAGGCGGGGGCGCAGAGGGTGATGGTCTTCACCCACATGGACCAGCTGGGCTTTGTCGTCCGCAAGGTGGAAGCGGATGGGCTGATCCGGCTGGAGCGGCTGGGCGGGGTGCCGGAACGGGCGCTCCTGGCGCAGGCGGTGGTGCTGTGCACCCCGGGCGGCGACATTCCCGCCGTGATCGGGATGAAGTCGCACCACGCCACCACGCCCGAGGAGAAGTACCGCGTCGTCCCCTACATGGATCTCTACGTCGACGCAGGGTTCGGCTCGAAGGCCGAAGCCGGGGCGGCGGGCGTGCGCATCGGCACGCCGGTGACCTATGCGCCCCGCGTGCTGCCCCTGCATGGCACACGGATCGCGGGCACCGCCATCGACGACCGCGCGGGCTGCGCGGTGCTTCTGGACCTGGCGCGGCGGCTGGCTACTGGCGCCTCCCCTCCCCCCTCGTGGGGGAGGGATGGGGGAGGGGGGCGCCCGGCCCCTCGCGGGGAGCCCCCCTCCCCCGTCCCCTCCCCCACGAGGGGGGAGGGGAGGCACCCCATGCCCACCGTCACGCTCGTCTGGTCGGTGCAGGAGGAATACACCCTGCGCGGCGTGCTGCCCGCGGCACGGGCGGCGGCGCCCGACATCGCCCTGCAGATCGACCTGATGCTCGCCACCGACACCCCCGACATGGCGCACCGCGGCGAGGTGAGCCTGGGTGGCGGGCCCGCGATCAGCCTGTATTCCTTCCACGGCCGCGGCACGCTGAACGGGGTGATCCCGCACCCCGCACTGGTCAGGGTCTTCGAGGAGACCGCGGCGGCGCTGGCGATGCCGCTGCAACGGTCGGCCCATACCGGCGCGCTGACCGACCTGTCCCACGTCCAGTTCCTGGGCGACCGGGGCGTGGCCTGCCTCGATCTGGGCTTTCCCTGCCGATACACCCATTCGGCGCTGGAGGTGGCGGACCTCGGCGACCTTCAGGCGCTGGCCGACCTGATCCACGCCGCCCTGCCGCAGCTCGCCACCCTGCCGCTCGACCGCACAGCCTGACCCGGACGACATGACCCACACGCTCGGCATCGACATCGGCACCTTCGAGAGCAAGGGCGTCATCGCCCGTGCCGACGGCACCGTCGTGGCCACCGCGGCCACCCCGCACCGCATGCAGGTGCCGCAGCCCGGCTGGGCCGAGCATGACCCCGAGGCCGACTGGTGGGGCGATTGCGTCACGCTGACCCGCCGCCTGCTGGCCGCCAGCGGCCTGCCGCCTTCGGCCATCGCGGGCCTGGCGATTTCCGCCATCGGGCCCTGCATGCTGCCGGTGGACGGCGCCGGGCGGCCGCTGATGAACGGCGTCCTTTACGGCGTGGACACGCGGGCCGGCGCGCAGATCGCGGCGCTGAACGCGGCGATCGGCGAAGACCGCATCCTTGCCACCTGCGGCAATGCGCTGACCTCGCAGGCGGTGGGGCCAAAGATCCTGTGGCTGAAGCAGACGCACCCCGACCTCTTCGCCCGCACGGCGCGCGTGCTGACCTCGACCTCCTTCATCGTCGGGCGGCTGACCGGGGAATGGGTGATCGACCACTACACGGCGGCCAACTTCGCGCCGCTCTACGATGTCGCGGCGCTGGACTGGACCGAGGCGCTCGCCCCCGGCCTGATCGGGCGCGACCGCCTGCCGCGGCTGCTGTGGTCCACCGACATCGCCGGCACCGTGACCCGCGCGGCGGCCGAGGCGACCGGGCTGGCCGAGGGCACGCCGGTCACCTGCGGCACCATCGACGCAGCGGCGGAAGCCGTGTCGGTCGGCGTCGCCGCGCCCGGCGACACGATGGTGATGTACGGCTCCACCATCTTCCTGATCCAGGTCACCGCCGCCCCGGTGCGCGACCCGCGGCTCTACTACGCGCCCTGGCTGGTGCCGGGGCTGCACGGGTCGATGGCGGGGCTGTCCACGTCCGGCACGCTGACGCACTGGTTCCGCGACCACCTGGCGCGTGATCTCGGCCCCGGGGCCTTCGCCACCCTGACCGCCGAGGCGGCGGCGACCGACAAGGGCGCGCGGGGCCTTCTGTGCCTGCCCTATTTCTCGGGCGAGCGCACGCCGATCCACGACCCGCTGGCGCGTGGCGCCTTCTTCGGGCTGAACCTGACGCACGGGCGCGGCGAGATGTTCCGGGCGGTGCTGGAAGGCATCGCCGCGGGCACCGCGCATGTGTTCGAGACCTATACGCAGGCCGGCGCGCCGCCCGCGCGCCTGCGGGCCGTCGGCGGGGGGACGCAGAACGCGGTCTGGATGCAGGCGACCTCCGACATGGCGGGCCTGAGCCAGGAGATCTGCGCACGCACGACGGGGGCGAGCTACGGCGACGCCTTCCTGGCCGCCGTGGCGCTGGGGCTGGCCCTGCCCGACGAGATCGCCGCCTGGAACCCCGTGGCGCGCAGCGTGGCACCGCAGGACGTGCCCGCCTACCGCCGCCAGTATCCGCTGTGGAAACGGCTCTACACCCAGACCCGCGACATCGCGCACGCGCTGTGACACAAGCACCCCGCTTGCCCGGGCGCCTGCGGCCGGGGCAAGGTGCCTGCCATGGAGCGCCGCCGATGATCCTGCAATCCCGCCCGCTGGCCGAGCTTTCGCCGGGCCAGAGCGCCACGCAGGGGCGGCTGGTCACCGGCGACGACCTCTATGCCTTTGCCTCGGCCACCGGCAACCACAACCCGCTGAACCTGCCGCACATCGACTTCGACGGCGACGGCGATGCCGAGCGGCTGGCCTCGGGCGCCTATTGCGCGGCGCTGGTCAGCGCGGTCCTCGGCACGCTGCTGCCCGGCCCCGGCACGCTGCCGGTGGCGCAGGCCTACCGCTTCCACGGCACGGCGCGGGCGGGCGAGGATCTGGTGGCGACGGTCAGCGTGACCGAAATCCGCGCGCAGACCGCGCTGTTCGCCGCCGAGGTCCGCCGTCTGGGCGACGGGGCGGTGATCCTGACGGGCGAGGTCGAGGTGCGCCCTCCGGCACAGGCGCGCCGCATCGACGCGGGCGACCTGCCCGGCCTGACCGTGCGCCGCCACCGCCATTTCGACGCCCTGCTGGAGACCGCCCGCCCCCTGGCCGCGCTGCGCACCGCCGTCGTCTGCCCGGAAACCGCCGACGCGCTGACCGGCGCGCTTCAGGCCGCCCTGGCCACGATCATCGCCCCCGTGCTGATCGGCCGCCCCGCCCGCATCCGCGCCGCGGCCGCGGAGGCGGGGGCGGACCTGACAGGGCTGGAGATCATCGAGGCCGGGGACGCCGCCTCTGCCGCGGCGCTTGCCGTGGCGCTGGCGCGCGAGGGAAAGGTGCAGGCGGTGATGAAGGGGCACCTCCACACCGACGACCTTCTGCGCCCGATCCTGGACCGCGACCGCGGCCTGCGGGGGGCACGGCGGCTGAGCCATGCCTTCGTGATGGAC
Source organism: uncultured Rhodobacterales bacterium (assembly GCA_964499865.1). GTDB lineage: Bacteria > Pseudomonadota > Alphaproteobacteria > Rhodobacterales > Rhodobacteraceae > JANOGU01. The sequence goes on along the minus strand of CAZCPY010000006.1, from coordinate 29,751 downwards.
GTGCCGGGCCTCGACCACCTGCTGCTGGTCACCGATGCCGCGATCAACATCGCGCCCGACCTGACGACAAAGGTCGACATCGTGCAGAACGCCATCGACCTCGCGCGGTCGCTGGGCCTGGCCGAGCCGCGCGTGGGCGTGCTGTCGGCGGTCGAGACGGTGAACCCCGCGATCCCCTCGTCGCTGGATGCCGCGCTGCTGTCCAAGATGGCCGAACGCGGGCAGATCACCGGCGGGCTGGTGGAGGGGCCGCTGGCGATGGACAACGCGGTGGACATCGCCGCCGCGCGCACCAAGGGGCTGCGGTCGCCCGTCGCGGGGCGGGCGCAGGTGCTGGTGGTGCCGGGGATCGACGCCGGCAACATGCTGGCCAAGCAGCTGACCTTCCTCGCCCATGCCGAGGCCGCGGGCATCGTGCTGGGCGCCCGGGTGCCGGTGATCCTGACCTCGCGCGCCGACAGCGCGGCGGCAAGGCTGGCGTCCTGCGCCGTCGCGGCGATCCACCACCACCACGGCACGGCGGCCGAAGGCCGGTGACGGCGCGCGCACGGTTCTGCGGGCGGCATCGCGACGCCCGGCCTCAGCGCACCTTTGACGACCGCCGGGGTCTGCGGTAGTATCATCCTGCCGGGGTTTTCCCGGCGCGCGCCTTGCCGGATGTCCCGATGACCCTGACCCTGCCCTCCCTGCGCCTTGGCCTTCTGGCCGCGGCAAGCGTCCTGTCCCTTGCCGCCTGCGTGCCCGAGACGGGCCTCGGCACCGCCACCGCCCCGCAGGTCGAAAGCGCCGAGACGGCGTATCTTTCGGCCTCTGACAACGGCTTCACGATCCCCGCGATCCCGCTGGACAAGCTGCCCGCCGAACTGCGCCGGCAGGTCGTGGCCTACGAGAGCGACGAGGCGCCGGGCACGATCATCATCAATCCGGGCGAGCGGTTCCTCTACTACATCACCGGTCCCCGCACCGCGATCCGCTACGGCGTCGGGGTCGGACGGGCGGGCTTTGAATGGGCGGGCGAGGCGGTCGTGTCGCAGACCAAGGCCTGGCCCACATGGGTCCCGCCGCCCGAGATGATCGACCGCAAGCCGGCCCTGGCGAAATGGGCGAACGGCCAGCCCGGCGGGCTGACCAATCCGCTGGGCGCGCGGGCGCTGTACCTGCTGTCGAACGGGCGCGACTACGGCTACCGCATCCATGGCACGCCGGAATGGTGGACGATCGGCACGAACGTGTCTTCGGGCTGCATCCGGATGATCAACCAGGACGTGCTGGACCTGGCCGCGCGCGTGCAGCCGGGCGCCAAGGTCATCGTGCTCAAGGCCGACGGCACCCGGGCGGCAAGCCTGAGCCTGCCGCCGCCCGAGCCGCGCAAGGCCAGGCCCGCCGCCGCGGCCCCCGCCGTTGTTCCCGCCGCGGTCCCCGCCGTCGAGCCCGCGATGCCCGCCCTGCCCGAGGCCCCGCCGCTCGACCCCGCGCTGCTGCCCCCGGGGTCGCAGCCCGCCTGAGGCCGCAGGGCACCCCTGTGCAACCCCGCCCCGGCCACGAGCCGGGGCATCCGGTTGCAACCGGCGTCCCTGAAACTGCGGCAGGCCCCGGCTCAACGCCGGGGCGGGGTCTCCTTGTGACGCGGGTCAGCGCAGCCAGACGTCGTAGTCGCTGACCAGTAGGTGCAGCGGTTCCTCGTCTTCCTCGATCTCGGCAAAGCGGCCGATGGGGTCGACGAAGATGTTGTCGTTGACGTCGTCGTTGACGGTCGAGACCTCGCCGATCAGCACGTCGTAGCTTTCCGCCCAGAAGGCGTGCCAGTCGCCCGGCCTGAGCGTGACGCTTTCGCCTGCGCGCAGGGCGATGCGCTCGTGCGGCGCGTAGCTGCGCACGATGCCGTCGCACAGCACCTGCCCGCCACGGTCGGGCGCATAGTTGCCCGCGTCGTCGGACCCGCACAGTTCGATCACCAGCGTGCCGCCGCCGCGGTTGATGATGTCCTCGACCTTGTGGCGGTGGGTGTGCATGGGCGACACCTGCTGCCCGCGCGAGATCAGGAGCTTTTCGGCATAGACCATGCCGCGGCCCGCGTTCAGTTCGGCCAGCGTGCCGTTGCGCAGGGTGAACAGGAACAGCCCCAGTTCCTTGAACCGGCCCTGGCCATAGTCGGTGATGTCCCAGCCCATGCGGCGGTCACGGATGCGCCTGTGGTCGGGATGGGCGCGGAAGTCGTCCACCGACCACTTGGAAAACGGCGGCAGGACAAAGCCCATGCGGCGGATCATCCGCAGGCTGTCCATCATGATGACGTTGATCTCGGACCGTTTCATCGCCGTCTCTCCTCTGGTGCGGCGCGACTATACCGCCGCCGTCCCGGCGGGCAAGGACGGGCCCCGCGTGCGCCTGAGGAATCGGAAGACCAGCGCCATCCCGGCGCCGGCGAGGCCGACCAGCCAGCCGGTCCAGACCCAGCCCGGCCCCAGCCCCAGCCCGACGGCGACGACCCAGGCCAGCGGCAGGCCCACGGCCCAGTAGGCCACCAGCGACACCGCCGCGGGCCAGGCGGTGTCGGACAGGCCGCGCAGCGCGCCCAGCATGGTGGACTGCACGCCGTCGAAGACCTGCATCGCGGCGAAGACGGCAAGGATCACGGCGGCCAGCGCCGCGACCTGCGGATCGGCGACCAGCGCCCCCGCGATGGCCGTCCCGCACAGCGCCAGCACCAGCGCCGAGGCCGACAGCCAGACCGTCGCCAGCCCCAGCGCGGCAAAGGCCACGGGGCGCAGGCTGTCGCGGCGGCCCGCGCCGTCTTCCTGCGCCACGCGGATCGCCACGGCGCCCGCGACGCCGAGGGGGACCATGTAGAGCAGGTTGCCCACCGACATCGCCACCTGGTTGGCCGCCAGCGCCACCGTGCCGAAAGTGCCGATGATGAGCGTGGCCACCGCCATCGCCGCCGTCTCGGCCACATACATCGCCCCTACCGGCGCCCCCTCGCGCGCGGTCGCCGCGATACCCGCGGCGGTCAGCGGGCGGTGCAGGCGCAGCCGCCGCATCGACCGCGCCCGCGCCCAGAAGGCCCAGGCGGCGGCCAGGGCGAGCGACTCCGCCGTCAGCGTGGCGATCCCCGCCCCGGTCAGCCCCAGCGCCGGGACCGGACCCGGCCCCCAGATCAGCAGCCAGTTCAGGGGCACGTTGACGACGACGGCAAGCAAGGCAAAGCCCGTGCCCAGCCAGGGCCGCCCGATCGCCTCGAAGGCCGACTTGAACACCGTCAGCACCGCAAAGGGCACCATCGTCAGCGCGATCAGCGCCCAGTAGGCGGGCATCGCCGCCAGCACCTCGTCGGGCTGGCCGAGCCAGGGAAGCAGCGGCCAGGCCAGACCCATGACCGCCGCACCGCAGGCCCCCGCCAGCCCCCCCAGCGCCAGCCCGTTGCGGATCAGCCCCGGGATCTCGCGCCTCGCCCCGGCCCCGCGCGCCCGGCCCACCCGCACCGACACCGCCGACAGAAGACCCCAGACCGCCGCGAACAGGACCAGCGACGCCGCCCCCGCCAGCCCCGCCGCGGCCAGCGGCACGGGGCCGAGCGGCGCCAGCATCAGCGTGTCCGTCACCCCCAGCAGCGTCGAGGCCGCCAGCCCCGCGACGATCGGCACCGCCAGCCCGACGATGCCCGGCACCTGGGCCATGACCTGGGCCAGGATGCGGCGCAGCCCTGTCATGTTGCACCCCTCCCCGGCCTGACATACGGTCCGTATGCAAGGCCCGTAACTCGGATACGCCCCGTATGTCAACGCCGCGCAAGACCCGGGCCGAAACCGCGCAGGACACCGCGCAGCGGTTGCTCGGGACGGCACGGCGGCTGTTCGCGGCCGAGGGCGCGGCCCCGGTGTCGCTGGACGCGCTGGCGGCCGAGGCGGGCGTGACCCGCGGCGCGCTGCACCACCATTTCACCAACAAGACCGGGCTGTTCGAGGCGGTGTTCCGGGCCGAGGTCGCGGCCATCGGCGCGCGGCTGGATGCGATCTGGGATGCGGAACTGGACCGCGGCGCGGGCCGCTGGGCGACCTTCCGCACCTGTTTCCATGCCTATCTGGACGAGGTGCTGCAACCCGGGCCGCGGCGCATCCTGCTTCTGGACGGCCCCGCGGTGCTGGGGGTGCAGGCGTTGGACATCCTGATGGAGGACGGCTTCGGCGTCATCGTCGAGGACCTGCACCGGCTGATCGACAAGGGCCGCGTGGTGCCGCTGGACCCCGTCGCGATGGCGCACCTGTTCAACGGCGCGACGATCAACCTGGCACTCTGGGTGGCCGATGCGCCGCCCGGCACCGACCGCGCGGCGCCGGCCCATGCGGCGCTGCGCACGATGTTCGACGGCTTCACCCGGGGCTGACGGTCGTGCAGACCCGCTGCGCAGCAGCGGGCGGATTGTTCGAACAATCCGCAACGGAAACCGCAAGGTTTCCGGCCCGGTTTCCTTTCAGGAAACCGGTCGCGCCACGGTGGTCCGGTCGCGCCCTAATGCGGCCGCGAAGGCGGCTCGGCGCCGCCATCGCCGTCGTCCTGCTTGGCGGCGATCTCGTCCGCCGCAACCCGCAGCGCATCGTCGACCGAACTGGCCACGGCAGGCAGGTCATTGCGTTCGGCATAGGACCGCAGGTCCCGCAGCACTTCGAAAATCCACGCATGCCGCATCGCCGAACCACCCGTGGCGAAGACCCCTGCGTTAACCTTATAAGTCCCTTCAAAGGCGAGAGTATCCCGCCTTCCGGCAACAATCCGTTCACCCTGCGGCGACGGTTGTTGCGCGCACGACCCCACGCGGCCCGGCCTCCAGCGCATCCTCGAAGGTGCGCAGGCCCGCGCGCGGCGCCTGCACCAGCACCGCCATGTTGCCGGGCTTGTGCGTGTTGCCCAGCATCTTCATGTGCGCAGCCGGGATCTGCTCCCAGGGGAAGACCTCCGACATGCAGGGGTCGAGCCTGCGGGCCACCATCAGGTCGTTGGCCGCGCTGGCCTGCTTGAGGTTGGCGAAGTGGCTGCCCTGCACCCGCTTCTGGTGCATCCAGAGATAGCGCGCGTCCAGCGTCAGGTTGAACCCGGTGGTGCCCGCGCAGATCACCACCATGCCGCCGCGCTTCACCACGAAGACGGACACGGGGAAGGTGCTTTCGCCGGGGTGCTCGAAGACCACATCGACGTTCCTGCCCTTGCCGGCGATGTCCCAGATCGCCTTGCCGAACTTGCGCACCTCGTTGAACCAGGTCCGGTATTCGGGGCTGTTCACCTTTGGCATCTGGCCCCAGCAGGCGAACTCCTTGCGGTTGATCGCTCCCCTGGCGCCGAGCCCCATGACGAAGTCGCGCTTGTCCTCGTCGCTGATCACCGCGATGGCATTGGCGCCTGCCGTGTTGATCAGCTGGATGGCGTAGGAGCCGAGGCCCCCCGCCGCGCCCCACACGAGCACGTTCTGCCCGGGTTTCAGGTCATGCGGCTCGTGCCCGAACAGCATCCGCCAGGCGGTGGCCAGCGTGAGGGTGTAGCAGGCCGATTCCTCCCAGGTCTGGTGCCGCGGGCGGCGCATCAGCTGCTGCGACTGCACGCGGGTGAACTGCGCGAAGGATCCGTCCGGGGTCTCGTAGCCCCAGATCCGCTGCGACGGCGAATACATCGGGTCGCCGCCGTTGCATTCCTCGTCGTCGCCGTCGTCCTGGTTGCAGTGCACGACGACCTCGTCGCCCACCTTCCAGCGGCGCACCTTGTCGCCCACCGCCCAGACGATGCCCGAGGCGTCCGAACCGATGATCGCATAGGGTGCCCTGTGGCCGTCGAACACGGACACGGGTTCGCCCAGGCAGGCCCAGACACCGTTGTAGTTGACCCCCGCCGCCATCACCAGGACCAGCACCTCGGTCGGGCCGACCGAGGGCGTGTCGACAACCTCGACCTGCAGCGCGGTCGCCGGCGGCCCGTGGCGTTCGCGGCGCAGGACCCAGGCGTGCATCCGGCGCGGCACATGGCCCAGCGGGGGCATCTCGCCCATCGCGTAGAGGTCCTTCACCGGCGCCTCATACGGCGCAATGCCGCCCTGCTGATCCAACGCCATGCCCACCTCCCGCATGCTGACGGGCCGGGATTACAGACGCGCGCGCAAGATTGCAATGGTAGCGGTGCAGAAATTGTAATTTTATGTCTGCGGCGGCGCAGCAAGAAGCGCCTCCTCCAGTTGCCGCACCGGGGCTGCGTAGAACTCCGCCAGCCGGGCATCCGCCACCCGGACGGCCTCGCCCTCGGTCACGATCCCGCGCGCCAGCAGCGGCGCCAGCGCCTCGGCCAGGGTCGGCCCGGCGCCGCCCGGGTGCAGGCGCAGGCTCGCCCCCGCGGACTTCAGCGCCGCGGTCCGCGCCGCCACCGCCGCCTCCAGCGCCGCGCGCGGCAGGGGGCCGTCGGACAGCACGCGCGCGACCAGCGGCACCGGCGTCACCGGCACGGCGCGCAGGATGCGGTCCATCAGCGCCTCGCCCAGGGCCTCGACCGTCGCGGCGGGATGCGCCGCGCGGAAGGCCCGCAGGCTGAGCGGCGGGCCGAAACTCGCCGCCGCCGTGCCCAGGCCCGGAAACCGCCCGCGCGCCTTCTGCCACAGGAAGCGGCCCAGGAACCGCGCCGCCCGGGTCCAGCGGATCGGAAACCTGCGCGTCCCCGCCGCCGCCGCGGCGACCAGCGCGCGGTCCTCCATCACCCGGTCATAGGCCAGCCCGACCGGCACGAAGACGACATCGCGGCCCGCCGGGTCGAAGCCCGAGACGATGTAGTGCAAGAGCCCCATCCGCGCCGCGCCCACGCGGCCATCCAGGCTGAGGCCGCCCTCGGGGAACATCGCCTGCGTGGTGCCGTCGGCGGTGGCCATCTGCACGTAGCGCGCGAGCACGCGGCGGTAGAGCGCGTTGCGGCTGCCCCGGCGGATGAAGAAGGCCCCCATCGCCCGGATCAGCCGCGACAGCGGCCAGACCCGCGCCCATTCCCCGACCGCGTAGGACAGCGCCGATCGTTGCGCCACCAGCCAGGTGACCAGCACGTAATCCATGTTCGACCGGTGGTTCATCACGAAGACGACCGCGGCGCGGGGATCGACGGCGGCCAGGTCCTGCGCCACGCGGCCCACCCGCACGCGGTAGAACAGCCGCGTCAGCCAGCGCGCCAGCCGGGTGGCCACGCCGAAGTAGAGGAAGGCCGAAAAGCCCGGCACGATTTCGCGCGCGTAGCCTTCGGCCTCGTGGAAGGCCACCTCGCCCGGCACGCCGGTTTCCGCCGCGTGCTCGGCCACCGCCTCCAGCACTTGGCTGTCGTAGGCGAGGCGGATCACCAGGTCCTTGCGGCGGGCAAGCTTGAAGGGCTCGATCTTGCGCTGCAGCCGCGTGTTCAGCCGCGCGACCGCCCGCTCCATCCGCCGCCGCATCACCCAGCGCAGGCCCGGCCCGATGATCCGGTCAAGTGCCGCCACCGCGGCGAGCAGGCCCACGACCCAGAGCAGCCAGACGGGGACGGCGACGGTTCCGGTCATCCGCGCAGCCTATTCCGGTGCGGGGCCCGGTGCGAAGGGGGAATGCGCAAGCCTACCGCAGGCCGAAACCGGCCATCGCCTCGGCCAGTCCCGCGGGCAGCGCGTCTTCGCGGGCGCGGGCGCAGATCAGGTCGGGCGGCGCCTCGGCGGCGGGCAGGTAGCGCCAGCCCTGGAAGGGGCGGCGCGGCACCGCGCGGGTGCGGATCACGCGGGCGTCCATCTCGATGGCGCAGCGCGGCGTGCCGTCCTCGCCGGTCACCGGCGTCAGCGCCAGGATCGTCTGGCGGCACAGGACGGCGCCCTTGACCACCCAGTAGAGCGACCCGCCCGCCAGCACCTCGTCGGCGCGCCTGGGCCACATGCGGGTGACGTGGACCGACCGGCCGGCGGGCCAGCGGCCCGCCTGGCTGGCGATCCAGCCTGTCAGGTCCTCGACGCTGTCGGCGCCGACGCAGAGTTTCATCAGGTGCAGCATGGCGGGCAAGGATAGCGGCCCCGGGGGCGGCTGCAAGGTTGCCGGGCCGCTCGGATTGGCCTATCTTGCGCGTTCCTCCCAGTTGTCCACAACCTCCTGAGGGCTTGCACATGTCCGCATCCGCCTTTGCCGCCCCCATCGCGGAGCAGATCTGGGACATGAAGTATCGTCTCAAGACCGCCGAGGGCGTGCCGCTGGATGCCACCGTGCAGGACACCTGGACCCGCATCGCCCGCGCGCTGGCGGCGGTCGAGGCCGACCCCGCGGCCTGGGAGCCGAGGTTCCGGGCGGCGCTGGAGGGCTTCCGCTTCCTGCCCGCGGGGCGGATCGTGGCGGGGGCGGGCACCGACCGCAGCGTGACGCTGTTCAACTGCTTTGTCATGGGCACCATCCCCGACAGTCTGGAGGGCATCTTCCAGGCGCTGAAGGAGGCTGCGGTGACGATGCAGCAGGGCGGCGGGATCGGTTACGACTTCTCCACCATCCGGCCGCGCGGGGCGCCGGTCAGCGGCGTGGCGGCGGATGCCTCCGGTCCCCTCTCCTTCATGGATGTCTGGGACGCGATGTGCCGCACGATCATGTCGGCGGGGTCGCGCCGGGGCGCGATGATGGCGACCCTGCGCTGCGACCACCCCGACATCGAGGCCTTCGTCGAGGCCAAGCACGACCCCGCCCGCCTGCGCATGTTCAACCTGTCGGTGCTGGTGACCGACCCCTTCATGGCGGCGGTCAAGGCCGGTGCGCCCTGGGACCTGTCGTTCGGCGGGCGCGTCTGGCGCACGGTGCAGGCGCGCGACCTCTGGGCGCGGATCATGCGGTCCACCTACGACACCGCAGAGCCCGGCGTGATCTTCATCGACCGGATCAACGCGCTGAACAACCTCAGCTATGTCGAGACCATCGCGGCCACCAACCCCTGCGGCGAACAGCCCCTGCCACCCTATGGCGCCTGCCTGCTGGGGTCGGTCAACCTGGCCGCGCTGGTGCTGGACGGGTTTGCGCCCGGGGCCCGGCTGGACGAGGGCGCGCTGGCCGACCTCGTGCGCGTGGCGGTGCGGATGATGGACAACACCATCGACGCCAGCCGCTTTCCCCTGCCCGAACAGGCTGCCGAGGCGGCGTCGAAACGGCGCATCGGGCTTGGGGTCACGGGGCTGGCGGACGCGCTTCTGATGTGCGGACTGCGCTACGGGACAGAGGAGGCAGCGGCGGTCACCGGCGGCTGGATGAAGCTGATCGCGCAGCAGGCCTATCTGGCCTCCGCCGCGCTCGCCAAGGAAAAAGGCGCCTTCCCCTTGTTCGAAAAAGACAAGTATCTGGCCTCGCCCAACGTCGTCAGGCTGGGGGAAGATGTGGTTTCTGCAATCGCGCAGCATGGCATCCGCAACGCCCTGCTGACTTCGGTAGCCCCTACCGGGACGATCAGCCTCTATGCGGGCAACGTCTCTTCCGGCATCGAGCCGGTCTTCGCCGCCGCCTACACCCGCAAGGTGCTGCAACCCGACGGGTCGCGCAGCGAGGAGGAGGTCGTCGACTTCGCCGTCGCCGAATGGCGCCGCCGGAACAGTGACGCCCCCCTGCCCGAGGCCTTCGTCACCGCGCAGGACCTCAGCCCGCTGGACCACGTGCGCATGCAGGCGGCGGCGCAGGAATGGGTGGATTCGTCGATCTCGAAGACCATCAACTGCCCCGCGGACATCGCCTTCGAGGCCTTTCAGGAGGTCTACATGGCCGCCTGGGACCAGGGCTGCAAGGGCTGCACGACCTATCGGCCGAATCCGGTGACGGGAAGCGTGCTGGCGGTGGCGGACGGCCCGTCGAAGACGCAGACGACCGGCGAGGTCGTCTACCTGTCCGAACCCCTCGCCCGGCCGCAGGCGCTCGAAGGCCAGACCTACAAGGTCAGGTGGCCGGGGTCGGAACATGCGCTCTACATCACCATCAACGACATCGTGACGGCAGGGCGGCGCAGGCCCTTCGAGGTCTTCATCAACTCCAAGAACATGGAGCATTTCGCCTGGACCGTGGCGCTGACGCGGATGATCTCGGCGGTGTTCCGCAGGGGGGGCGATGTGTCCTTCGTCGTCGAGGAGCTGAAGGCCGTCTTCGACCCCCGCGGCGGCGCCTGGGTGCAGGGGGCCTATGTGCCCTCGATCCTGGCCGCCATCGGCGGCGTGATCGAGGAGCATCTGGTCGCCATCGGCTTCATCGCCGCCCGCGGCGCCCACCTCAAGGCCGACCCCAAGGCGATCGCCGCGGGCCAGACCTGCGACAGCTGCGGCGCGCCCGACCTGCGGCTGGTCGAGGGCTGCGTGACCTGCGGGTCCTGCGGTTTCTCGAAATGCGGGTAGGGCCCGCGGGATCCGTCACGCCGCCGTGACAGGCCGCGTGGCAGGATGGCGCCGGACCCGGGCGAGCCCCGCCGATGCGCCGCCTCGCCCCCGCCCGCCTGCCTCCGGTCCTGACCCTGATCCCCCTGCCCGCCGCCGCCGAAGCGGACACGCCGCGGGTGATGTCGTTCAACCTCCGGGGCGCGGGCGCCAGCGAGGGCAAGCGGGTCGAGGAGACCATCGCCGCGATCCGCGCCGCCGGGGCCGACATCGTGGGCGTGCAGGAGACGCGGGCCCGGCCCGAGACCTGCACCGCCACCGACGGCGCCGCGGCGGGCGAAAGCCGCGCCAAGGCACTGGCCGGGGCCCCGGGCTGGACCTTCCGCGGCCAGACGGCGGACAGCCCCGCGCCCTGTGCGAACGCCGTGATCTCGCTTTCCCATCGCCGCGACCACCCCGGGCGACCCGGGCGTGCGGCCCGAGGTGGACGGGCGCGCGCCGGTCGCCGTGACCCGGCCCGCGACGCAGCGGCCGGCCGGGGCGGGGTTCCTCGACACCTCCCGCGAGATCCGGCCCGACTCCACGGCCAGGCCCGCCGATACCTGGACGCCGCGCCATCCCGAGGACGCCGCCGACAACCACCGCGACCGCATCGCTTTGTCTTTGCGCGGTGTGCGCGGGTGGCGGGGGCCTCGACCGTGGGCGAGGACGGGCCGCGGCCGGACATCGCGGTGATGCCCTGGCCGTCGGACCACCGCGCGGTGGCGGCCGAGGCGGTGCTGCCCCGAGGGGGCGGCGGAAGCGCGCCGCAAGGCGCCGGGCGCTTCCCTCCCCCCTCGTGGGGGAGGGAGAGGGGGCTTGCCGGCAGGCCGGTTTCCCGTCCGCAAAGCGCGCCGCCCTGGCGGGGGAGGTCCCGGGTCACGCCCGGGGCGGGCGTCAGCCCGCAAGCGGTGACCGCGGCCGGATCAGAAGCCGTTGCTGTTGCCCGCGGCGATGGTGCCGGTGCCTGCGACGGTGCCGTCGACCAGCCAGGTGACGTTCGACCCGTCCACCGCCGCACCAAAGCAACTGGGTGCGCCGCCGTAGTTCAGGCACATCTGGTCGCCCTCGATGGTCCAGACGCCGGTGTAGTCGCGGGCGCGGATCGTGCCGTCCTCGGCGTAGAACTCGGCATAGGCCGAGCCGTCCGCCATGCCGCCCGTGACGGTGCTGCCGACAAGGGCTGCGCGCAGTGCATCCCCGCTGACGGCGGTCTGCGCCTGTGCGGGCACGGCAAAGGCCAGGCCGAGCGCGAGCGGGACGAAAAGGCGGGTCATGAGGAATACTCCGGTTGGCATGACGCCCTGAGAGATAGGCATTCGCCGCGCCGCCGCAAGGGCCCGGTCCGCTGACGCAGGGTCACGGGCCCGCAGGGGCACAGATCGGGGGGGAGGTCACAGACCGGGGGGGACGGCGACGCCCAGCCTCGCGCACAGCGCCGCCAGCGCCCCGCGCGCGCCCGTCCAGTCCGCCCCGCGGGCGGCATAGAGCGTGGCCTGCGACGCCAGGATCGGCCCGTCCGCCAGCGGGCGAAGGTGGTTGGCACGCAGCGTTTCACCCGAAGAGGCGATGTCGGCGATGGCCTCGGCGGTGCCGTTGCGCACCGCGCCCTCGGTCGCGCCCTGGCTGTCGACCAAAGCGTAGTCGGCGACGCCCGCCGCAGTCAGGTGTTCGCGCACCAGGCGGTGGTACTTGGTGGCGATGCGCAGGCGCATCCCGTGCGTCGCGCGGAAGGCCGCCGCGGCGTCGTCGAGGTCGTCCAGCGTCTCGACGTCGATCCAGGCGGCGGGCACGGCGATCACGAGGTCCGCCCGGCCAAAGCCCATCGGCGCAAGTTCCGCCACCGCGCCGCGCCAGTCGGGCAGGCGGTCGCGGATCAGGTCGGTGCCGGTGACGCCAAGGTGGATGCTGCCATCCGACAGCGCCCCCGGCATGTCGCCCGCCGACAGCAGCGCCAGCGTGATGCCATCCACCCCCTCGACGGCGCCCGCGTATTCGCGCCCCTCGCCGGTCTGCGACAGCCGGACACCGCGGGCGGCGAACCAGGCGAAGGTGTCCTCCATCAGCCGCCCCTTGGACGGCACGCCCAGCCGCATCATGCGCCCTCCAGCCGGGCCACCAGCCCCGGGCGCACCACGCCGCCCACGGCAGGGATCTGCTGCCCGGCCCCCAGATGCGCCGTCAGCGCGTCGTAGCGCCCGCCCGAAGCGACGGGCGGCCAGCCCTCGGGCCCGAGGAAGGAAAAGACGAAGCCGTCATAGTATTCCATCGCCGAGCGCCCGTGGCTGGCCTCGAAGCGCAGGGCCTGCGTCGCGACCCGGAGGTGATCCAGCGCATCCAGCCGGGCGGCGAAGCGGTCCACCGCGGGCGCGATGGCGGGCAGCAGCGGGGCGATGCCGCGCAGGTGCTGAAGCGCGGCGCGGGCGGGGGCCTCGAGGCCGAGAAGGTCGTAGAGCAATGCCGCCTCTGCCGCGGCCAGGGGCGGGGTCTCGGCGTCTTCCACCAGAGCCGCGGCGCGGGCAGCGATCTCGGCCCCGGTGCGCAGGCCCAGGACCGGACCCGCCGCCGCGATCAGCGCCGTTGAGTCCCCGCCTTTCAATCTGTCCAGAAGGGCGATGCGGGCGGGGTCCGTCCCCAGGCGTCCGGAAAAGCGGTCGAGCAGGCGGCGGAACCGCTGCGGGCGCCAGACATGGCGCAGAAGCGCGGCCTTGCGGCGGTCCGAGGTCGTGAGCCCCCGCACCGCCGCCATCAGGATGCCGATGTCGCCGGTGACCGGCGTCAGGCCCGCAGGCAGCAGGCGCGCGAACAGCGCGAAGGTCTCGGCATCCGCCTGCACCGTCTCGCGGTCGAAGCGTTCGAAGCCGACCTGAAGGTATTCCCTTGGGCGCCCCTGCGGCCCGACTTGCGGCCTGTCCTGCCTGCGGAAGACGGCGCCCGCATAGGCATAGCGCGCCGGTTCCGCGCCGCTTGCCATGTGGCGTTCCACCACCGGCACGGTGAAGTCGGGCCGCAGCATCAGTTCGCCCTCGGCGGGGTCGAGCGTGACATAGGCCCGCGCCCGGATGTCCTCGCCATACAGGTCCAGAAGGCGGCCCGCGGGCATCAGGACGGGGGCCTCGACGAGGGTGGCGCCGTCGGCGAGGAAGGCGGCCAGCCAGCGGTCGGCGGTGGCGCGTTCGGCTGTGGCAGTCCCGGCGGGGTCCGTCATCCCAGCATCTTGCGGACTTCCGCCACGAGGCCCTCGCGCGGCACCTCGACCTGCGCCGGGCGGGCCTTCCATTCCTCAAGCGACGCACCCTCGGCGATCTTCGCGCCCAGGATCAGGTCCTTGAGGATGACGACGCCCTTTTCCCGTTCCGCCGTGCCCTGGATCACGGCCACGGGCGAGGCACGTTTGTCGGCGTATTTCAACTGCTTGCCGAAATCCCTGGGGTTGCCCAGATAGACCTCGGCCCGGATGCCCGCGGCCCTGAGTTCGCCCGCCATCGCCATGTAGTCGGCCATCCGGTCGCGGTCCATCACCGTCACCACCACCGGCCCCGCGGCGTCCGTCGCGAGCCGCCCCTTGGCGGCGAGCGCCGCCAGCAGGCGGTCCACGCCGATGGAAACCCCCGTCGCAGGCACCGCCTGCCCGGTGAAGCGCTTGACGAGGTCATCATACCGCCCGCCCCCGGCGACAGAGCCGAAGTTGCGCGGACGGCCCTTTTCGTCGGTGATCTGGAAGGTCAGTTCGGCCTCGAAGACCGGGCCGGTGTAGTAGCCGAGACCGCGGACGACGCCGGGGTCGATGAGAATGCGCGCCCCGTATCCGAAGGCTTCGGCGAGCCAAGCAATCTCCTGAAGCTCAGCAATCCCGTCTCGACCACTTTGGCTTTCGCCAACAAGGTCTCCTAGTTGGCTCAGCGTGGATGTATTGCTTTCTTGAAGGGCTTCGGTGAACGCAATGACGAGTTCCGCCTTTTCAGGCGCTAACCCGCATCCTTTGGTGAAGTCGCCCGAAGGGTCGAGCCTGCCCGGACCCAACAGGTCCGAAACGCCTTGGCGCCCAATCTTGTCCCGTTTGTCGATAGCCCGCAGAACGTCGTCGCGCAGGTGCTCCCGGTCGTTGACCGCTCCCAGTTGGGCATCTTCATTGCCTGCGGAGTATCCGAGCGCCAGGTCGAGCACCCCGTTCAGAACCTTGCGGTTGTTCACCTTGACGACGTAGTCGCCCCGCTCGATCCCCGCGGCCTCCAGCGCGTCGCAGAGCATCATGCAGATCTCGGCGTCTGCCGCGACCGAGCCCGTGCCGACCGTATCGGCGTCGCACTGGTAGAACTGCCGGAACCGCCCCGGCCCGGGCTTCTCGTCGCGCCAGACGGGGCCCATGGCGTAGCGGCGGTAGGGGGTCGGCAGGTCGTTGCGGTATTGCGCGGCGACCCGCGCCAGAGGGGCGGTCAGGTCGTAGCGCAGGGCCAGCCAGTCGTCTTCCTCCTTCCACGCAAACACGCCCTCGTTGGGGCGGTCCACGTCGGGCAGGAACTTGCCGAGCGCCTCGACCGTCTCCACCGCGCTGGTTTCCAAGGCATCGAAGCCATAGCGGTGGTAGACCTCGGCGATGCGGTCCAGCATGGCCTTGCGCGCCACGACCTCGGCGCCGAAATAGTCGCGGAACCCGCGGGGGGTTTCGGCCTTGGGGCGGCGGGGTTTGTCGGTCATCGGTAAGGCTCCTGTCCGCGGGCGCCTTAACTGATCGGCCAGAGGGGGGCAACGATGCAGGCACTGGAAGAGCGCATGGCGCATCTGATCCGCGCGGTGGACGACCTGTCCGAGGTGGTGCACCGCCAGCAGGCCGAGATCGACCGCCTGACCCGCCGCGTGGCGCTGCTGATGGAGCGCGAGGCGGAGCGCGAGGCGGGGGCGGCGGTGCCGATCGACCGGCCGCCGCACTGGTAGGGTCGCCCCGGGGCCGGGGCGAGGAGGGCCTCGGCCGGCACCGGATTGCCGTCCGGCGCCAGCCGCAGTTCCGGCGGCAGGCCGGGCGCCGGACCTTCCCGCGGCGGGGCGCGGCGCCCGGCCCCGGCATTGGGCCGGCAGCGCGGCCACCGCTGGCGCCGGCGCCTCGGCCCGGGCCTGCGGATCCGGGCGGATCGCGTCGGCGCCCCGGCGCTTCGGGCACGCCGGTTCCACAAGGCCCGCGGGGTCGTCCGGAAGGGCCGCGTCGAACAGGCTCGACCGGATGCCGGCCCGCTGCGCGCCCGTGGGAACGATGTTGCGCCCGGCGCGGGCCTTGCAGGGAAGGCCCCCCCGCGTCACCATCCGGGCTGAGCCGTCGCCGGTGGCGCGCCGCGCGCCGCGGCCGCGGGCGAAGCCGCTGTCGATCCCGGTGATCCTTGGCGCACCCGACAGGATTCGAACCTGTGACCTCTGCCTTCGGAGGGCAGCACTCTATCCAGCTGAGCTACGGGTGCCCGAGCGGCGGGATACCGGGTTCGGCGGGTTCGCGCAACCCGGGACGTGGCAAAGCCGGGGGGGGTTTGCCGCAGGCCGCGGGCTGGGCTATGGGCGGGCAGGACCGCAAGACGGAGACGCCGCCGATGCCCCTGACCCGCCGCCGCGCCGTCCTCGGCCTTGCCCTGCTGCTCGCCGCCTGCGGCGGGCGGCGCCCGACCGGGCGGGCAGAGCGCTTCGACCCGCCGCTCTACCCCAACGAGACGCCCGAGCTGCGCCGCCTGATCAACACCTATGCCGACCGCTACGAGGTGCCGCGCAGCCTCGTGCACCGCGTCGTGCTGCGCGAAAGCCGTCACCGGCCGGGGGCGCGCAACGGGCCCTACTGGGGGCTGATGCAGATCCTGCCGCAGACGGCGCGCACCATGGGGTTCAGGGGCGAACCTGCCGACCTTCTGGATGCCGAAACCAACCTACGCTACGCGGTGAAATACCTGCGCGGCGCCTGGCTGGTCAGCAACGGGTCGGAAGACGCCGCGATCGGCTGGTATGCGCGCGGCTACTACTACGAGGCCAGGCGCCGCGGCCTGCTGGAGGAAACCGGCCTGCGGTCGTGAACCCGCCTCAGGCGTAGTGGGTGACCGGCGTGCCCGCCAGCGCCGACATGTTGAACAGCCCCCGCGCGGTGATCGAGGGCGTCACGATATGCGCGCGGTTGCCCATGCCCATCAGGATCGGCCCGACCTCCAGCCCGCCCGCGCGCACCTTCAGGATGTTGCGCACGCCCGATGCGGCATCGACGTTGGGCAGGATCAGCACGTTGGCCGCGCCCTGGAACCGCCCGCCCGGCATCAGCCGGTCGCGCAGCTCCTCGTCCAGCGCGCTGTCGATCTGCATCTCGCCCTCATAGGCGAAATCGGCCTCGCGTTCGTCGAGGATCTGCATCGCCGCGCGCATCGTGCGGCCCGAGCCGCAGTCGAGGTTGCCGAACTGCGAGGCGCAGCACAAAGCCACCTTGGGCTCGATGCCGAAGCGGCGGACATGGCGGGCGGCGCCGATGGCGGCCTCGGCCACCTGCGCGGGCGTGGGTTCGGGGTGGACATGGGTGTCGGCCACGAACAGCGGGCCGTCCGGCAGGATCACCAGGCTCAGCGCCCCGGTCGGGTGCAGCCCGTCGCGCGCCAGCACCTCGCGCACGTAGCGCAGGTGCCAGTTGTACTGGCCGAAGGTGCCGCAGATCAGGCTGTCGGCCTCGCCGCGGTGGACCATCACGGCGCCGATGGCGGTGGTGTTGGTGCGCATGATGGTGCGCGCGAGGTCCGGCGTCACCCCGCGCCGCGCCATCAGGCCGGCGTAGGTTGCCCAGTATTCGCGGTAGCGGGGGTCGTCCTCGGGGTCGACGATGTCGAAGTCGGCCCCCGGACGGATCGGCAGGCCCGCGCGTTCGCAGCGCGCCGCCACCACCTCGCGGCGGCCGATCAGGATCGGCTTGTCCGTCGTCTCCTCGATCATCGCGTTGGCGGCGCGCAGCACGCGCTCGTCCTCGCCCTCGGCAAAGACGATGCGGCGGTCGGCCAGGCGGGACGCCTCGAACACCGGCCGCATGATCAGGGCCGACCGGAAGACCGACCCGGCAAGCTGCTGGCGGTAGGCGTCAAGGTCGGCGATCGGGCGCGTGGCCACGCCGGTTTCCATCGCGGCCCTGGCCACGGCCGAGGCGACGGTGGCGATCAGGCGCGGGTCGAAGGGCTTCGGGATCAGGTAATCCGGCCCGAAGGACAGCTTTTCGCCCTGATAGGCGGCGGCGGCCTCGGCGGTGGTGGTGGCGCGCGCCAGCGCCGCGATCCCCTCGATGCAGGCCAGTTCCATCGCGTCGTTGATCGCGGTCGCCCCCACGTCCAGCGCGCCGCGGAAGATGAAGGGGAAACACAGGACGTTGTTCACCTGGTTGGGGTAGTCCGACCTCCCCGTGGCGATGATCGCGCCCGGTGCGGCGCGGCGCGCCTCCTCGGGCATGATCTCGGGCGTTGGGTTGGCCAGCGCGAAGATGATCGGGGCGGGCGCCATCGCCGCCACCATCGCGGGCGTCAGCACGCCGGGGCCGGACAGGCCCAGGAACAGGTCGGCGCCGGGGATCACCTCGGCCAGCGTGCGGGCACCGGTCGCCTGCGCGTAGGCGGCCTTCTGCGGGTTCATCTCCTCCTGCCGGCCCTGGTAGACCACGCCCTTGATGTCGCAGAGCCAGACGTTTTCCCGCCGCACGCCCAGCTTCAGCAGCATGTCCAGGCAGGCGATCCCCGCCGCCCCGCCGCCGGTGGAGACGACCTTGATGTCCTCCCACCTTTTCCCCGCCACGTGCAACGCGTTCGTCGCCGCGGCCCCCACCACGATCGCCGTGCCGTGCTGGTCGTCGTGGAAGACGGGGATGTTCATCGTCTCGCGGCACAGCGCCTCGACGGTGAAGCAGTCGGGCGCCTTGATGTCCTCGAGGTTGATCGCGCCGAAAGTCGGCTCCAGCGCGCGCACGATTGCCGCGAGCTTCACCGGGTCGGCCTCGTTCACCTCGATGTCGAAGGCGTCGATGCCGGCGAACTTCTTGAACAGGACGGCCTTGCCCTCCATCACCGGTTTCGACGCCAGCGCCCCGATGTTGCCCAGGCCGAGGACGGCGGTGCCGTTGGTGATCACGGCGACCATGTTCGCGCGGCCCGTGTAGCGGCTGGCGGTGGCGGGGTCGGCCTTGATGGCGAGGCAGGCCTCGGCCACCCCCGGGGAATAGGCGAGGCTCAGGTCGCGGCCGTTGGCAAGCGGCTTGGTCGCGCGGATTTCCAGTTTTCCGGGCCGGGGAAACTCGTGGTAGTCAAGCGCGGGGTGCCGCGCGCTGTCGCTGCGGGTGTCGGTCATCCTGTCCTCCCGGCGGGTCGTTCAACGTTAAACCATCTTCCGGCACGGCGGAAGCAACAGGCGCGACCCCATCAGGGCTTTACACCGGGACCGGGCCGGAAAGAATACCCCCCGACAACGCGAAACGCTTTCGCCGGGGGCCGACCGATGCAGAACATCCGCGCCGAGGCGCGCCTGCCCACCCGGGCGCTGGCCGAGGACATCGCCTTCTTCACCCGGCAGCTCGGGATGCGGATGGACCGCATCTTTCCCGCCGACAACCCGCGGGTGGCGGTGTTCTCGGGCCACGGGCTTCGCCTCAGGCTCGAGGTCTCGGACGCGGCCCCGGGGCAGCTTGCGATCCTCGCCGATGATCCGGTGCTGGTGGCGGGCGGCGCCATGGCGCTGACCGCGCCGGGGGGCACGCGGGTGGTGATCGAGCCGCTCGACCCGCCGCTGGTGCTGCCGGCGGTGCGGCACGACTTCGTCGTGCGCCGCCTGGCCGACCAGGCCCCCTGGGTGATCGGACGGGCGGGGATGCAGTACCGCGACCTTGTCCCCTCGCGCCTGGGCGGGGCGGTGATCGCAAGCCACATCCGCATCCCCGACGGCGGGCCGGTGCCCGACATGGTGCATTTCCACAAGGTCGGGTTCCAGCTGATCTTTTGCGTGCGTGGCTGGGTCGACGTGGTCTACGAAGACCAGGGCCCGCCGATCCGCCTGACGAAGGGCGACTGCTTCATCCAGCCGCCCGAAATCCGCCACCGCGTGCTGCACGCCTCGGACGGGATCGAGGTGATCGAGATCGGCGTGCCCGCCGAACACGTCACCGAAATCGACCACGCCCTGACCCTGCCCACGCCGGACCTGCGCCCGGAGCGCGAATGGCACGGCCAGCGCTTTGTCCACAACACCGCCGCGCAGGGTGGCTTCCTGCCCGCCCGCCTGCCGGGGTTCGTGGCGCGCGACACGACCGTCGCCGCGAACACCCGCGGCGTGGCGACGGTGCAGGTGCTGCGCCCGGCGACCGGCGCGTCGGTCTGGGCCAGCCACGACGCCGAGATCCACTTCAGTTTCGTCATCGGCGGCGCGGTGACGCTGGAAGGTCAGGGCCGCGACCCGGTGCGGCTGGAAACCGGCGATGCCTTCGTCATCCCCCCCGGCCTGCCCACGCGCCTGTCGGCGCCGACGCCCGACCTCGACCTGTTGGAGGTGGCGCTGCCCGGCGGCTTTGCGACGACGCGGCTGTAGCGGACCGGCCGCGCCCCTTCGCAAGGTGCCGTTCCTCGCTGGCGCGGATGGCTGCCGCCGTGGCAGGGTTCCGGGCACGCGACCGCGGAAGGCCAGGCCGATGCCCGACACGCCCATCATCGACGCCCACCTGCACCTGACCGACCCCGCCCGCCTGCGCTATCCCTGGATGGACGCCGTGCCCGCCCTGCATCGCGAATGGTCGCTGGACGACTACGACCGGCGGCGGGGCGGCGTCGCGGTGCAGGCGATGGTCTTCGTCGAGGTGGATGTCCACCCCGCGGATCGCGCGGCCGAGGTCGGCTTCGTCACCCGCACCGCCGCCGCGGACCCGCGGCTGGCGGCGATGGTCGCCGCGGTGGCGATGGACCAGGGCGCGGCGACCGGGGCGGCGCTGGATGCCCTGCCCCGCCCGCTGGTGCGCGGCGTGCGGCACCTGATCCAGGGCCATGTCGCCACGCCGGGCTACGCCTGCCGCCCGGAGATGGTCGCGGGCGTGCGGATGCTCGGCGAGAGGGGCCTCGGCTTCGACCTCTGCATCCTCCATCCCCAGATGCGCGACGCCACGGCGCTGGTCGACGCCTGCCCGGGCGTGACCTTCATCCTCGACCACCTGGGCAAGCCGGGCATCCGCGCGGGCCTCATGGACCCCTGGCGCGAGGACCTGCGGGCGCTGGCGGCAAGGCCGAACGTCGCCTGCAAGATTTCGGGCGCGGTGACCGAGGCGGACCACGCAGGCTGGACCGAGGCGCAGGTGATGCCCTACCTCACCCATGCCATGGACGTCTTCGGCGCCGACCGGGTGATGTTCGGGGGCGACTGGCCGGTGTCGGAACTGGCCACGACCTATGCCCGCTGGGTGGCACTGGTCGAGGACGCCGTCCGCCCCTTCGGTTCGGCCTTTGCCGAACGGCTGTGGCGCGGCACCGCGCGCGACATCTACCGGCTGGCATGAGGCTCCGCTTGACGCGCGCGGCCCGCCGCGCCAATCAGGGCTCAAGGCCCGGGGGGCTTCATGCGCATTCTGATCACCAACGACGACGGCATCAACGCCCCCGGGCTGGTGACGCTGGCCGCCGTCGCCGCCGACCTTGCGGGCCCGCAGGGCGAGGTCTGGACCGTCGCGCCCGCCTTCGAACAGTCGGGCGTGGCGCATTGCATCAGCTACACCCATCCCACGATGATCGCGGAGCTTGCCCCCCGGCGCTTTGCCGCCGAGGGCTCGCCCGCCGACTGCGTGCTGGCGGCGCTGTATGACGTGATGGCGGGGCGGTGGCCGGACCTGGTGCTGTCGGGCGTCAACCGCGGCAACAACGCGGGTGAGAACGTGCTCTATTCCGGCACGATCGGCGGCGCGATGGAGGCGGCCCTTCAGGGCCTGCCCGCCATCGCGCTCAGCCAGTTCCTCGGGCCCGACACCGACGGGCTGGACGACCCGTTCGAGGCCGCGCGCCGCCACGGCACCGCCGTCTGCCGCACCCTGCTGGCCCGCGGCGACTGGGGCGACCGCGGCGGCTACCGCACCTTCTACAACGTGAACTTCCCGCCCTGCCCCGCCGCCGCCGTCCGCGGCACGCGCGTCGCGGCACAAGGGTTGCGGCAGGGGTCGCACTTCACCGTGGAACCCCAGACCTCGCCCACCGGGCGGCGCTTCCTGTGGGTGCGCGGCGGCCCGCAGGGCGTGCGCACCGCGCCCGGCACCGATGTGGCCGCCAACCTCGACGGCTACATCGCCGTCACCCCGCTGCGCGCCGACCTGACCGCGCATGACCTGATCGCGCCCCTCGAGGCCGCCTTTCGATGACCGGCACGGAAGAGGAGGCCGAACGCAAGATGCGCTTCCTCTTCGCCCTGCGGTCGCGCGGGGTGACCGATGCCCGCGTGCTGGGCGCCATGGAACGGGTGGACCGCGGCCTGTTCGTCAAGGGCCTGTTCGCGGAGAAGGCCTACGAGGACATGCCGCTTCCCATCGCCTGCGGCCAGACGATCAGCCAGCCCTCGGTGGTGGGACTGATGACGCAGGCGCTTCAGGTCCAGCCCCGCGACACGGTGCTGGAGGTCGGCACCGGGTCGGGCTACCAGGCCGCGGTGCTGGCGCAGCTCTGCCGCCGGGTCTACACCGTGGACCGCCACCGCCGCCTGGTGCGCGAGGCGGCCGAGCTGTTCCGCGCGCTGCAGCTGGACAACATCACCGCCTTCGCCGGCGACGGCAGCCACGGCCTGCCCGACCAGGGCCCCTTCGACCGCATCCTTGTCACCGCAGCCGCCGAAGACCCCCCAGGCCCCTTGTTGTCGCAACTCAAGATCGGGGGTATCATGGTGCTGCCGGTCGGCCAGTCCGACACGGTGCAGGCGCTGATCAAGGTCACGCGGCTGGAACGGGGCTACGACTACGCGGAACTTCGCCCGGTGCGCTTCGTGCCGCTGGTCGAGGGGATGGCGGACGATTGAACTGGGCTTAACTCGAGGGTCGGCACCGGGGCAAACCCCGGGCCGTGGGCAGAGGCGGAGCGGCAAGCATGGCACGGATGCGTTTGGGGCTGGTGACGGCATCGGTGCTGGCACTGTCGGCCTGCACGATGCCGGAACTCGACTGGGACCTGCGCAACGGCGGCGGCGGGCTCGACACCACCGCAGGCGCCGCCCAGGCCACGCGCGCCCGGCCCTCGCCCGACGACCGCGGCATCCTCAGCTATCCGGGCTACCAGGTCGCCGTCGCCCGGCGCGGCGATACCGTCGCCTCGCTGGCCATCCGCGTCGGCGTCGATCCGCTGGAACTGGGCCGCGTCAACGCCATCATCCCGACCGACACCCTGCGCGCCGGCGAAACGCTGGTGCTGCCCCGCCGCGTCAGCGAACCGCCGGCGGGCACCGCAGGGTCGGGCATCACCTCCGGGCCGATCGACGTGACCACGCTTGCCGGCAACGCGATTGCCCGCGCGGGCACCCCCTCGCCTGCGGCGACGCCGCCGCTGCCGGTCGCGCCGGCGGGCCCCGAACCCCTGCGCCACCAGGTGAAAAGGGGCGAGACCGCCTATTCCATCGCGCGGACCTACAACGTCTCCGCCCGCGCGCTGGCCGACTGGAACGGCCTCGGCCCCGACCTTGCGCTGCGCGAGGGGCAGTTCCTGCTGATCCCGACGACCACGTCGCCGCCGTCGCGGTCGGTGGACGAGGCCGCGCCCGCGAAGACCAGCGCCCCCGGCGCCGGGTCGCCGACGCCGGTGCCGCCCTCGGCCGCGACCCCGCTGCCCGCCGAAAACCCCGCCCCGGCGAGCAAGCCCGCGCCCGGCACCCCCGGCTCGCCCAACCTCGCGACCGAGCGGACGGCGGCGACGGCCACGGCGCTGGCGATGCCGGTGCAGGGCAAGATCATCCGCCCCTTCTCCAAGGGCGGCAACGAAGGCATCGACATCGCCGCCGCGGCGGGCACACCGGTGGTGGCGGCGGCCGACGGCACGGTCGCGGCGGTGACCAAGGACACGGGCCAGGTCCCGATCGTGGTGATCCGCCATGCGGACGGCCTGCTGACGGTCTATGCCGGGATCGACAAGCTGACGGTCGCCAAGGGCAGTACCGTCAAGCGCGGCCAGCAGATCGCCGTGGTGCGGGCGGCCGACCCGTCCTTCCTGCATTTCCAGGTGCGCCGCGGGGTCGACGCCATCGACCCCATGGGCTTCCTGCAGTAGGCGTCAGTCGATCTCGTCTTCCAGGCTCAGCTTCATCTCCAGGATCACCTCCTGGATCGCCAGCGTCTCGCGCAGCAGGCGCTTGGCCTCGTTGATCGAGATCTTGCCGTCGCCGATGGCCTGGTTGTACTCGCCCATCAGCACGGCGAACCTCTGCGCCAGCGCCACCACGTCCTGGTTCACGCTGCCGGTGGACGGCGCATTGCGCCGCGCGTTGGAATAGCTGAGCGTGATGCCCCGCAGGTCGGCCAGGGCAGCGGTCACATGCGGGAAATCCGCCTCGGCCTCCAGCGCCGCCACCACGTCGATGGGCATGAAGCGGTCGCCGTGTTCGTCCTGGTCGGAATAGTAGCGCCCCAGCGTGGCCTTGGACTTGCCGGTCAGCGTGCAGGCCTTCTCGATGCCCACGTCCTTGACCAGCGCCTCGCTGTGCTTCTTGAGGTAACTCTCCGCGCCCACGGCACACACTCCGGTACGTCCCGCCAAGGCGGGGAAATCGCTAAGTGTTTTCCCATTAATCGGACCTTTGCGGTTTGTCATCCAGAAACGGGCGTCCGGGCGACCGGCGTCGTGACGAGTGCCGGTGTCCCCAGCACCGGAGGCGTTCGGGGTCCGCCGCGGCATACCCCCGGCTACGGGGGGTGCTCGCGGCGGGCCCTTGTTCGGCGCCCTGCTTCACGTCCCGCCGCGATCCGGTGTAAGGCGCGGTCATGGCCAAGCTCTACTTCCACTACTCCACGATGAACGCGGGCAAGTCGACGGTCCTGCTGCAGGCGGCGCACAACTACCGCGAAGGCGGCATGGTGCCCTGGCTTGTCACCGCGGCACTGGACGGCCGCGCCGGCGCGGGCCGCATCGCCAGCCGCATCGGCATCGGCGCCGAGGCCGATACCTTCACCGCGGGCGAGGATCTTTTCGCCAGGCTGTCCGCGCGTCTGGCGCGGGGGCCGGTGCATTGCGTCTTTGTCGACGAGGCGCAGTTCCTGTCGCGCGACCAGGTCTGGCAACTGGCCTGCGCGGTGGATGACCTGGGGGTGCCGGTGATGTGCTACGGCCTGCGCGTCGATTTCCGGGGCGAGCTGTTCCCCGGGTCCGCCGCCCTCTTGGCGCTGGCCGACGAAATGCGCGAGGTGCGCACGATCTGCCACTGCGGGCGCAAGGCCACGATGGTGGTGCGCAAGGGGCCGGATGGCCTGGCGCTGAAGGACGGCGCGCAGGTGGTGATCGGCGGCAACGAGACCTACCAGAGCCTCTGCCGCCGCCACTGGCGCGAAGCGGTGGGGGACCGCTGAGCCGCGCCCGCCGGTCAGGCGTCCCGCGCCTCGGGTGCCGGACGGAGTTTCGCGGAAACCGGTGGCGCGACCTACGGCCGTACGGTCCCCTGCCGCGCCCGCAGCGCGATCATCGTGCCTGCCGCGGCGATCAGCGCCATGCCCGCCCAGGCTGGCGCCTCCAGCCGCTCGCCCCACAGCACCCAGCCCCAGACGGCCGAGGCCGGCAGGATGACGTATTCCAGCACCGACACCCTGCCCGGATCGGCGATCTGGTAGGCGCGGATGGCAAGCCCCACGCCCAGCAGCGACCCCGCCGCCTGCACGAAGGTCCAGAACAGGAAGCTGCCCGTCGGCCAGACCGGCCCGCGGGCCAGGAAGGCCGCCGCGCCCTCCGGCACCGGCACGGGCCAGAGCGCCAGCACCGCCATCCCGCCCAGGCCGACCAGCCCCAGCACCCCGAAGAACCCGGCCAGCAGCGTCTCGGGCGTCTCGTCGCGACAGCGTTCGCTCGTCACCACGTTGGCCCCGGCGTACAGCGCGCCCGCCACCACCGGCAGCACCGCCGCCAGCGTGGCACCGCCCAGCGCCGCGGGCCCCAGCACCAGGACCACGCCGAGGAACCCCACCGCCACCGCTGCCACCCGCACCGGGCCCAGCGGGCGGCCCATCCCCAGCCGCAGGATCAGCAGCACGAAGATCGGCGCGGTGAACAGCCCCGCCGCGACCAGCGCCACCGGCAGGAAGGCCAGCGCGCCGAAATAGATCACCATCGCCCCCGCGGTCAGCGCCGACCGCAGCAGCACCGGACGCCAGGCCCGCGGCCTGAGCCTGCGGCCGAAGGCCGGAGCCACAAGCCCCAGCAGCGCGAGGGCCATCGCCGTGCGCGTCGCGTGGAACTGCCACAGCCCCGCATCCGCGGCGATCACGCGCACATAATTGTCGGTGAATCCGATGATCGCGGCATAGACCATGACCAGCCCGGCGGCGGTCAGCGTGCGGTCCGGGGCGGGGGCGCGTGTCATGGCCCTTCCCAACTGCCCCGGGCGGGGCCAATATGCGCGGCAAAAAACGACATGCCGTGCGGGGAGATGGGCGAATGGGCTGGCTGGCCGACGAAACCGGGCTTGACCGCTGCGCGGCCAACCATGTGGCCCTGACGCCGCTGTCGCATCTGGCGCGCGCGGCGGATGTCTTCGCCGACCGCACCGCGCTCGTGCACCTCGGCCAGCGCCGGACCTATGCCGACCTTGCCGCCCGCGCCGGGCGGCTTGCGGCGGGGCTGGCGCGCGCAGGCGTCAGGCCGGGCGATGTGGTCGCCACGATCCTGCCCAACGTGCCGCCGCAGGTCGAGGCGCACTGGGGCGTGCCTGCCGCGGGCGCGATCCTCTGCGCCATCAACACGCGGCTGGACGTGGCCACCGTGGCCTACATCCTCGCCCATTCCGGCGCCCGCGTGCTGATCTGCGACTCTGCGCTGATCGGCCTGGCCGAGGCGGCGATGGCCGCGATGGAAGGGCCGCCACCCGCGCTCGTCGAGGCCCCCGACGCCCCCGCGGGCATCGCCGCCAGCGGCCGGCATCCGGTCTACGAGGACCTGCTGGCCCCCGACCCCGCGCCCTGGATCCTGCCGCAGGACGAATGGGAATCGATCGCGCTGAACTACACCTCCGGCACCACCGGGCGGCCCAAGGGCGTGGTCTACCACCACCGCGGCGCGCATCTGGCGACCTTCGCCAATGCGCTGGCCTTCCGCATGGTGCACTTTCCCGTCTACCTGGCCATCGCGCCCCTGTTCCACTGCAACGGCTGGTGCCACACCTGGATGATGCCGATGCTGGGCGGCACGCTGGTCTGCTGCCGCGACATCACCGCCCGCGCGATCTACGCCGCCATCGAGGACGAGGGCGTCACCCACTTCGGCGCCGCACCCATCGTGCTCAACACCCTCATCAAC
Organism: uncultured Rhodobacterales bacterium; assembly: GCA_964499865.1. Lineage (GTDB taxonomy): Bacteria > Pseudomonadota > Alphaproteobacteria > Rhodobacterales > Rhodobacteraceae > JANOGU01. Next base: position 2,874 of record CAZCPY010000006.1, on the reverse strand, counting down.
GCGAAGGCCGACGAACGCCGCGCCTTCAGCCACCGCATCGGCCTGTTCACCGCCGGAGCGCCGCCGCCCGCGGCGACGCTCGCCGCCATCGAGCCCCTGGGCTTCGACGTCCTCCAGGTCTACGGCATGACCGAAACCTACGGCCCCTCTGCCGAATGCCTGTGGCAGCCCGCATGGGACGGCGCTGCGGGCGCCGAGCGCGCATCGCTCAAGGCCCGCACCGGCATCGCCATGGTGGGGCTGGACGAGCTGGGCGTGGTGGACCCCGCCGGAGCCCCGGTCCCGCGCGACGGGCAGACCCTGGGCGAGATCACCTTCCGCGGCAACCTGGTGATGAAGGGCTACTACCGCAACCCCGAGGCGACGGCAGAGGCCTTCCGCGGCGGTGTCCTGCATTCCGGCGACATCGCCTTCCGCCACCCCGACGGCTATGTGAAGATCACCGACCGCGCCAAGGACATCATCATCTCGGGCGGCGAGAACGTGAGTTCGGTCGAGGTCGAGGGCGTGCTGATGCACCACCCCGCCGTCAGCCTCTGCGCCGTGGTGGCCAAGCCCGACGCGAAATGGGGCGAGGTGCCCTGCGCCTTCGTCGAGGTCAAGCCGGGCGCGCAGGTGACCGGCGAAGAGCTGATCGCCTTCGTCAGGGCGCGGCTGGCGGGCTTCAAGACGCCCAAGGCCGTGGTCTTCTGCGACCTGCCCAAGACCTCGACCGGCAAGATCCAGAAGTTCGAGTTGCGCGCACGGGCAAAGGCACCGGCGTGACCGCACTCAAGCGCTATCAGAAGCTGGAAAGCGGCGGCCTCTGGCGCGACCTGCCCGAGGCGCAGCGGCGCGAGGTCACGGTCAACCTGGGCGAGGCGACGCTGGTGCTGTCCGACCCGCGCTCGGGCGCGGCGCTGACGCACTGGTCGCTGCCCGCGGTGGAACGGCGCAACCCCGGCGAGATGCCCGCCGTCTTTGCCCCCGGACCCGACGCCGCCGAGACGCTGGAGCTTGACGACCCCGACATGATCGCCGCGCTGGATACCGTGCGCCGGGCGGTGGTGGCGGCGGTGCCGCAGCCGGGGCGGCTGCGCGGGGTGATCTTCGGCGCGGCGCTGGTCGGGCTGGTCGCGGGCGGCATCTTCTGGCTGCCCGATGCGCTGATCGCCCGCACCGCCGCGATGCTGCCGCCGGCCACCCGCGCCGCCATCGGCGACCTGGTCGCCGCCGACCTCGTCCGCCTGACCGGCCAGCCCTGCGCGGCACCCCTGGGGGCCGAGGCGCTGGCGGCGCTCGGCACGCGGCTCTACGGGGCGGGGCAGGAACCCGTGCTGGCCGTGGTGCGCGAAGGGGTGACAGGCGCCTTGGCGCTGCCGGGCCGCCGCGTGGTGGTGGGCGAACCGCTGGTCGCCATCCCCGACGGGCCGGACGTGCTGGCGGGTCACCTGCTGGCCGCGCAGCTGCAGGCCGAGACCGCCGACCCGCTGCTGCCCCTGCTGCGCCACGCGGGCACCTTCGCGACGCTGCGGCTGTTCGCGACCGGCGCCCTGCGCCCGGCCGACGTGGCCGGCTATGCGGAGGTGCTGGTCGCGCAGGGTCCGCCGGCCCTGCCGGACGAGCCGCTTCTGCTGCGGTTCCGTGCGGCGGGCGTGGCCTCGTCGCCCTATGCCTATACGCTCGACCCCACGGGCGAGCGCACGCTGGGGCTGATCGAAGCCGACCCCTTCGCCAGCACGCCGCCGCCGCCGCTTCTGAGCGATGCGCAATGGGTCAGCCTGCAGGACATCTGCTCGACCTGAGGGGGTGGGAACCGTGACCGCCGCGGGTGCTTTCCTCCCCCCCCCGTGGGAGAGGGAAAGGAAGGGGGGGGCGTCCGGCGGCGAGGTGGAGCCCCCTCCCCCCCAAGGGGGAGGGGAGGCGCCTTCCAGTCGGGCGTTCACCCCTGACGGCTCCGTCTCAGCGGAGGAACGCATCCCCGAAGCCTGCACGGCGGGCGGCGGCGACGGCGGCCTGCGCCTCGGCGCGGCTGGCGAAGGGGCCTGCGTAGATCACCCGCAGACCGCGGCCCCTGCCCTCTGCCACGGGCAGGCCGGCGGCCGCCAGCCGGGCGCGGGCGCGGTCTGCGTTGGCAGGCTCGCCGAAGGCGCCGACCTGCACGAACAGCCGCCCGGCCGCCGCTTCGGCGGGCCTCGGCGCCCTGACGGGCGCGCCGGAGGTCGAGGCGGTGACCTCGGGCGCGCGCGGCGCGGCAGAGCCGAGGGGCGCGGCGGGGGCGTTGCCGGCGGCCACGACGACGCGCTTCTTGCCGGCGGGGACCGCTGCCCCGGCCACCGGGCGGGCCGGCGTCTCGCGTGTCCAGACCCGGTCCTGCGCGGCCCAGCCCTCCAGCGTGCCGACCCCGCGCAGCGGGTTCAGCCGGTCGTCGTCCCAGCCCAGACGGTAGCCCTCGGGCAGGACCGCGCCCGCATAGCCCTCGGTCCCGTCGGTGCACAGCAGCGTCGTGCCGCCGTCCCGCAGCAACACGCGGCGCAGCACCGGCTTGGACTTCGGGCAGCCGTACCGGGCGCCCGTGGCGGGCGCCGCGGCAACCGCCGCCGGAGCGGTCACGCTGCGCGCGACGGGGGCGGCGGGCGCGGGTGCCCCTGCCACCACCAGGGGCGCGACCACGGGCGCGGGCGCCCGGCGCGGGGCCTCGGTCGAGAGGCGGGCATAGCCCGGAATGCGGTCGGGCGAGGTCACGCACAAGAGCGCCCTGCGCCCGGCGGTGGTCGCGACATAAGCGCCATAGGGCGCATGGCCGGGGCAGCCCGGCGTGACCCGTGCCACGACCGCGCGGCGCGGCGCGGCAACGGACGGCGCCGCCTCGGCCCGCGCCGGGCCGCTGACGAC
>CAZCPY010000005.1:0-45715 GCA_964499865.1 uncultured Rhodobacterales bacterium | reverse complement strand
GGGGCAGGACGGCCGCGGGCGCTGTCGGCCGTGCCTGCGCGGCGGGCCCTGGGGCGCGGCGGTCAGGCGGCGGCGTCGAGCTTTTCCTGAGCGGCGAGCCACAGCGCCTCGGCGCGGTCGAGTGCCTGCATCACTTCGGCATATTTGGCGTTCCAGGTGGCCAGTTCGCCCGCCCGGGCATCCTCGTAGAGCGCCGGGTCGGCGAGCTTGCGGGCCAGCTTGTCGCGCATGTCGTTGAGTTTCCCGAGCCGTTCCTCGCAGCGGCGCAGTTCGCCCTGCAGGGCGGAGAGGTCCTCGCGGCCTGCCCGGCGCGGCCTGTCTGCCGGCCTGCCGCCGGGTTTCGCCTCGTCCTCGCCGGCCAGAAGCTGGGCGCGATAGCTCTCCAGGTCCTGCGCATAGGGCGCGACCGTGCCGCCCTTCACGAGCCACAGCCGGTCGGCCACCAGCCCCAGAAGGTGCATGTCGTGGGACACCAGGATCACCGCGCCGGAGTATTCGGTCAGCGCCTCGACCAGCGCCTCGCGGCTTTCGATGTCGAGGTGGTTGGTGGGCTCGTCCAGGATCAGCAGGTGCGGGGCGTCGATGGTGGCGAGAAGGAGCGACAGCCGCGCCTTCTGCCCGCCCGACAGGCGGGCGACGGGCGTGTCGGCCTGATCGGCCGTCAGGCCGAAACCGGCCAGCCGGGCGCGCAGCCTGGCCTGCGGTTCGTCGGGCCGCCGCCGGCTTACGTGCTGGAGCGGCGTCTCGTCGAGGTGCAGCTCGTCCACCTGGTGCTGGGCGAAATAGCCGATGCGCAGTTTCGGCGACCGGTGCAGTTTGCCCTCCGTCGCCGGAAGCTTGCCCGCGAGCAGCTTGGACAGCGTGGATTTCCCCTCGCCGTTGCGGCCCAGAAGCGCGATGCGGTCGTCCTGGTCGATGCGCAGGGACAACCGTTTCAGCACCGGCGGCCCGCCGTAGCCGGTGGCGGCGAGGTCGAGGTTGATGATCGGGGGCGACAGTTCTTCGGGCGCGGGGAAGGTGAAGACGACCTTGCGCGCCTCTTCCGGGGCGACGATCGGCGTCATCCTTTCCAGCATCTTGACGCGCGACTGCGCCTGCACGGCCTTCGACGCCTTGGCCTTGAAGCGGTCGACGAAGCTTTGCAGATGCGCCCGGCGCAGTTCCTGCTTTTTGGCCTCGGCCGCCTGCACGGCGCGGCGCTCGGCGACCTGGCGGGCGAACTGGTCGTAGGGGCCGTTCCACAGCGTCAGCTTGCGCGCGTCCAGATGCAGGATCGCCCCCACGGCGCGGTTCAGCAGGCCGCGGTCGTGGCTGATGATCATCACCGTATGCGGATAGCGGGCGAGGTAGCTTTCCAGCCAGACCGCGCCTTCGAGATCGAGGTAGTTCGTCGGCTCGTCGAGCAGCAAGAGGTCGGGGGTGGCGAACAGCACCCCCGCCAGCGCCACCCGCATCCGCCAGCCGCCCGAGAAATCGGAACAGGGCCGCGCCTGGGCCCGAGTGTCGAAGCCCAGGCCCTTCAGGATGGCGGAAGCCCGCGCCTCGGCCGACCAGGCGTCGATGGCGGCGAGGCGTTCCTGCACGAAGGCGATGCGGGCGGGGTCGGTCGCCGTCTCGGCCTCGGCGAGCAGCCCCGCGCGTTCGGTATCGGCGGCGAGCACGGTGTCGAGCAGGCTTTCCGGCCCCGCCGGCACCTCCTGCGCCACGCCGCCGATGCGGGCGCGCGACGGAAGCGTGATGCTGCCGCCTTCCAGCGCAAGCTCGCCCCGGATCAGGCGGAAGAGCGTGGTCTTGCCCGCGCCGTTGCGGCCCACGAGGCCCACCTTGTGGCCTGCGGGGATCATCGCCGAGGCGCCCTCGAACAGCGGGCGGCCCTCGACCGAATAGCGGATGTCGTCGATGCGCAGCATGCGCCGCGCGATGCCCGGGCCGCGCGGCGATGTCAATCGCCGCGGGGGTGTCGGTGGCCCGGTCCGGCGCGGGCGCGGGGCCGGTGCCGGGTGGGGCGGGGCGGGGCGGGGCGGGGCGGGGCTGCGCCGGTCCCGGCGGTTTGCCTTCCGGGCGGGCCCCGTGCTACGGGTCCGCCGCAGATGCCGCGCCGCGGCACATTCCCGGAGAGACCCATGGCCACCGAACGCACCCTGTCGATCATCAAGCCCGACGCGACCAGGCGCAACCTGACCGGCAGGATCAACGCCAAGTTCGAAGAGGCGGGCCTGCGCATCGTGGCGCAGAAGCGGCTGCACCTGAGCCTGGCGCAGGCGCAGCAGTTCTATGCCGTCCATGCCGCCCGCCCCTTCTTCGGCGAGCTGACCGAGTTCATGGCGTCCGGCCCCGTCGTCGTGCAGGTGCTGGAGGGCGAGGGCGCGATTGCCAGGAACCGCGAGGTGATGGGCGCGACCAACCCGGCCAGTGCGGCCGACGGCACGATCCGCAAGGAGTTTGCCCTGTCGGTGGGGGAAAACTCGGTGCACGGGTCGGATGCGCCGGACACCGCGGCGGCCGAGATCGCGTTCTTCTTCTCCGGCCTCGAACTCGTCGGCTGACGGGGCTTGCGCGGCCGGCTCAGCCGGGCCGCGCGACCACGCCGAGCGCATCGAGCGCCGCATCCATGTCGGACCGGCGCTTTGCGGGCGAGGCGGTGAACTCTGCCTTCAGCGCATCGAACCGCTGGCGCAGCGCGGCTTTCTCGGCGCCCTGGCAGTCGTTCCACGGGCGGCCCTGAAGGCCCATCACCAGCACGTAGTAGCCGATGAAATGCGGCGCGCTGCCGGAGCGCAGAAGCGCGCGGTAGGCCGCGTCCGGCCCCATCGCGCGGATCTCCTCGGCGGTCGCGATGCCCGCGCGGGCGAAGGCCGCCTCGGAGGCGGGACCGAGGTTCAGGATCGACGAGACCGGGCTGCCCATGCGGACAGCGTGGCCCGGGCAGGCCGCGAATTCAAGCCGAAGGGACAGGCGTCAGATCGACGCCCAGTCCTTGAAGATCGGCGGCTGGCCCTGCTGGGGCGCGGGCCTGGGCGTCTGGCCCTGCTGCTGGCCCTGGGGTTTCGGCGTCTGCCCCTGTTGCGGGGTCTTGTCGGTGCTGCTCATCTGCCTTGTCGGTCCTGTTCTGCGGCCGCGGAGCGGTTGTGGTTCCGTCCCGTGATCCTGGGTGCCGAAGTGGGCAAAACCTTGGCGGGTCGCAACAGCCGGGAAATAGGTCGTATTCCGCCGATGGGCAAGGGCGCTGCGCAGGCCGGCCCCGGGCAGCGGCCCTGCTGCCGTTTCGCGCAGCGCACCTGCGGCGCTTTTGCCGCAGTCAAAGCGCTTTGAATCGCTTCCGGCCATGAAAGGGCTGTGGAATCAGTGACCGCGACCGGATGATTGCGCTAACTCCGAAAGCGGTTTGGGCGCGGACGGCCGGACAGAGCCGCCGTTTCGCCTTGACCGCGGGAACAGGCCCCGCAACATGGCCGCGGTTCCGTTGCGCGAATGTGACGGAACGTCCGACGAAACTTCCGCGACCGGCAGGCGTCGGCGCGGCCCATCGACAGGGGCAGGCGTGACCATACGAGCCGAATCGACCCGACCCACCACGGCGCCCGCCCCCGCGTTTTCCGGCCCGGCGCAGCTGAAGGCCGACGTGCTGCGGCACCTGACCTTCGGCCTGGGCAAGGATGCCGACCACGCCTCCCGCTATGACTGGCGCATGGCGCTGTCGCTGTCGATCCGCGACCGCATCGTCGAGCCCTGGTTCACCTCGACCCGCCGCACCTGGGCCGAGGGCCGCAAGCGCGTCTACTACCTGTCGATGGAATTCCTGATCGGGCGCCTGCTGGAGGACGCCACGATCAACCTCGGCCTGCACGAGGCGGCGGCGCAGGTGATGGCGGACCTGGGCCAGGACTTCCGCGCGGTGATCGAGGACGAACCCGACGCGGGCCTCGGCAACGGCGGTCTCGGGCGGCTGGCCGCCTGCTTCATGGAATCGATGGCCACGCTGGGCTGCCCGGCCTACGGCTACGGCATCCGCTATGAACACGGGCTGTTCCGCCAGCGGTTCGAAGGCGGCCAGCAGGTGGAAACGCCCGAGGACTGGCTGTCGCAGGCGCACCCCTGGGAATTCGCCCGGCCCGAGGCGGCCTACACGATCCCCTTCAAGGGGTCGGTCCGCACGGTGGACGGACGCGAGGTCTGGGAACCGGGGGAGACGGTGCTGGCCTCGGCGCACGACACGCCGGTGATCGGCTGGCAGGGCAGATGGGCCAACACGCTGCGGCTGTGGGCCGCCAAGCCCACGACGATGTTCGACCTTGCCCGCTTCAACCGCGGCGATTTTGCGGCCGCGGCGGAACCCGCGGCGCTGGCGCGCACGCTGTCCTGCGTGCTGTATCCCGACGACACGACCTATCAGGGCAAGGAGCTGCGGCTGAAGCAGGAATTCTTCCTGACCTCGGCCGCATTGCAGGACATCCTGCGCCGCCATCTGGCCGCGGGCCTGGACCTGCGCGCGCTGCCTGCGCACGCGGCGATCCAGATGAACGACACCCATCCGGCGATCGCCGGGCCCGAACTGGTGCGGCTGCTGTCCGACGTGCACGGGCTGGAGTTCTTCGAGGCGCTGGAGATCGCCCGCGCCTGCCTCGGCTACACCAACCACACGCTCCTTCCCGAGGCTCTGGAACGCTGGGCCACCTTCACCTTCGGCAACGTGCTGCCGCGGCACATGCAGATCGTGGAACGCATCGACGGCTGGCACCGCCGCAGCTACCCGGCGCGGCCGCACTACGTGGGCATCGTCAAGCACCACGAGGTGCGGATGGGGGAACTGGCGTTCATCATGAGCCACAAGGTCAACGGCGTCTCGGCGCTGCATTCCGACCTGGTGAAGAAGAACCTGTTTCCCGAACTGGACAGGCTGCACCCCGGGCGGATCATCAACCAGACCAACGGCGTCACGCCGCGGCGCTGGCTTAGGATGGCCAACCCGCCGCTGGCGCGGCTGATCACCGACACCATCGGCGCGGGCTGGGAGGACGACCTCGACCGCCTGCGCGGGCTGGAGCCGCACGCGGGGGACGAGGGCTTCCGGCAGGCCTTCATGGCGGCCAAGCGGGCGAACAAGGTGCAGGTCGCGAACTGGTTCGGGCAGGCGCTGGGGGTAAAGGTGTCGCCCGACGCGCTGTTCGACGTGCAGATCAAGCGCATCCACGAATACAAGCGCCAGTTGCTGAACGTGCTGGAAACCGTCGCGCGCTGGCACGCGATCCGCCAGAACCCCGCGGGCCCCTGGGTGCCGCGGGTCAAGGTGTTCGGCGGCAAGGCCGCGCCGGGCTATGCGGTGGCCAAGGAAATCATCCATCTTGTCAACGATGTGGCCGCCGTCATTAACGCGGACCCGGTGGCGGGCGACCTGCTGAAGGTGGTCTATCCGCCCAACTACAACGTCAGCCTCGCCGAGCGCGTGATCCCCGCGGCCGATCTGTCGGAGCAGATCTCGACGGCGGGCAAGGAGGCGTCCGGTACCGGGAACATGAAGTTCATGATGAACGGCGCGCCGACCATCGGCACGCTGGACGGCGCCAACGTGGAAATCCTGTCCGAGGTGGGCGCCGACAACTTCTTCCTGTTCGGCCTGACCGCCGAGGAGGTCGACAGGCGCCGCCAGGACCCCGACCACAGCCGCCACGCGATCGAGGCCAGCCAGGTCCTTCAGGACGTGCTGCAGATGATCGCCGAAGGGCAGTTCTCGCCCGGCCAGCCGGATCGCTACCACGGCCTTGTCCACCGCGTCTGGCACGAGGACTACTTCCTCGTCGCGGCCGACTTCGACGCCTATGTCGCGGCGCAGGCGCGGGTGGACGCGACCTATGCCGACACTGCGCTTTGGGCGAAGATGGCGGCAATGAACACGGCGCGGTCGGGGTTCTTTTCCTCCGACCGCACGATCCGCAGCTACATGGCCGACATCTGGGGGGTCGCCTCGGCCCTGTGAGGGGCCCGCCCGTCGTCGCGCATTTGGGAGGATGCCATGACGCAAGACCTGATCGACGAAGGCGCGGCGGCGGCCATCGCCGAGGGACGGCACGGCGATCCCTTCGGCGTTCTGGGGCTGCACCGGGTGGCGTCCGGTTTCGCGCTGCGCGTCTTCGTGCCGGGGGCGGAACGGGTCTGGGCGCTGACCGGCAAGGCGGGCAGGGAGGTCGAGCTGACCCACGCCCATGGCGGCGTCTGGGTGGCGGCGCTGCCGCGCAAGGCGGACTACCGGCTGCGCGCGCAGGGCTTCGGCAGCACCTGGGAATGGGACGACCCCTTCGCCTTCGGCCCGGTGCTGGGCGAGATGGACGAATATCTGCTCGGCGAGGGCACGCACAAGCGGCTGTGGACGGTGCTGGGCGCGCATCCGGTCACGCACGAGGGCGTGGACGGCGTGCATTTCGCCGTCTGGGCGCCGAATGCCGAACGGGTGTCGGTGGTCGGCAACTTCAACGTCTGGGACGGGCGCCGCCACCCGATGCGCCGCCGCGGGCCGACGGGGGTGTGGGAAACCTTCATCCCCGGCCTGGGCGAGGGCGAGACCTACAAGTACGAAATCCGCGGCCCCGGCGGGCACCTGCAACCGCTGAAGGCCGATCCGGTCGGCTTCGGGTCTGAACATCCGCCCGCAAATGCCTCTGTCGTCAGGAAAATCGGCGGGGCCTTCAGCGATGCCGACTGGATGGCCACGCGCGCCACGCGGCAGAACATCGACGCGCCGATTTCGGTCTACGAGGTGCATCTGGGCTCGTGGCGCCGGGCGCCGGGGGACCGGATGCTGTCCTACCGGGAGCTTTCCGAACAACTGGTCGATTATGCCGTCGAGATGGGCTTTACCCATGTCGAACTGCTGCCGGTTTCCGAATATCCGTTCGACGGAAGCTGGGGCTACCAGCCCGTGGGCCTGTTCGCGCCCACGATCCGGCACGGCACGCCGACCGAATTCCGCGCCTTCGTCGATGCCGCGCACCGCAAGGGGCTGGGGGTGATCCTCGACTGGGTACCGGGCCACTTTCCGACCGACGCGCATGGCCTGGGCCGTTTCGACGGCACCGCGCTTTACGAACACCAGGACCCGCGCGAGGGCTTCCACCAGGACTGGAACACCCTGATCTACAACTACGGCCGCTCCGAGGTGCGCAACTACCTCGTGTCCAACGCGCTGTACTGGCTGGAGGAATACCACATCGACGCGCTGCGCGTGGATGCCGTGGCCTCGATGCTCTACCGCGACTACAGCCGCAAGGATGGCGAGTGGCTGCCCAACCGCGACGGGGGCCGCGAGAACTACGAGGCGATCGACGTCCTGCGCCAGATGAACATCACCGCCTATGGCGAAAGCCCGGGCGTGATGACGGTGGCCGAGGAATCGACCGCCTTCCCCGGCGTGTCGCGGCCCGCGAACTGGGGCGGCCTGGGCTTCGGCTTCAAGTGGAACATGGGCTGGATGAACGACACCCTGTCCTACATGCAGAAGGAACCCGTGTTCCGGAAGTACCACCACCACCAGATGACCTTCGGCCTCGTCTATGCCTGGTCGGAGAACTACATCCTGCCGATCAGCCATGACGAGGTGGTGCACGGCAAGGGCAGCATGCTGTCCAAGATGCCGGGCGGGGCTTGGGAGAAGTTCGCCAACCTGCGCGCCTACTACGGCTTCATGTGGGCGCATCCGGGCAAGAAGCTGCTGTTCATGGGCCAGGAATTCGCGCAGGGCCGCGAGTGGAACCACAACCGGAGCCTCGACTGGCACCAGCTCGAGGTGCCCGAACACAGGGGCGTGCAGGCGCTGGTCGCCGACCTCAACCGCGTCTACCGCACGACGCCCGCGCTGCACGTCAACGACGCCCGGCCCGAGGGCTTTGCCTGGATCGAGAGCAACGACGCCGAGGCCTCGGTCTACGCCTGGGTGCGCAGGGGGCGCGAGGGCGACCGGCCTGTCGTGGCGGTGGTCAACATGACGCCGGTGGAACGGCGCTACCGGCTGGGCCTGCCGGGGCCCGGCAAATGGTCCGAAATCCTGAACACCGACGCCGCGATCTACGGCGGGGGCAACCGCGGGAACCTGGGAGGTGTGACCACGGAGAAGACGCCCTGGCACGGGCAGGCGCAATCGGCGCTTGTCACGCTGCCGCCTTTGTCGGCCATATACCTGCAACAGGGGTGAGGCGGCAGATGACAGATCTCAGGGGGGAAGACATGCAACCGAAACCGAATGCGCGGCTGTCGTCGCAGGCCATGGCCTTCGTGCTGGCCGGCGGGCGCGGGTCGCGCCTGAAGGAGCTGACCGACCGCCGCGCCAAGCCCGCGGTCTATTTCGGCGGCAAGACGCGGATCATCGACTTCGCGCTGTCCAACGCGCTGAATTCGGGCATCCGCAAGATGGCCATCGCCACGCAGTACAAGGCGCATTCCCTGATCCGGCACTGCCAGCGCGGCTGGAACTTCTTCCGGGCGGAACGCAACGAATACCTCGACATCCTGCCTGCCAGCCAGCGGATGGACGAGGTGAACTGGTACCGCGGCACGGCGGACGCCGTGGCGCAGAACATCGACATCATCGACAGCTACAACATCAAGTATGCGGTGATCCTCGCCGGCGACCACATCTACAAGATGGACTACGAGCTGATGATCCAGCAGCACGTCACCTCGGGCGCCGACGTGACCATCGGCTGCCTGACCGTGCCCCGGAAGGAGGCATCGGCCTTCGGGGTGATGCATTGCGACACCACGATGCGGATCACCGCCTTCCTGGAAAAGCCCAAGGACCCGCCGGCGATCCCCGGCGACCCCGACCATGCGCTGGCCTCGATGGGCATCTATGTGTTCGACTGGGCCTTCCTGCGCGACCTTCTGAAGCGCGATATGGTGGACGGCAATTCCACCCACGACTTCGGCTTCGACCTGATCCCGTCGATCGTGAAGGGCGGCAAGGCCGTGGCGCACAAGTTCGCCGACAGCTGCGTGCGCTCGACCACCGAGGAAGAGCCCTACTGGCGCGACGTCGGCACCATCGACGCGTTCTGGCAGGCCAACATCGACCTGACCGATTTCGTGCCCAAGCTCGACCTCTACGACAATTCCTGGCCGATCTGGACCTATGCCGAGATCGTGCCGCCCGCCAAGTTCATCCATGACGAGGACGGCCGCCGCGGTTCGGCGGTGTCGTCGCTGGTGTCGGGGGACTGCATCGTCTCGGGGTCCGAGGTGCGCAACAGCCTGCTGTTCACCGGCTGCCGGACGCATTCCTTCTCGGCGCTGGAACATGTGGTGGCGCTGCCGCAGGTGATCGTGAACCGCCACGCCCGGCTGAAGAACGTGGTGCTCGACCGCGGCGTGGTGATCCCCGAGGGGCTGGTCATCGGCGAGGACCCGGAGGAGGACGGCAAATGGTTCCGCCGGTCCGAAGGCGGGATCGTGCTGGTGACGCAGGACATGCTGGATGCGCGGGCGGTCCGGCTGGGCTGAGGGCGCGCGGGCGGAAACCCCGGGGGCGCTGCCCCCGGACCCCCGGGATATTTGTGAACGGAAGATGGAGGCGGTCATGGGCGGGCGGGTGCTGTCGGTGGCCTCGGAATGCGTGCCGCTGCTGAAGACCGGGGGGCTGGCGGATGTGGTGGGCGCCCTGCCGGGGGCGCTGGCGCCGCTCGGCTGGGACATGCGCGTGCTGATGCCCGCCTACCGACCGTTGCGCGCCCGCATCGCCGGCTGGCCCGAGGTCTGGGCCGAGGACGACCTGTTCGGCGGACCCGGCCGGGTGATGGCGGGCGAGGTCGGGGGGCTGCGCCTGCTGCTCTTGGACGCGCCGCACCTGTTCGACCGCGAGGGCGGGCCCTATTCCGGCCCCAACGGCGACTGGGCCGACAACGCGCAGCGCTTTGCCGCGCTGTCCTGGGCGGGGGCGCGGATCGCGCGGGCGGGGCTGTCGGATGGCTGGCGGCCGGGGGTGCTGCATGGGCATGACTGGCAGGCTGGCCTCGCGCCCGCCTACCTGGCCTTCGGGGGGCCGCGGGACGTGGCCTCGGTCATCACCATCCACAACATCGCCTTCCAGGGCTGGGCGCCGGCCTCGCTGCTGGGGACGCTGCGGCTGCCGGCGCAGGAGTTCCACCCCGGCAGCCTGGAATACTACGGCGGCCTGTCGTCGCTGAAGGCGGGGCTGGTGACGGCGGATGCGATCACCACGGTGTCGCCGACCTATGCGGACGAACTGTCGCGCGCCGAATTCGGCATGGGCCTGCAAGGCGTGATCGCGGCGCGGGCGGGGGTGGTGTCGGGCATCCTGAACGGCGTCGACACCGGCGTCTGGTCGCCCGCGGCGGCGGGGACACCGTTCTCGGTCGGGGACATGTCCGGCAAGGCCGCGGCGCGGGCCGCGCTTTGCGACGAATTCGGGCTGGACGTGCCCGGGCCGCTGGCGATCCTTGTCAGCCGCCTGACCGACCAGAAGGGGATCGACCTGGTGCCCGGCGTCATGCCCGCCTTCGTCGAGGGCGGCGGGGGCCTTCTGGTGCTGGGGTCGGGCGATCCGGGGCTGGAAGCCGCGATGCGTGGCCTGGCGGTGCGCCATCCCGGCCGCGTGGGCGTGCGGATCGGCTATGACGAGGACCTGAGCCGCCGCATGTTCGCGGGCGGCGACGCGGTGCTGGTGCCCTCGCGCTTCGAGCCCTGCGGGCTGACGCAGATGTACGGCCTGCGCTTCGGCACGCTGCCGGTGGTGGCCGCGGTGGGCGGGCTGGCCGATACGGTGATCGGGGCCACGCCCGCCACGCTGGCCGCCGGCGTGGCGACGGGGATCAGCTTTCACCCCACCGACGGGATCGCCCTGGCGCAGGCGATGCGCAGGCTTCTGGAGTTGCATGGCAAGCCCGACCTCTGGGCGGCCGTGCAGCGCAACGCGATGCGCCACCCCGTCGGCTGGGAGACCTCGGCCGCGGCCTATGCCGCGCTTTACGGGCGGCTTGTCGCATGACGCCGGCGACCGGCGCGCCTCCGGCCCGGCTTGCGGGCCATGCCGCCGGCACGGGGCGGCCCTGGCCGATGGGGGCCTCGTTCGACGGCGAGGGGGTGAACTTCGCCGTCTTCTCGGCCCATGCCGAGATGATCGAGCTGTGCCTGTTTTCCTCGGACGGCCGCAAGGAGATGGCGCGCCTGCCGTTCCGCGAGCGCGACGGCGACATCTGGCACATGCATGTGGGCGGGCTGACGCCGGGCACCGTCTACGGGTTCCGCGCGCACGGGCCTTACGTGCCCGAGCGCGGGCACCGCTTCAACCCCAACAAGCTGCTGCTCGACCCCTACGCGCGGGGGCTCGAGGGGCGGCTCAAGTGGTCGGATGCGCTGATGGGCTACAAGATCGGCTCGCCGCGCGGGGACCTGAGCTTCGACACCCGCGACAGCGCCTTCGCGGTGCCCAAGGCGGTGGTGGTGGACCCGACCTTCAGCTGGGGCCTCGACCGCGCGCCGCGCCGCCCGCGATCGGAAACGGTGATCTACGAGGCGCATGTGCGCGGTCTGACCATGCAGGCCCCGGGGGTGGAGAAGCCGCTGCGCGGGAGCTACCTGGGCCTTGCCTCGGATGCGGTGATCGAGCACCTGCTGCGCCTTGGCGTGACGGCGATCGAGCTGATGCCGGTGCAGGCCTTCGTCGACGACCGGTTCCTGGTGGCGCAGGGCCTGCGCAACTACTGGGGCTACCAGACGCTGGCCTTCTTCGCGCCGGAGCCGCGCTACATGACCAAGGGCGCACTGTGGGAATTCCAGACCATGGTGCGCCGGTTCCATTCCGCCGGGATCGAGGTGATCCTGGACGTGGTCTACAACCACAGCGGCGAGGGCGACCAGTGGGGCCCGACGCTGAGCTTCCGGGGCCTCGACAACGCCAGCTACTACCGGCTGACCGACGGCGGGCGGCAATACGCGAACGACGCGGGCGTGGGCAACACGCTGAACCTGACGCATCCGATGGTGCTGCGGATGGTGATGGACTCCTTGCGCTACTGGGTGGAGCAGTGCCACGTCGACGGCTTCCGCTTCGACCTCGCCACCACGCTGGGGCGCGAGGCGCAGGGCTTCGACCCCAACGGCGGCTTCTTCGACGCGGTGCGGCAGGACCCGGTGCTGGCGCAGGTCAAGCTGATCGCCGAGCCCTGGGACATCGGGCCGGGCGGCTACCAGCTCGGCGCCTTTCCGCATCCGTTCCACGAATGGAACGATACCTATCGCGACGGCGTGCGGCGGTTCTGGCGCGGCGATGCGGGGATGACGCCGGATCTTGCCAAGCGGCTGCTCGGATCGGCGGAACGCTTCGACCATTCGGGCCGGTCGGCCACCGCGACGATCAACATGCTGACCTCGCACGACGGCTTCACGCTGGCCGACGTGACCTCCTATTCCGTCAAGCGCAACCTCGCCAACGGCGAGGACAACCGCGACGGCCATTCCGAGAACTACAGCGACAGCATGGGCGTCGAGGGGCCGACCGACGACCCCCGCATCCTGGGCGCCCGCGCGCTGCGCAGGCGCAACATGCTGGCGACGCTGTTCCTGAGCCAGGGGACGCCGATGCTCTTGGGGGGTGACGAGATCGGCAACAGCCAGGGCGGCAACAACAACGCCTATGCGCAGGACAACCCGACGGGCTGGGTCGACTGGTCGAACCCCGATGCGTCGCTGGCCGCGTTCGTGGGGCGACTGGCGGCGATCCGGCGGCAGCACCCCGTCCTGCGCCAGCGGCGGTTCCTGCATGCCAAGACGCGCAGCATCGACAAGCTGCCCGACGTCATCTGGCGCCGCGCCGACGGCCATCTGCCGCGGCCCGAGGACTGGCAGAACCCCGCCTTCCGCTGCCTGTGCGTCGAGCTGCGCAATGCCGCCGAAGGCGGTGGCACGGCGGAGGAGGCGGTCTATCTGGTGTTCAACCAGGGCCCCTCGGTGCCGCTGGCGCTGCCCGACACCGCGCCCGCCTGGCGGCTGATCCTGGATACCGTGCATCTGGACGCGCGCCCTTCGGTGGTGAAGGGCCCGCTGGAGGCGCCCGCCCATTCCGTCCTGGTTTTCGAGCGTGCCTGAGGAGGAGCCCCCGATGATCCGCACCGTCCCCGTGACGCCCTTTGACGGGCAAAAGCCCGGCACTTCGGGCCTGCGCAAGAAGACGCCGGTCTTCATGCAGCCGCACTACCTCGAATGCTTCGTGCAGGCGATCTTCGACGCCATCGGCGGCGTGGCGGGCAAGGTGCTGGTGCTGGGGGGGGACGGGCGCTACTTCGGCGACGTGGCGGCTCAAGCCATCCTGAAGATGGCGGCGGCGCAGGGGGCGGCGCGGATGATCGTGGGGCAGGGGGCGATCCTGTCGACGCCCGCGGCCAGCCACCTGATCCGGCTGAACCGGACGGACGGCGGGATCATCATGTCGGCCAGCCACAACCCCGGCGGCCCGCACGAGGATTTCGGCGTCAAGTTCAACACCCCCAACGGCGGCCCCGCGCCGGAAGGCGTGACCGAGGCGATCTTCAAGCACACGACGACGATCCAGGCCTACCGCATCCTAGATGCGGGCGACGTGGACCTTGGCACCCCCGGGCGGCAGACCCTGGGCGGGATGGCGGTCGATGTCGTCGATCCGGTGGCCGACTACGCGAGGCTGATGGAGGGGCTGTTCGACTTCCCCGCCATCGCCGCGATGTTCAGGGGCGGGTTCCGCATCCGCATGGACAGCATGAACGCGGTGACCGGGCCCTATGCGGTCGAGATCCTCGAACGCCGCCTGGGCGCGCCCGCGGGCAGCGTGGTCAACGCCACCCCCCTGCCGGACTTCGGCGGCCTGCACCCCGACCCGAACCCGACCTGGGCCCGCGCGCTGATGGACGAGATGTTCGGCGAAGGCGCCCCGGACTTCGGCGCCGCCTCGGACGGCGACGGCGACCGCAACATGGTGGTGGGGCGCGGCATCTACATCTCGCCCTCCGACAGCCTGGCGGTGCTGGCGGCGAATGCGCATCTGGCGCCGGGCTATGCGGCGGGGCTGAGGGGGGTGGCGCGGTCGATGCCGACCTCGGCGGCGGTGGACCGGGTGGCCGCGGCGCTGGGGATCGCCTCCTACGAGACGCCCACCGGCTGGAAGTTCTTCGGCAACCTTCTGGACGCGGGGAAGGCCACGCTCTGCGGTGAGGAGTCCTTCGGCACCGGCAGCGACCATGTGCGGGAAAAGGACGGGCTCTGGGCGATCCTGCTGTGGCTGAACATCCTGGCCGTCCGCCGGCAGACGGTGGCCGCGATCATGGCGGAACACTGGGCGAAGTTCGGCCGCAACTACTACAGCCGCCACGATTTCGAGGCGATCCCGACCGACAGGGCCGATGCCATGATGGCGGCCTTGCGGGCGGCCCTGCCTGGGCTGAAGGGGCAGGTGGTGGAGGGCCTCCAGATCGCCTTTGCCGACGATTTCTCCTATGCCGACCCCGTGGACGGGTCGGTCAGCGCCAGGCAGGGCGTGCGCATCGGTTTTGCGGACGGCAGCCGCATCGTGCTGCGCCTGTCGGGCACGGGCACTGAAGGGGCCACGCTGCGGATGTATCTGGAACGCTACGCGCCGGGCCCTGCGGGCCTCGACCTCGATGCGCAGGCGGCGCTGGCCCCGGTGATCCGCGCCGCCCATGCGCTTGCACGGATCGAGGAGCACACCGGACGCGCCAGGCCCGATGTCATCACCTGAGCCCGGGACACCGCCGCACAAACCTCTGGCGCCGCAGCCCGCACGCCGCCTAGGCTGCGGGCCGGAGACTCAAGGTCCGGGGGAGGGATCATGCAGCTTCAGGACAGCCGCATCATCGCGGCCGAACCCGCCATGGTCTGGGCCGCGATCCTCGATGCCGACACGCTCAAGGCCTGCGTGCCGGGCTGCGAGTCGCTGACGGGGTCGGTCGCCGAGGGTTACGAGGCGGTGGTGGTGCAGAAGGTCGGCCCGGTCACCGCGCGCTTTGCGGGACGGGTGACGATCTCCGACATGGTGGAAGGCCTGTCGCTGCGCATCGACGGCGAGGGCAAGGGCGGTGTCGCGGGCTTTGCCAAGGGTGGCGCGGCGGTGACGCTGGACCCTGTGCCCGAGGGGACAAGGCTGTCCTACACGGTCGAGGCCAAGGTGGGCGGCAAGCTGGCGCAGCTTGGCAGCCGCATCATCGACGGCTTTGCGGCGAAACTGGCCGACGAATTCTTCGCACGCCTGCAGCAGGCGGTCGAACCGCCGCAGGCAGAGGACGAAGAAACCGTTGCCGATTCGCCGGAAAGGAAGAAAGGTTGGGTCCGGCGGCTGATCGGCTGACCCAACGACGAACAAGGCGACCAAGGCGAAGACCCAGGGAGGAGACGGATGAAGGTCACCATCACGGTGAACGGCCGCGCGCAGTCGGCCGAGGTCGAGGGACGGACGCTGCTGTCGTCCTTCCTGCGCGACCAGCTCGGCCTGACCGGCACGCACGTGGGCTGCGACACCGGCCAGTGCGGCGCCTGCACGGTGCATCTGGACGGCCGCGCGGTGAAGTCCTGCAACGTCTTCGCCGCCGACGTGGCGGGGGCAGAGGTGCGCACGATCGAGGGCATGGCAAATGCCGACGGATCGCTGTCGGTGCTGCAGCAGGCGTTCCAGGACCATCACGGCCTGCAATGCGGCTTCTGCACGCCGGGCATGGTGATGGCGGGCGCGGCTTTGCTGGCCGAGACCCCGCAGCCGACCGAAGCGCAGGTGCGCCACCACCTCGAAGGCAACATCTGCCGCTGCACCGGCTATCACAACATCGTCAAGGCGATCATGGCGGCATCGGGCCAGCCGGTCGCGGTCGCGGCGGAATGACCGGCGGCCGGTGCGTGCAAGCACGCACCCTACGCCGGTGGCGCCCGTAGGGTGCGTGCTTGCACGCACCTCCCCCGGGGAAGGCTTTCAGGGACGCCGCACCTGACGCGGCAAAGGCATCAGACAGGGAGACCACCATGCCCAAGGACGGCGGCATCGGCGACAGCACGAAACGGCGCGAGGACATCCGGTTCCTGACCGGCAAGGGGCGCTACACCGACGACATCAACATCCGCGGGCAGCTCTTCTGCCACTTCCTGCGGTCCGACATGGCGCATGGGCGGATCCTGTCCATCGACACCGCGGCCGCCGCCGCGATGCCGGGCGTGGTGCGCATCTTCACGGCCAAGGATTTGTCCGCGGTGGGCGGCATCCCCTGCGGCTGGCAGGTGACCGACCGCCACGGCAAGCCGATGCTGGAGCCCAAGCACCCGGTCCTGGCCGACGGCAAGGTGCGCCATGTCGGCGATCCGATCTGTGCCGTGGTGGCCGAGACGCTGGACTAGGCGCGCGACGCGGCCGAGGCGATCGAGGTCGAGATCGAGGAACTGCCCGCCGTCATCGACATGAAGGCCGCCGTCGCGGGCGGCACGCTGGTGCATGACGAGATCGGGTCGAACCTCTGCTACGACTGGGGCTTCGTCGAGGAGAACAAGGCCGCCGTCGACGCCGCCATCGCCGCCGCCGCGCATGTCACGACGCTGGAGCTGGTCAACAACCGTCTGGTCGCCAACCCGATGGAACCCCGTGTCGCCGTCGGCGACTACGAGGCGCATTCGGGGATGCACACGCTCTACACCACGTCGCAGAACCCCCACGTCATCCGCCTTCTGATGGGCGCCTTCGTGCTGGGGATTTCCGAAAGCAAGCTGCGCGTGGTCGCCCCCGACGTGGGCGGCGGCTTCGGGTCGAAGATCTACCACTATGCCGAAGAGGCGATGGTCACCTTCGCCGCGAAGGAGCTCAGGCGCCCGGTCAAGTGGACTGCCAGCCGGTCGGAGGCGTTCATTTCCGACGCGCAGGGCCGCGACCACGTCACCAGGGTGGAACTGGCGCTGGACAAGGACAACAACTTCACCGCGCTGCGCTGCCAGACCTATGCCAACATGGGGGCGTATCTGTCCACCTTCGCGCCCTGCATCCCGACCTGGCTGCACGGCACGCTGCTGGCGGGCAACTACCGCACGCCGCTGATCTACACCAACGTCAAGGCGGTCTTCACCAACACCGTGCCGGTGGACGCCTACCGCGGCGCGGGCCGTCCCGAGGCCACGTTCCAGCTGGAACGCACGATCGACAAGGCGGCGCGCGAGCTTGGCGTCTCGCCGGTGGACCTGCGCCGGCAGAACTTCATCAGGCCCGACCAGTTCCCCTACCAGACGCCGGTCGCGGTGTCCTACGACAGCGGCAACTACCACGCCACGCTCGACAAGCTCTTGGAGATGTCGGACCACGCGGGCTTTGCAGCCCGCGCCGCCGCCTCTGCCGCCCGCGGCAAGCTGCGCGGCTTCGGCCTTGCGCACTACATCGAGGCCTGCGGCATCGCGCCGTCCTCGCTGGTGGGTGCGCTGGGGGCCCGGGCGGGGCTGTACGAGAGCGCGACGGTGCGGGTGAACGCCACCGGCTCGATCAGCGTCTTCACCGGCAGCCACAGCCACGGCCAGGGCCACGAGACGACCTTCGCGCAGGTGGTGTCCGACATGCTGGGGATCGACGCGGGCACCATCGAGATCAACCACGGCGACACCTCCAACACGCCGATGGGGATGGGCACCTACGGCTCGCGAAGCCTCGCGGTCGGCGGGTCGGCCATCGTCAAGGCGACGAACAAGATCATCGCCAAGGCGAAGAAGATCGCCGCCCACCTGATGGAGGCCGCCGAGGGCGACATCGAGTTCGAGGGCGGCAGGTTCACCGTCGCGGGCACCGACAAGTCGAGGTCCTGGGTCGACATCACGCTGGCGGCCTATGTGCCGCACAACTATCCGCTGGCGGAACTTGAACCCGGGCTGGAGGAAACCGCGTTCTACGACCCCGCCAACTTCACCTATCCCGCGGGCGCCTACGGCTGCGAAGTCGAGGTCGATCCCGAGACCGGCAAGGTCGAGGTCCTGGCCTTCCACGCGGCGGACGATTTCGGCAACATCGTCAATCCGATGATCGTCTCGGGCCAGGTGCACGGCGGGCTCGCGCAGGGCCTTGGCCAGGCGCTGATGGAAAACTGCGCCTATGACGAGAACGGCCAGCTGCTGACCGGGTCCTTCATGGATTACGCCATGCCGCGCGCCGACGACCTGCCGATGTTCAACGTCGACCATTCCTGCATCACGCCCTGCACGCACAATCCGCTGGGGGTGAAGGGCTGCGGCGAGGCAGGCGCCATCGGCTCGCCGCCCGCGCTGGTGAACGCCGTGATCGACGCTCTGCACCGTGCCGGGCACACCCACGTCACCCATATCGACATGCCGCTCAGCCCGTCCCGGGTCTGGGCCGCGATGAACGCCTGAGGAGGGGGTCCCCATGCACAACTTCGACTTCGTCAAGCCCGCCTCCATCGCCGATGCCGCGGCCGCGCTGGCCGCCGAGGGCGCGCAGGCGCTGTCCGGCGGGCAGACGCTGATCCCGACGATGAAGAACCGCCTCGCCGCGCCGGCGGCGCTGGTGTCGCTGACCGGCATCGCCGAGATGAAGGGCGTCTGCACCGGCGACCACGGGCTGTCCATCGGCGCCGCCACCACACATGCCACGGTGGCCGCCGAGGCGCGGCAATACTACCCGGCGCTGGCCGACCTCGCGGGCGGCATCGGCGACCCTTCCGTGCGCAACCGCGGCACCATCGGCGGGTCGCTGGCCAACAACGACCCTGCCGCCTGCTACCCGTCCGCCGTGCTCGCCTCGGGCGCCACCGTCGTGACCAACCGCCGCCGGCTCGCTGCCGACGACTACTTCCGCGGCATGTTCGACACGGCGCTCCAGCCCGGCGAGTTCATCACCGAAGTGGCCTTCCCGATCCCGGAAAAGGCCGCCTATGCCAAGTTCGTCCAGCCCGCCAGCCGCTTTGCCCTGACCGCGGTCTTCGTCGCGAAATACGCCTCCGGCGTGCGCGTGGCGGTGACCGGCGCCTCCAACGGCGGCGTCTTCCGCTGGGCCGAGGCCGAGGCGGCGCTTACGGCCGACTTCTCGGCCGCGGCGCTCAAGGCGCTGCATGTCAACCCCGACGGCATGATCGCCGACCTGCACGGCACGCCGGAATACCGCGCGCATCTGGTCAAGGTGATGACCCGGCGCGCGGTCGAGGCGGCGCACTGATCCAGGCGGTCGCGCGGGCCGGACGCCCGCGCGACCGCCCGGAAAATCGAAGATTTTCCGGCACGGTTTCTTTGCAAGAAACCGGCTTGCGCCCCTGGCGCAGGTGTCAGCCCGCCAGATAGGCCGCGCAGCCTGTCAGGGCGGCGAAGTCGTCCTCGACCACGAAGACCGCGAAATCCTCGACCAGAAGCGGTACCCGCCGCGGTTCCCGGAACGCCCGTTCCAGGCCGTGGGATGCGAAATGCGGGGTCATCGCGCGGGCCATGCCGCCGATCAGGTGGATGCCGCCGTAGGGCAGGTGGATCAGGGCGAGGTCCGCCAGCATCTGGCCCAGAAGATAGGTGTAGAGCCGCGCCGCCTCGCCCGCCACGCGGTCGCCCGCGGCAAGTCCCGCCAGCACGGCGGCGCTGTCGGGCAGGGGTGTCGCCCCCGCCTCGGCTGCGGCGAAGGCCGCGAGGTTGGCAAGGCCGCGGCCCGACAGAACCTCTTCCACCCCGGCATGGGGAACCTCGCCGCGGGCGGCCAGCAGCGTCTCGATGAAGCCCTGAAGCCGCAGCCCCTCGGCCCCCCGGGCGGGCATGTTCACATGCCCGCATTCGGACGGCGGCACGACCCGGCCCGCCGCGCCGGGATGCACCGGTGCCGCGTTCACCCCGGTGCCCAGGCCCACGACCAGCATGGTGCCGCCCGCCACCACCGGCCCGGCGATCACGGGGCGCAGGTTGGCCTCCGCGATGTGCCCCAGCGCCTGGCCCTGGGCCTGCAGGTCGTTGAGCACCGCGACGGTCGCCGCACCCGTCGCCCGCGTCACGCGTGCCCGGTCGATGATCCAGGGTGCGCCCGTCGCGTCGAACAGGTTGGTCATGGTGACCGCGCCGTCCTGCACGGGGCCCGCGGCGGCCACGCAGGCGCCGGTCAGGCGGCCTATGCCCTCGGCCGCGACATAGGCCGACAGCACGCCGTCGATGCCCTGGAAGTCGCGGTTGGGATACTTGCGGATGCTGGCCGGATCGACGGCCAGCCCCGAGGCCAGCGCGACCCTTGTATTGGTGCCGCCGATGTCGGCCACGAGCGTGCGGGTCATCGCCGGTCCTTTCGTTTCAGCGCGCGAGCGCCGCGGCCAGTGCGTGGTAGGACGCCTTGGGTGTCCGCTGCAAGCTGTCGAAGTCCACGTGCACCAGGCCGAAGCGCTTCTCGTAGCCCAGCGACCATTCGTAGTTGTCCAGCAGCGACCAGGTGAAATAGCCCGCAACCGGCACGCCGTCGGCGATGGCGCCGCGCACCGCCTCCAGGTGGCTTGCCAGATAGTCGATGCGCACCCCGTCCTCGACCCGGTTGCCGCGCATCTCGTCGGGGTTGGCCATGCCGTTTTCGGTGATGTAGAGCGGCAGGCCATGGGTGTAGTCCGCATGGGTGCGGCGCAGGAAGTCGCCCAGGCCCTGGGGGTAGATCTCCCAGCCCATCTGCGTCCTGGGCAGGGGGCCGTCCAGTTCGGCATAGTGCGGCCAGGCGGCGGCGGGGTCGTCGGCCACGCGCTTGCAGGTGTAGTAGTTCAGCCCGAACCAGTCGAGCGGCTGGCGGATCGTGGCCATGTCGTCCTGCCACCCCTTGGGCAGGTGGGGGCCGAGGCCCTCCAGCGCCAGTGCGGGGTAGGTCCCGGTCATCATCGCCGAAACGAACCAGCGGTTGTAGATCGCGTCATAGCGCGCGGCGGCGGCGGCGGAGGCGGGCGAGGCATCCCAGGGGTGCGCCCATTCGAGGTTGCAGACCGCGCCCAGGTTGCCCACCCCCAGCGCCCGCATCGCCTGGATCGCGCGGCCATGCGCCAGGCCCACGTGGTGCATCGCCCGCGCGGTGGCGCGGATGTCGCGGACGCCCGGCGCGTGCAGGCCCATGAAATGCGACAGCCAGCCCACGCACCAGGGCTCGTTGATCGGCGCGACCGACCAGGTGCGGTCGCCGATGCGGCGCATCAGCACCTCGGTGTAGTCGGCGAACCAGCCCGCGATGTCGCCGTTGCGCCAGCCGCCCAGGTCGGCCAGCGCCGAGGGCAGTTCCCAGTGATACAGCGTCAGCGCGGGCTTGATGCCGCGGGCCAGCAGGCCGTCGATCAGGCGGTCGTAGTAGTCGAGGCCCTCGGGGTTCGGCGCCCCCCGGCCCTCGGGCAGGACCCGCGCCCAGGAGGCGGAAAAGCGGTAGACGTCGAAGCTTGCGGCCTTGAGGAGGTCGAAGTCCTCGGGCCAGCGGTGGTAGTGGTCGCAGGCTCGCGCGCCGTTCTCGGCGCGCACCACGTTGCCGGGCGTGGCGGCGAAGTCGTCCCAGTGGGTGCGCCCGGCGCCGCCGAAGGCATGGCCCTCGATCTGGTAGGACGAGGTCGCGGCCCCGAACAGGAAGCCCGGGGGAAAGGCGGCGCGCGTGGGCAGCATCGGTTGGGTCCTTTCAGGGACGGGTCAGGGGCGCGTCAGGGGTCCGGTGGACTGGCCGATGATCAGGTCTGCCTCGAGCAGCCGCGACTGCGGTGCCCGTCCCGGGTCGGCGATGATGTCGAGCAGCATCTGCGCCGCAAAGCCGCCCGCCAGCCGGACCGAGGACCGGGTGGCGGTGAAGATCGGCACATCCTCGCCGTTCTTGAGGTAGCTGAGGTCGTCGTCGTGGATGATGATCGACACGTCGCGCCCCACCCGCAGGCCGCGCGCCTCGACCGCCCGGCGCGCCCCGGTGGCCGAGATGATCGAGGACACGACCAGCGCCGTCGGCGGGTCGGGCAGCGACAGCATGGCCGCCGCGGCGGCGTGGCCGCGGCTTTCGGTCATCTCGTCCGAGGTCATCAGCCGCGGGTCGGGCGCGATGCCCCGCCCGGCCAGCGCCTCGGCATAGCCCGCGCGGCGGCGCATGGCGAAATCCATGTGCTCCAGCCCGTTGATCAGGCCGATGCGACGGTGGCCCAGGTCCAGCAGGAATTCGGTCGCCCGCTGGAAGGCGCGGCGGTTGTTCACGTCGACCCAGGAATAGGGCAGGGCGGCGCCGGAGGAGCGGCCGTGCACGACGAAGGGAAGGCCCAGTTCGTGCAGGAGCGGGATGCGTTCGTCGTCGGTGGAGGGCGCATGCAGGATCACCCCGTCGACCGCCCCGCGCGCCTGCAGGTCGCGGTAGACGCGGTCCTCGTCCGCGTCGGTGACGACCGACAGAAGCATGTCGTAGCCCGACCGCGCATAGGCCTCGCCCGCGCCGGCGATGAAGTCGGCGAAGATCGGGTTCATCATCTCGTGCCGCGCGGTGACCGGGATGACGTGGCCCGCCGCCAGCGCGCGGCCGGTGGCAAGCCGGATGGCGCGGGTGTTCGGGCGGTAGTTGTGGCGGCGCGCGGCGTCCAGCACCCGTTCACGGGTCGCCGCGTTGACCTCGGGATACCCGTTCAAAGCCCGGCTGACCGTCGTGGGCGACAGGCCCAGGCGCTGAGAGAGTTCCTTCAGGTTCATCCGGTGGCGGCATTCAAAGCGGTTTCAATCGGTGCGCACCATAGCGAGGCGCGCGGGCCGCTGTCAAAGCCCTCGCCTTCCGCACTGCCGCGCTTCGCGATGCCGCAGTGCAGCGCAAGCCTTGGCAGATGAACGGTTTGCGCGCGCGCGGCCCGAAGCGGCATTGCGCTGCGGTTGACTTGCGCAGAGGCTTCCGGCAAGGGTGATGCATCCAAAGCGGTTTGGCTTGATTCTGGCGCTTGGACAAAACATCGCCGCGTCCTGGAAGACGCGCGCAGTCGGGAGGACGACAATGCGATCGAAACTCTACGCGGGCGCCGCGGCGCTTGCGCTTCTGTCCGGTGCCGCCACGGCGCAGGAATTGAAGTTCCCCATCGGCGAGGGCGCCTTCAACTGGGACAGCTACAAGGCCTATGACGAGGCCACCAACCTCGAAGGCCAGACCCTGACCCTGTTCGGGCCGTGGCGCGGCGAGGACCAGGTGCTGGTCGAATCCATGCTGGCCTATTTCGAGGCCGCCTCGGGCGTGGACGTGAACTACTCGTCCTCGGAAGGCTACGAGCAGCAGATCATCATCGACGCCGAGGCGGGGTCGCCCCCCGACATCGCCGTGCTGCCGCAGCCCGGCCTGATCGCCGACCTTGCCGGCAAGGGCTTCATCGTGCCGCTGGGCGACGAAACCAAGCAGTGGCTGACCGACAACTACGGCGCGGGCGCCTCCTGGGCGGCGCTGGGCACCGCCAAGGGCAAGGACGGGGCCGATGCGCTGTTCGCCTTCCCCTACAAGGCGGATGTCAAGTCGCTGGTCTGGTATGTCCCCGAGAACTTCGAGGATGCGGGCTACGAAGTGCCGACCACGATGGAAGAGCTGGTGGCGCTGACCGACCGGATCGTCGCCGACGGCGGCACGCCCTGGTGCATCGGCCTGGGGTCGGGCGGCGCGACCGGCTGGCCCGCGACCGACTGGGTCGAGGACATGATGCTGCGCACCCAGCCGCCCGAGGTCTATGACGCCTGGGTCCGCAACGAACTGCCGTTCAACAGCCCCGAAGTGGTGGGCGCGATCGACGCCTTCGG
The DNA here is from genome assembly GCA_964499865.1 of uncultured Rhodobacterales bacterium. Classification (GTDB taxonomy): domain Bacteria; phylum Pseudomonadota; class Alphaproteobacteria; order Rhodobacterales; family Rhodobacteraceae; genus JANOGU01. The sequence goes on along the minus strand of CAZCPY010000005.1, from coordinate 21,985 downwards.
CGCCTTCGCCAAGAACGACGCCTATGTCGCCGGCGGCGCCGCGGCGGTCGCCTCGACCGACTTCCGCGACAGCCCCAAGGGCCTGTTCGCCTCGCCCCCGGCCTGCTACATGCACCGCCAGGCGTCGTTCATCCCCTCGTTCTTCCCCGAAGGCACGGTGCTGGGCGAAGACGCCGACTTCTTCTACTTCCCGGCCTATGCGGGCAAGGATCTGGGCCAGCCGGTGCTGGGCGCGGGCACGCTGGCCTTCATCATGAAGGACAGCCCGGCCGCGCGCGCCTTCATCGAATGGCTGAAGACCCCCATCGCACACGAGGTCTGGATGGCGCAGTCGGGCTTCGTGACGCCGTTCAAGGCGGTCAACACCGAGCTTTACGGCTCGGCCGCGCTGAAGAAGCAGGGCGAGATCCTGGCCAACGCCACGACCTTCCGCTTCGACGGGTCGGACCTGATGCCCGGCGCCGTGGGGGCGGGGTCGTTCTGGACCGGCATGGTCGATTTCGTCGGCGGCAAGTCCGCGCAGGAAGTGGCCGACGCGATCCAGGCCTCGTGGCCCAAGTGATCCACGCCTGACGCAGGATCGGGCCCGCCCCCGCGCGGGCCCGTTTCCGCCCGCACAAGACGACCCCGGATCAACCGGGCTTGAGGGAACGGCCGAGTCTTGGGAGGGACGGGGATGGACCAGGCCTTATTCGCGCTGACGACGATCCTGATCGGTGTCGCGGGATGCGTCGGCTACTTCTGGCTGTCGAACATCGTCCTCGACAAGGTGATCTTCCCGGCGACCGGCCCCGGGGCCGGGGTGAACATCACCCGCGCCAATGCGGTGCGCCCCTGGCTGTTCCTGCTGCCCGCGGTGCTGCTGCTGGGCCTCTACCTCGCCTATCCGGTCTTCGCGTCGTTCTGGCTGTCGTTCAACAAGAACGTCTCGGGCGAGCTGGTCTTCGTCGGCCTCGACAACTACCGCCAGATGCTGAGCGAGCAGAAGTTCTGGGAATCGATGCAGAACAACATGCTGTGGCTGATCGTGGTGCCTGCGATGTCGACCGCCTTCGGCCTGCTGGCGGCGCAACTGACCGACCGCATTTCCTGGGGCAACATCGCCAAGTCGATGATCTTCATGCCGATGGCGATCTCCTTCGTCGGCGCCTCGGTGATCTGGAAGCTGGTCTACGACACCCGCGACGAGGGCACGACGCAGATCGGCCTGCTGAACGCGCTCTGGCTCAGGTTCGACGGCGGCATCTGGTCGCTGCTGCTGCTGCGCGTCCTGCCCGCGGCGCTGCTGCTGGGCTTTGCCGCGGCGGTGCTCTGGATCCTTTGGGGGCAGGTTCGCGAGCTGTCGCGCGGCGGCCTGGTCGGACGGGCGCTGCGGGGGGTCTTCGTGCTGGTGGGTCTCTGGCTTGCCTTCGTCGCGGTCCGCTGGGCGCTGGGGGCCGTCACGGCCGAGTTGCCCTACGGCAAGCCGCAATTCTTCCTGCAGATCCCCTTCTGGAACAACTTCTTCCTGATGGCGGTGCTGGTCTGGCTGCAGACCGGATTCGCCATGGTGATCCTGTCGGCGGCGCTGCGCGGCGTGCCCGAGGACACGATCGAGGCCGCCATCATCGACGGCGCCAACCCGTTCCAGATCTTCTTCAGGATCAAGGTGCCGCAGATCATGGGCACGATCGTCGTGGTCTGGACCACGATCACGATCACCGTGCTGAAGGTGTTCGACATCGTGCGGGCAATGACGGGCGGCCAGCAGGAGACGCAGGTGCTGGCCAACTACATGTACGACAAGCTGTTCGTGGCGGTGGACTGGGGCGTGGGGTCGGCTTCGGCGATGGTGATCCTGCTGCTGGTGTCGCCGATCCTGGTCTGGAACGTCTACAGCGCGCGCAAGGAAATGCGCTGAGGCGCGCAGGGAGGGGACCGACATGGACAACATCGCCGGCAGGAAGTCCGCGCTGACCTGGGCCGTCCACATCTCGGCGGGGCTTCTGGTCCTGCTCTGGGTGATCCCGACCATCGGGCTTCTGGTATCGTCCTTCCGCTCGGGCGATCAGATCGTGTCTTCCGGCTGGTGGAACGCGCTGTTCACCCAGGAACAGCAGCTTTCGCCGATCCGCATCGAGGGTGACGAAACGCCCAGGGACGGCGCCTTCGTGATCGAGGGGCGGCTGTTCGAAGGCGAGGCCACGGTCAGCGCCTGGGGCACCTCGTCGCGCGAGCCCACGGCCTTCGCGCCGGGGGAGACGGCCACGCTGGACGACGGGCAGACCGTCACCGTGCAGGCGGACGGCGCCTATGTCTTCACCTCTCCGGTGACGACCGAAGGCGCCCGCCTGCCGCGCATCTTCACCACCGCCGCAACCCCGCCCGAATTCACCACGGGCAACTACAGCAACGTGCTGTTCAGCCCGCTGGCGGGGCAGTCGATCTTCCAGGCCTTCATGAACACCGCAACGGTGGCGATCCCGGCCACCATCATCCCGATCCTGATCGCGGCCTTCGCCGCCTATGCGCTGGCCTGGATGGAGTTTCCGGGCCGCGCGCTGTTGATCGCCGCCATCGTGGGCCTGCTGGTTGTGCCCCTGCAACTGGCGCTGATCCCGCTGCTGCAGATCCACAACGCCATCGGCATCGGCAAGGGTTACCTCGGCATCTGGCTCGCGCATACCGGCTTCGGCCTGCCGCTCGCGATCTATCTGTTGCGCAACTACATGGTCGGCCTGCCGCGCGACATCATCGAGAATGCCAAGGTCGACGGCGCGACAGATTTCCAGATCTTCACCAAGATCATCCTGCCGCTGTCCTTCCCGGCGCTGGCAAGCTTCGCGATCTTCCAGTTCCTGTGGACCTGGAACGACCTGCTGGTGGCGCTGGTGTTCCTCGGCACCTCGAACGACCAGCAGGTGCTGACCGGCAACATCGTGAACCTGATGGGGTCGCGCGGGGGGGACTGGGAAATCCTGTCGGCCTCGGCCTTCGTGTCGATCGTGGTGCCGCTGCTGGTGTTCTTCTCGATGCAGCGGTTCCTGGTGCGCGGCCTGCTGGCCGGGTCGGTGAAGTGATGGCCAGGGCGGAACGCGTGCCGGGCCGGGTCCTGGCCAGGGACCCCGACTGGTGGCGCGGGGCGTCGATCTACCAGATCTATCCCCGCAGCTATCAGGACGGCAACGGCGACGGCATCGGCGACCTGCCGGGCATCACCGCGCGGCTGGAGCACATCGCGCGGCTGGGCATCGACGCGATCTGGATCAGTCCTTTCTTCACCTCGCCGATGAAGGACTTCGGCTACGATGTGTCGGACTACTGCGATGTCGATCCGATGTTCGGCACGCTGGCCGATTTCGACGCGCTGGTGGCGCGCGCCCATGACCTGGGCCTCAGGGTGATGATCGACCTCGTGCTGTCGCATACCTCGGATGCGCATCCCTGGTTCCGCGAAAGCCGCCGCGACCGCACCAACCCAAAGTCCGACTGGTATGTCTGGGCCGACCCCAGGCCCGACGGCACGCCGCCCAACAACTGGCTGTCGATCTTCGGCGGGTCGGCCTGGCAGTGGGACGGGCGGCGGCAGCAGTACTACCTGCACAACTTCCTGGCCTCGCAGCCCGACCTGAACTTCCACCACATGCCGGTGCAGGAGGCGCTGCTGGATGTCACCCGCTTCTGGCTGGCACGCGGGGTGGACGGGTTCCGGCTGGATACGATCAACTTCTACATCGCCGACAAGTATCTGCGCGACAACCCGTCGCTGCCGCCCGAACTGCGCAACAACTCCATCGCGCCGAGTGTGAACCCCTACAACCACCAGTTGCACCTGTTTTCCAAGAACCAGCCGGAAAACCTTGAATTCCTGAAGAAATTCCGCGCCGTGCTGGACCCCTACGCGGCCGCCGCCGTGGGCGAGGTGGGCGATGCCCAGCGGGGGCTGGAGATCATGGCCGAGTATACCTCGGGCGGCGACAAGGTGCAGATGTGCTATCCGTTCGAGATGCTGCAACCCACCCGGCTGACCGCCGCCGCGCTGGCACAGACATTCACCCGGATGAATGCCGTGGCGCCCGACGCCTGGCCCTGCTGGAGCTATTCCAACCATGACGTGGTGCGCCACGTCACCCGCTGGGGCCTGACGGATGCGGCGCTGCGGATGTACACCGTGCTGATGGTGTGCTTGCGCGGGTCGCTCTGCTTCTACCAGGGTGAGGAGCTGGGCCTGCCCGAGGCTGACATCGCCTTCGAGGACCTGCAGGATCCCTACGGCATCGAGTTCTGGCCCGAGTTCAAGGGCCGCGACGGCTGCCGCACGCCGATGGTCTGGGCCACCGACAATGCGCAGGGCGGCTTTACCACCGCCGCGCGGCCCTGGCTGCCGGTGACGCCCGCGCACCGGGCGCTGTCGGTCGCGGCGCAAGAGGCCGATCCGGCCTCGACGCTGGCGCATTACCGCGCGGCCCTGGCCTTCCGCGCGGCGCACCCGGTGCTGCGCCGGGGCGGGATGAGCCTGCCGCAGGCGGCGGGCGACGTCGCGACCTTCACGAGGTCCGACAGCCGGGAGACGCTGTTCTGCGCCTTCAACATGGGCGACGGGGCGGCCGGGGTGCACCTGCCCGCAGGTGACTGGGCCGCGGTCGGACTGGAACTGGGCGGGCGCGACGTCGGAGGGGACGGCGCGGTCGCATTGGGGCCCTGGGGCTTTGCCCTGGCCCGTAAACGATAGCGGAGGGGACCAGCATGGCCGATCTGAAACTGGTGGAGGTCGAGAAGGCCTATGGCGAGGTCAAGGTGCTCAAGGGCATCAACCTCGACATCAGGACGGGAGAGCTGATCGTCTTCGTCGGCCCCTCGGGCTGCGGCAAGTCCACGCTTCTGCGCATGATCGCGGGGCTGGAGTCGATCACCGGCGGCGACTTTTCCATCGACGGGGTGCGGATGAACGACGTGCCGCCGGCGCAGCGCGGCATCGCCATGGTGTTCCAGAGCTATGCGCTCTACCCCCACATGACGGTGCGGGACAACATGTCCTTCGCGCTGAAGCTGGCCAGGAAGACCCCGGCCGAGATCGATGCCGCGATCGACAAGGTCGCGCGCATCCTGCAGCTGACCCCCTACCTCGACCGCCTGCCCAAGGCGCTGTCGGGCGGCCAGCGGCAGCGCGTGGCCATCGGGCGGACCATCGTGCGCGACCCCAAGGTCTACCTCTTCGACGAGCCGCTGTCGAACCTCGACGCAGCACTTCGGGTGCGCACACGGATCGAGATCGCCCAGCTCAAGGAGGCGATGCCCAATTCGACGATGATCTACGTCACCCACGACCAGGTCGAGGCGATGACGCTGGCCAGCCGCATCGTCGTGCTGGCGGGCGGCGGGATCAGCCAGGTCGGCTCGCCGCTGACGCTGTACGAAAAGCCCGAGAACGAGTTCGTGGCCCAGTTCATCGGCAGCCCGCAGATGAACCTGATGGCGGGCGAGATCGTCGAGACCGGCGCGGAGACGGTGATCAAGCTGGCCGGCGGCGGCATGGCGCGGTCGGCGGTGCCGACGCAGGCGGCCGACAGGGGTGCCGCGGTCAACATCGGCATCCGGCCCGAGGATTTCGTGCCGACCGACGGCCCGGCGATCTTCACCGGCGAGGTCGAGATCACCGAGGCGCTCGGCGAGGTGACGCTGCTCTACTTCAAGCGGCAGGGCGAGACCCAGCAGATGATCGGCAAGCTGTCGGGCATCCACGCGGGCCTGCGCCGCAAGACCGTGGGCCTGACCGCCGATCCGAAGAAGGTGCACGTCTTCCACAAGGGCAGGTCGCTGCTCTACCGCTGAGCCCGCCCGTGGCCGGGGCGGGCGGGCGCCGTCGCGCTCCTCTGCGTTTCAGCCCGCGACGGCCGCCATCGCGACGGCCAGGGCCGACGCCGCCCCGGCGATCAGCGACGGGATCCGGGGCGTCACGCGGGAACGCGGCGCCTTCGGGCGTGAGTGGCGGGCATTGCGGCGGCAACGCGGGCGCGGTTCGCCATCGCGGCCCTGCCGGAGGGCGCGCCATCCCTTCGGCCGGGCGGGCGGGGCGCGGGCGGTAGGGGCGCGGGCGGTCGGGGCGCGGGCGGTCGGGGCGCATCGGGCGACCCGGGTGCTGAACTGGCTCGACCCGGAAAGCGGGCGGGTGCGGATGCTGCTGTTCGGGCTGATGCCGGGCGGGCTGTTCCTGTCGATGGCGATCCCCAGGGCGTTCGAGGACGGCGGCTGGGTCTTCGGCCTGGCCTCGGCCGCGATGCGGGCGTGTCGGACGCTGTTCCTGCTGCGGGCGGTGTCCGCCGACCCGGGGCGGCGGGGAACCTATCTGCGCATCCTCTCCCGGATCATGCCGCCGCGCTGTTCTGGGCCCTGGGCGGGCTGGTGCCGCCCGACTGGCGGCTTTCGGTCTGGAGCCTGGCGCTGTCAATCGACCATGCGGCGCCCTGGGCCCGCTACCGCACGCCGGGCCTGGGCCAGGACGGCACGACCGACTGGCGGGTGAACGGGGCCCATATCGCGGAACGCTGCGGGCTTTTCGTCATCATCTGCCGGGGCGAAACGCTGCTGATCTCCGGGGCGACATGCTGGCGCCGGCCGGCGGGAACCTTCTGTTCCTCGGCGGCAACGGATGGTTCAAGCGGCTGTCCGCGCGGTGGTTCCCGCTCCGTCACCTGGTCGGCCTTGCGGCGACGACGGCAGTCCTTGCGGCGGGGTTCCGGCCGCCGCTCGGGGCCAGTGCGGCGCTGATGGGGGCGGTGCTGGTGCTGGTCGCGTTCTGGGAAGACCGGTCGCTGAACCGCGGCTGGGCGTCCGGGGGCAAGTTTCTTGAAGAAAGAAACTTGCAAACTCCTTGCTTCAAGGAATTTGCCGCCGGCCCCGCGCGTGGAACACGAAGCCGAGCAGGTTCAGAAGCACCTGCGCCGCCAGGATCGCCGTCGATCCCGTGGGGTCGTAGTCGGGCGCGACCTCGACCAGGTCGATGCCCGCCACATCATGGGCGCGGGCGGCGGCCTGCAGGATTTCCAGCACCTCGTAGTAGAGGAAGCCGCCATGCGACGGCGTGCCGGTGCCCGGCGCGATCGAGGGGCAGAAGCCGTCGATGTCGATGGTGATGTAGAGCCGCGCGCCCCTGGGGATGCGGTCCATGACGCCGTCCACCCCCAGCCTGCGGACCTGCCGCACCGACAGCACGTCGTCGCCCATGGCGCGTGCCGCCGCGTAGCCCTCGCGCGCCGTGGACGAGACGTTGCGGATGCCGAGCGCGGTGATCCCGGTGACGTGGGGCTGTTCCGCCGCGCGCCGCATCGGGTTGCCGTGGCCGTGGCGCACGCCATGGCGGACATCGACGAAGTCGAGGTGCGCGTCGATCTGCAGGATGTGGATCGGCCCGCGGCCCGCGAAGGCGCGGACGGCGGGGATGTTGACCGAATGGTCGCCGCCGATCACCACCGGCAGGGCGCCTGCCTCCAGCGCCGCACGCACGCCGGTTTCGATGTTGCGGTGCGACCCTTCGGTGTCGGTGTGGATGATGTCGGCATCGCCCATGTCGGCGATGGAGACCTCGGGGCCGAGGTAGACCGCCTCGTCCTCGTGGTCATAGGCGCCGGCATGGCCGAAGGTGAACAGCGTCGAGGCCTCGCGCACCGCGCGCGGGCCGAAGCGCGCGCCCGCACGGTACTGGGTGCCCATGTCGAAGGGCGCGCCCAGGATCGCCACGTCGGCCTTCAGGGCGCTCCAGTCGGCAACGTAGGGACGCTTGGCGAAGGTCGGGATGCCGACGAAGGGCAGGTTCAGCCGGCCGGAGTCGTAGCCATGGGTCATGCGGGGCTCTCCTTCGGCGTGCAGCGTGGCGGGGGGGCGTGGACTTGTCCAGCGGTCGGGGGCAGGGTGACGGCAAAGGGAGATGCCGATGCTCAGCGACGCGGATGTGGCGGCCTATGCCCGCGACGGGGCGGTGGTGATCCGGGGCCTGTGGGACGGCTGGGTCGACGTGCTGCGCGAAGGGGTCGAGGCCAACATGGCCGACCCCGGCCAGCCGATGCCGACGCTGAAGCCCGGCGAGCGGGGGCGGTTCTTCGACGACTACTGCAACTGGGACCGCATCCCGCAGTTCCGCGCGGCGATCTTCGGCGCGCGCGTGGCCGAGGTGGCCAGCCGGCTGATGGGCGGCGGGCGGGTGCAGCTGTTCCACGACCACGTGCTGGTGAAGGAACCCGGCACCGCCAAGCCCACGCCCTGGCATTCGGACGGGCCCTACTACTTCGTCGAAGGACGGCAGACGGTCAGCTTCTGGTCGCCGCTGGACGCGGTGCGCGAGGCTGGCTTGCGCTGCGTGGCGGGGTCCCACCTGTGGGAGAAGGACGTCCTGCCGACGCGCTGGATGGCCGAGACGAACTTCTATCCCGGCGACCACGACTACATGCCCGTGCCCGACCCCGAGGCGGAGGGGATGCGCATCCTGGAATGGGAGATGGAGCCCGGCGACGCCGTGGCCTTCCACTTCCGCACCCTGCACGGCGCCCGCGGCAACACCACCGACCGGCGGCGGCGCGCCTTCAGCCTGCGGCTGGTGGGCGAGGATGCGCGCTATGTCGACCGGCCCGGGCCGACCTCGCCGCCGTTTCCGGGGCACGGGATGCAGGCCGGGGACCGGCTGCGCGAGGACTGGTTTCCGGTGCTGCACGCCTGAGCCGCCGTCAGACCTGCGCCACCCAGGCCCGCGCCATTGCCAGCCCCGCGGCATCCGCCGCAGGTCCGTGCCCGCCCGGACCGTCAGGCAGGGTCGCGGCGAAACCGGGGTGGTGGTCCTCGACCAGCTCCGGGAAGCGCCAGGCCAGGTCGGCCACCACGGGGCGGCTCATCTCGAAGTGGAACTGCATGCCATAGGTGGCGCGCCCCAGCATGAAGGCCTGCATCGGGGCGTCGTCGTTCTCCGCCAGATGCACCGCGCCCGGCGGCAAGGTGAAGGTGTCGCTGTGCCACTGGAAGACCGGAAAGGCCGCCGGGGCCGCCGAGAGCACCGGATCTGCCCGGCCCGCCGCCGTAAGCCGCACCTCCTGCCAGCCGAACTCCGTGGCCCCGCCAAGCTCGTTCCGCGCCCCGAAGGCCCGCGCCAGCACCTGCGCGCCCAGGCAGATGCCCAGCACCGCCTTGCCCGCTTCGGTGAAGTCGCGCATCGCCGCCGCCAGCCGCGGCAGGTAGGGGTGCAGCGCATCGTCCAGCGCCGACTGTTCGCCGCCGAAGGACACCAGCGCGTCGAACCCCTCCACTTCCGGCAGGCGCTGGTCCGCCCAGGGGCGGAAGACCTGCACTATCGCGCCCGCCTCGTGCAGGGCGACGCCGACCTGACCGTGATGGGTGATGGCGGTGTTCTCGATGATGGCGACGCGCATCCCACGAGTTGGCATGCCCCGCCCGCGGCCCGCAAGCCCTTGCGCCGCCGCCCTGCGCGTGAAAGAGGGAACCGCCAACCGACATCCGCCCGAGGGGGACTCCGATGGAGATTCGCGAGGCGCTGACCTTCGACGACGTGCTTCTGGTGCCCGCCGCCTCGAGCGTGCTGCCGGCCGATGCCGACACCGCGACGCAGGTGACGAAGGCGATCCGCATGACCATTCCGCTGCTGTCCAGCGCGATGGACACGGTGACCGAGGCGCGGATGGCCATCGCCATGGCGCAGGCGGGCGGTCTGGGCGTGATCCACCGCAACCTGAACCCCGACCAGCAGGCGGCCGAGGTGCGGCGCGTCAAGCGCTTCGAATCGGGTGTGGTCTATGCGCCGATCACGCTGACCCCCGACCAGACGCTGGCCGACGCCAAGGCGCTGATGGACCGCTATGCGATCACCGGCTTTCCGGTGGTGGACGAGGCCGGCCGGGTGATGGGGATCGTCACCAACCGCGACATGCGCTTTGCCCAGGATGACCGCACGCCGGTGCGGGTGATGATGACCTCCGAAAACCTCGCGCTGTTGCACGAGCCGGTGGACCGGGCGCAGGCGATTTCCCTGATGAAGGCGCGGCGGATCGAGAAGCTCTTGGTCACCGACGGACAGGGGCGGCTGACCGGCCTTCTGACGCTGAAGGACACCGAAAAGTCGGTGCTGAACCCCTTTGCCTGCAAGGACGAGATGGGCCGCCTGCGGGTCGCCGCCGCGACCACGGTGGGCGACGCGGGCTTTGCGCGGTCCGAGGCGCTGGTGGATGCGGGCTGCGACCTGATCGTGATCGACACCGCGCATGGCCACTCCGAAGGCGTGGCGCGGGCGGTGGAGCGGGTCAAGGCGCTGTCGAACGCGGTGCAGGTGGTGGCCGGGAACGTGGCGACGGCCGAGGCGACGCGGGCGCTGATCGACGCGGGCGCCGACGCGGTCAAGGTCGGCATCGGCCCGGGGTCGATCTGCACGACGCGGATCGTGGCGGGCGTGGGCGTGCCGCAGCTGACCGCGATCATGGATGCGGTGGCGGCGGCGGGCGACATTCCGGTGATCGCCGACGGCGGCATCAAGTATTCCGGCGACTTCGCCAAGGCCATCGCCGCGGGCGCCTCCTGCGCGATGGTGGGCAGTGCGATCGCGGGGACCGAGGAAAGCCCGGGCGAGGTGATCCTGTACCAGGGCCGCCAGTTCAAGGCCTACCGCGGGATGGGGTCGCTTGGCGCGATGGCGCGCGGCTCGGCCGACCGCTACTTCCAGAAGGACGCCGCGCAGGAAAAGCTGGTGCCCGAGGGGATCGAGGGGCAGGTGCCCTACAAGGGCGCCGTGGCGACCGTGATCCACCAGATGGTGGGCGGCCTGCGCGCCGCCATGGGCTACACCGGCAACCGCACCGTGGCCGAGATGCGCAGGAACTGCCGCTTCGTGCGGATCACCGGGGCAGGCCTGAAGGAAAGCCATGTCCACGACGTGCAGATCACCCGAGAAAGCCCGAATTATCGCATGATGTAAGGGGTTTGCGGGGCGATGTTGAGGTTTTTTCTGTGACCCCCGCCGCGCGCGCCCAGGCCGCTATCGAGGTGCTTGACCGCTGGCTTTCGGGCGAGGCGGCCGAGCGGGCCCTGATCGGCTGGGCCCGGTCCAGCCGGTTTGCCGGGTCGGGCGACCGGCAGGCGGTGCGCGACCTCGTGTTCGACGCGATCCGGCGGCGGGACAGCGCCGCCCGTCGGGGTGGCGGGCTGTCGGGCCGCGGGCTTGTGCTGGGTCTGCTGCGCGACGGGGCCGAGGATCCCGGCACCGTCTTCACCGGCGCCCGCCACGCGCCTGCCCCCCTGTCGCCCGCCGAGGCCGCCGACCCCGGACCTGCCACCGGCCCTGCCGCGCTGGACCTGCCTGCCAGTCTCGAAGACCCACTTCGCGAGGCCCTGGGGGAAGACCTCGCGTCCGTCATGGCGCTGATGCGCCGGCGCGCGCCGGTCTTCCTTCGGGTCAACCTGGCGCGGGTCACGCGGGCGCGGGCGTTGCTGCGCCTGGCTGGCGAAGGCATCGCCGCCCGTGAGGTCGACGGCGTGAAGACCGCGCTGGAAGTCACCGGGAACGCGCGCAAAATCCAGACTTGTGATGTGTTTCTCGATGGTCTGGTCGAACCGCAGGATGCCGCGTCTCAGGCGGCCGTGCTGATGCTGCCCCTGGCGGACGGCGCGCGCGTGCTCGACTATTGCGCGGGGGGCGGGGGCAAGACGCTGGCGATGGCGGGGCTGGCGGGCGTCGAAGCCTTTGCCCATGACGCCGACCCGCGCCGGATGGCCGACCTGCCGCGGCGCGCGGCGCGGGCCGGGGTGCGGGTACGGCTGCTGGCGACGGCGCAACTCCCGGCGCATGGCCCCTTCGATCTGGTGCTGGCCGACCTGCCCTGCACCGGCTCGGGCACCTGGCGGCGCAGCCCCGAGGCGAAGTGGACGACGACCCCCGCCGGCATCGCGGCCTTCGCCGCCCGGCAGGCGAAGATCCTGGACGAAGCGGCGAGCCTTGTCGCCCCCGGGGGCCGGCTTGCGGCGATGACCTGTTCGGTCTTCCGCGCCGAGAACGAGGCGCAGACCGCCGGATTTGTCGCGCGCAACCCCGGCTGGCGCGTGGTTGCAGAACGGCGGTTCCGGCCCGGCGCACCGGGCGACGGCTTCCACGCTTCCCTTTTCGCGCGATTGCCCTAGGCTTCCTGCAACCCCGGGCTGAACGTCGGCGGGACTGGCAGGCCTTAAGCCCCGATTAACGTTTCGCACGCCCTATGGGTGCGGGCGATTCTGGAAGGGACGGGCGTGCTGAATCTGCTTCACCCGGGCACCGAGGTGGCGGCGCTGGCCCGCAGGCTGGCGCCGCGGTCGTGGATCCTGCTTGCCGCTGCCGCAGTTGCGGCCGTGCTGGCGCTGGTCGCGCCCGGCGATGACCTGCGGATGGTGGCGGCGGTTTCCGGGGCCACGCTGGCGGCGCTGGCGGTTCTGCTGCGGGGCATTCTGCGTCTCGCGGACCGGGGCGAACGCGGCCTGGTCGCGCGGCTGGACGGCCTGCTTGCCCAAGACGCGGCACCCTGCTTCACCACGGACGAGGCCGGCGCCATCGGCTTTCGCAACGCCGCCGCGACGGCGCGCTTCGGCGCTTCGGCCGCGACGCTGGCGGCGGCGCTGGCCGACCACTTCGCCAACCCGGGCGCCGTGCTGTACCGCCTGCAGGCGCGTGCGGCGAACCAGGGGTCCGCGCGCGAGGATGTGGTCACCCGCCGCGGCCACCTGCGCCTGTCGGTGCATCAGGTCGCGCCCGCCCGGTTCCTCTGGCGGCTCGAGGAATTCGTCGACCGCTCCGGCACCGGTGCCGCGCGCGGGGCCGAGGGGCTCAGCCTGCCGATGCTGGTCGCCAACAAGGCCGGGGTCGTGCTGTTCTGCAACGAGGCGATGCGCCGGCTGGCGGGCAGCAGGCCGAAGCGGCTGGACCGCCTGTTCACCGAAGACCGCTTCCGCCCCGGCGAGGAGGTGGAGGTCGCCGGCGCCGGCGGCCCCGTGCGCGCCGTGGTGGCCGAGGTGGAAGGCCCGGGCGAACGGCGCGAGATCTACCTTCTGCCGGTGCCCGACCGCCCCGACGACGGCCGTGTTCTGGCCGATTTCGAACATGTGCCGGTGGCGCTGATGACCTTCAGCCCCGACGGTGCCTGCCGCGCCGCCAACCGCGCCGCGCGCGAGTTGCTGGGGCTGGAGCCGACGCAGACCCCGCGCCTGCAGGACCTGTTCGAGGGCCCGGGCCGGGCCGTCGGCGACTGGCTGGCCGATGTGGCCGACGAACGCCTGCCCGTCGGCGCCGAGGTGCTGCGCCTGCGCAGCGCGCCGGGCGAGGTCTTCCTGCAGGTCACGCTCCGCCGCATCGTCGAAGGCGCGCGCCCGGGCGTGCTGGCGGTACTGCAGGACGCGACCGCCCTCAAGACGCTCGAGGCGCAGTTCACGCAAAGCCAGAAGATGCAGGCGATCGGACAGCTTGCGGGCGGCATCGCGCATGACTTCAACAACCTGCTGACGGCGATTTCGGGTCATTGCGACCTGCTTCTGCTGCGCCACACGGCCGCCGATCCCGACTATGCCGACCTTGTGCAGATCCACCAGAACGCCAACCGCGCGGCGGCGCTGGTCGGCCAGCTTCTGGCCTTCTCGCGCAAGCAGACCCTGCGGCCCGAACGGATCGACCTGCAGGACGCGCTGTCCGAAATGGTGCATCTGCTCAACCGACTGGTCGGCGAGAAGGTGCGCTTGCGGCTGGCCCATGCGCCCGACCTCGGCATGATCCGGGCCGACCGGCGGCAGCTGGAACAGGTGCTGATGAATCTCGTCGTCAACGCCCGCGACGCGATGCCCGAAGGCGGCACGATCCGCGTCGCCACCGAACGCGTGACGCTGCGCGAGGATCTGACGCGCAATCGCGCCGTCGTTCCGGCCGGTGACTATGCGATGATCCGCGTGCAGGATACCGGCACCGGCATCGCGCCCGAGAACCTCGAACGCGTGTTCGAGCCCTTCTTCACGACCAAGGGCGTGGGCGAAGGCACGGGTCTTGGACTGTCGACGGTCTACGGGATCGTCAAGCAGTCGGGCGGTTTCATCTTTGTCGATTCAGTCCCGGGCGAGGGGACCGAGTTCCAGATCTACTTCCCCCTGCGCGCCGGTGAGGCCGAGGATGCCCCGGCACCGCCGGCCCCCGCCCGCCTGGCCTCGCGGCCCGGCGAGGGCGTGGTCCTGCTGGTCGAGGACGAAGCCCCGGTGCGCGCCTTCGCCAGCCGGGCGTTGCGGATGCGCGGCTGGACGGTGATCGAGGCCGAAAACGCCGAAGAGGCGCTCAAGGCGCTGGAAAATCCCGATGTCGACGTGGATGTCTTCGTGACCGACGTGGTGATGCCCGGAATGGACGGCCCGACCTGGGTGCGCCAGGCGCTGCAGGAGAGGCCGGATGTCCGTGTCGTCTTCGTCTCGGGCTATGCCGAGGATGCGCTCACGGATCGGCGTGACGACATCCGGAACGCGGTGTTCCTGCAGAAACCCTTCAGCCTGAACGACCTGACGGCGACGGTACAGCGACAGCTGCACTAGCCGGGGCAAGGTCGCTCGGGCTCTGGGGCGGTCCGGCCCTCTGGGATCGCCGGCAACTGGCCCTTTGCCCGGGGCGGCAGACGGCGGCAGACGGCGGCAGACGGCGGCAGACGGCAGCGGGCGCGCGCGGGCCGAAAAGGCCGACCCCCCCGGCGGTCGCGGCGGCTGTCCGTGCCGACCCGGGCGCGCCCTTGCCCCTTGCAGCGCGGCAGGCATGGCCGCAGGCAGGCACGGCCGCAGGCAGGCAACCCTAGCCCGCGATCCCCGCATAGAGCGCGAAATCCGCCGCCGCGGTCTTGCGCAGCCGGGCCTCGGTCGCGGCGCCGAGCGTCAGGTCGCCGGGGGGCGAGACGTTGCGGCGGGGCAGCGAGATGTCATCGCCGAGGCGGGCGGCGAGGAAGGCGGCAAAGGCGCCCATGTCCTCGTAGCGGAACAGCCGGTCCACGCCGCGGCCGTTGCGCGGTGCGAGGAAGCGGGCCTGGGCGCCCACATCGGCGAAGGCGGGTGGGGCGTCCTCGCACCAGGCGGCGACGAAGGCGTCGAAGCTGACCCCGCGGGTGGACTTGGCGGCCTCTGTCCCCTCCTCACGGCTTCGGAACCGGTACCACGACCCCAGCCAGTCGCGCGGCTCGCGCATCAGGGCCACCACCTCGAACTCGGCGCCCGAGGCCGCCGCGAGATAGGGCCCGACGAAGCGGTGGTAGCGGTGCACGGTGGTGTGCTTGAGCACCGGCGGGCGCATCGCCGCGATCGTGGCCAGCGGCAGGAGCGCCTCCTCGATCGCGGTCGAGCCGGTCTTGGGCGTGGCCAGGATCGCCAGCCGCTGGTCCCAGAAGATCATCATCGCCCGCCCCCGTTCTGCCGCAGATGTAAACCCCTGCTTAACCACTCCATCGCTACAAGGGATTCGAAGAAAATGCGATTGAAATGTTCCCGGTTTGATCGCATAAGGCGAGAACAGGGCAAGAACACCGCAAGATTGCCGCGCCGCGGCAGATGTGAAACAAGGAGCGCGAGAATGGCCGTCACGAACCTGCTCGAAGCGAAAGGCACCCGCGACATGGACCGCAAGAAGGCGCTGGAAAGCGCGCTCGCCCAGATCGAGCGGCAGTTCGGCAAGGGCTCGATCATGAAACTGGGCGAGAACAACCCGGTGATGGAGATCGAGGCGGTCTCGACAGGCTCGCTCGGCCTCGACATCGCGCTGGGGATCGGCGGCCTGCCCAAGGGGCGGATCGTGGAGATCTACGGGCCCGAATCCTCGGGCAAGACCACGCTGACGCTGCATGTGGTGGCCGAAGAACAGAAGAAGGGCGGCATCTGCGCATTTGTCGATGCCGAACACGCGCTCGACCCGAGCTATGCCAAGAAGCTGGGCGTGAACCTCGACGAGCTGCTGATATCGCAACCCGACACCGGCGAACAGGCGCTGGAGATCGTCGACACGCTGGTGCGTTCGGGCGCGGTCAGCCTGGTGGTGGTCGATTCGGTGGCCGCCCTGGTGCCGAAGTCGGAGATCGAGGGCGACATGGGCGACATGCAGATGGGCGCCCAGGCCCGGCTGATGAGCCAGGCGATGCGCAAGCTGACCGCCTCGATCGGGCGGTCGAACTGCATGGTGATCTTCATCAACCAGATCCGCATGAAGATCGGCGTGATGTTCGGCTCGCCCGAAACAACGACCGGCGGCAATGCGCTGAAGTTCTACGCCAGCGTCCGGCTCGACATCCGCCGCATCGGCGCGATCAAGGAACGTGACGATGTCGTGGGCAACACCACCCGGGTGAAGGTCGTCAAGAACAAGGTCGCGCCCCCCTTCAAGCAGGTCGAATTCGACATCATGTACGGCGAAGGCATCTCGAAGACGGGCGAACTGGTCGATCTCGGCGTCAAGGCGGGCGTGGTCGAGAAGTCGGGGTCGTGGTATTCGTTCAAGGACGAGCGCATCGGCCAGGGGCGCGAGAATGCCAAGCTGTTCCTCAAGCAGAACCCGGGCGTGGCCGCCGAGATCGAGGAGCGCATCCGCGCGGGCCACGGGCTCGACTTCACCTCGGGACCCGAGGGCGACGAGGTGATGGAGTAGGGGCGGCGGCCAGCGGTGGACAGCCCTTCGCGGCAGGGCTAAACCCGGCCGCGACAACCTTGCCGAAGGGTCCTGCCGCTCATGCCGTCGCTGAACGATATCCGCTCGACCTTCCTCGATTTCTTCCGCCGCAACGGGCATGAGGTGGTGGCGTCGAGCCCGCTGGTGCCGCGCAACGACCCGACGCTGATGTTCGCCAATTCCGGCATGGTGCAGTTCAAGAACTGCTTCACCGGGGTCGAGCGGCGCGACTACGTGCGGGCTACGACGGCGCAGAAATGCGTGCGCGCGGGCGGCAAGCACAACGACCTCGACAACGTGGGTTACACGGCGCGGCACCACACGTTCTTCGAGATGCTGGGGAACTTTTCCTTCGGCGACTACTTCAAGTCGGGCGCGATCCCCTTTGCCTGGGAGCTTCTGACGAAGGACTTCGGCATTCCGGCCGAAAGGCTGCTCGTCACCGTCTACCACACCGACGACGAGGCGGCGGCGATCTGGAAGAAGGTGGCGGGCCTGCCGGAGGCGCGGATCATCCGCATCCCCACCGACGACAACTTCTGGCGCATGGGGCCGACCGGCCCCTGCGGCCCCTGCACCGAGATCTTCTTCGACCACGGCCCCGGCATCTGGGGCGGCCCGCCCGGCAGCCCGGAGCAGGACGGCGACCGGTTCATCGAGATCTGGAACCTCGTGTTCATGCAGAACGAGCAGATGGCCGACGGCAGCCTGCGCGTGCTCGACATGCAGTCGATCGACACCGGCATGGGGCTGGAGCGGATCGGCGCGCTGTTGCAGGGCCGCCACGACAACTACGACACCGACCTGATGCGCAGCCTGATCGAGGCCAGCGCGAACGCCACGTCCTCGGACCCCGACGGTCCGGGGCGGATCCACCACCGGGTGATCGCGGACCACCTGCGCTCCACCTCGTTCCTGATCGCCGACGGGGTGATGCCCTCGAACGAGGGGCGCGGCTATGTGCTGCGGCGGATCATGCGGCGGGCGATGCGGCATGCGCACATGCTGGGGGCAACGGACCCGGTGATGCACCGCCTGGTGCCCGCGCTGGTGCGGCAGATGGGCGGGGCCTACCCCGAGCTTGGCCAGGCGCAGGCGCTGATCGCCGAGACGCTGCGGCTGGAGGAGACGCGGTTCCGCCAGACGCTGGAGCGTGGCCTTCGCCTGCTGGACGACGAGCTTGCGCGCATCCCCGAGGGCGCCGCGCTGCCCGGGACAGCGGCGTTCCGGCTGTACGACACCTTCGGCTTTCCGCTCGACCTCACGCAGGACGCGCTGCGCGAGAAGGGCCGGGCGGTCGACGTGGCGGGGTTCGAGGCGGCGATGGCCGAGCAGAAGGCCCGTGCGCGCGCCGCCTGGGCCGGCACGGGCGAGACGAAGGACAGCGCGATCTGGTTCGAACTGGCGGAAAGGCACGGGGCGACCGAGTTCCTGGGCTACGACACCGAGACGGCCGAAGGGCAGATCCTGGCGCTGGTGCCGGCCGGTGAAGGTCTGATCGCGGTGCTGAACCAGACCCCGTTCTATGCAGAGGCGGGCGGGCAGGTGGGCGATACCGGCACGCTGCGCACCGCCACCGGCCTGGCTGCGGTGACGGACACGAAGAAGGCGCAGGGGCTGTTCCTGCACCATCTGCGCATTCTCGAGGGCGAGGTCCGCGAAGGGCAGGGCGCGCAACTGACCGTCGACCACGCCCGCCGCCGCGCGATCCGCGCCAACCACTCCGGCACGCACCTGCTGCACGAGGCGCTGCGGGGCGCGCTGGGGCCCCATGTGGCGCAGCGCGGGTCGCTCAACGCGCCCGACCGGCTGCGCTTCGACTTCTCGCACGGCACGGCCCTGAGCCCGGCCGAGGTGGCGCGGGTCGAGGCCGAGGTCAACGCGCTGATCCGGCAGAACACGGCGGTCGAGACGCGGCTGATGACCCCCGACGACGCCCGCGCCATCGGCGCGCAGGCGCTGTTCGGCGAGAAATACGGCGACGAGGTGCGCGTGGTGTCGATGGGCACCGCCGAAGGCTCTGGCAAGGGCGTGGACGGGCGGACCTACAGCCTGGAACTGTGCGGCGGCACGCATGTGGCGCGCACGGGCGACATCGGGGCCTTCGTCGTGCTGGGCGACAGCGCGTCATCGGCCGGGGTGCGGCGGGTCGAGGCGCTGACGGGGCAGGCGGCGCTGGACCATCTGCGGGCGGAAGGCGCGCGGCTGGCCGAGATCGCGGGCCTGCTCAAGGCGCCGCTGGCGGATGCGGCGGACCGCGTGCGCGCGCTGGCCGAGGAGCGGCGGGCGCTGGCGGCCGAGGTCGCGACGCTGCGGCGCGAGCTTGCCATGGGCGGCAGGGCGGCAGGCCCCGAGGCGCGCGAGATCAACGGGGTGCGGCTGATCGCGCAGGTGCTGCAGGGCGTGTCCGGCAAGGACCTGCCCGCGCTGATCGACGAGATGAAGGCGCGCATCGGGTCGGGCGCGGTGCTGCTGATCGCCGACACGGGCGCCAGGCCTGCGGTGGCGGCGGGGGTGACGGCGGACCTGACCTCGCGCGTCTCTGCCGTGGCGCTGGTCAAGGCGGCAGCCGAGGCGATGGGCGGCAAGGGGGGGGGCGGGCGGCCGGACCTCGCACAGGCGGGCGGCGCAGACATCGCGGCGGCGCCCGCGGCGATTGCCGCGGCCGAAGCCGTGCTGGGGGCGCTCTGATGCCTGCGGCCTTCTGGATCGCCCATGTGACCGTGACCGATGCCGAGGCCTATGGCCGCTATGCCGTGGGCGCCACGGCGGCGATCCAGGCGCATGGCGGGGTGTTCCTCGCCCGCGGCGGCCGCTACGTCCAGCTCGAAGGCCGCGACCGGCCGCGGAACGTGGTGGCGCGGTTCCCCTCGCTGGAGGCGGCGGTGGCCTGCTACCGTTCGCCCGCGTATCAGGCGGCGCTCGCCCATGCCAAGGGCGCGGCGGAGCGCGACCTGATGGTGGTCGAGGCGGCGGAATAGGGCGGGGTTCATCCCGCCGCCTACGCCATGGCAGGGTGAAGCCCGCCCTACCGGCTCAAGCGCTGCGTTCCTGCCGCTTGCGTTCGTGCGGGTCGAGCCAGCGCTTGCGCAGGCGCACGATCCTGGGCGTGACCTCCACGAGCTCGTCGTCCTGGATGTAGGCGATCGCCTCTTCCAGCGACCAGCGGATATGCGGCGTCAGCCGCACCGCCTCGTCCGTGCCCGAGGCGCGGACGTTGGTCAGCTTCTTGCCCTTCAGCGGGTTGACCTCCAGGTCGTTGTCGCGGCTGTGTTCGCCGATGATCATGCCGGTGTAGACCTGTTCCTGCGGCCCGATGAACATCCGGCCGCGTTCCTCCAGGTTCCACAGGGCATAGGCCACGGAAACGCCGTTCTCCATCGAGATCAGCACGCCCTGGCGACGGCCCTGGATCGGGCCCTTGAAGGGCACCCAGCCGTGGAAGATGCGGTTCAGCACGCCCGTGCCGCGGGTGTCGGTCAGGAACTGGCCGTGGTAGCCGATCAGCCCGCGCGAAGGCACATGGGCGATGATCCGCGTCTTGCCCGCGCCCGCGGGCTTCATCTCCACCAGGTCGCCGCGCCGCTCGCCGGTCAGCTTGTCGATCACGGCGCCGGTGTATTCGTCATCGACATCGACGATGACCTCCTCGACCGGCTCCAGCCTTTCGCCATCCTCCTCGCGCAGGATCACGCGGGGGCGGCTGATCGAGAGTTCAAAGCCCTCGCGGCGCATGTTCTCGATCAGCACGCCCATCTGCAGTTCGCCGCGGCCCGAAACCTCGAAGGCCTCGCCGCCCGGCGTGTCGGCGACCTTGATCGCGACGTTGGTTTCCGCCTCGCGCAAGAGCCGGTCGCGGATCACGCGGGACTGCACCCTGGACCCGTCGCGCCCCGCCAGCGGGCTGTCGTTGATGCCGAAGGTCACGGTGATCGTGGGCGGGTCGATCGGCTGGGCGGGCAGGGCGTCTTCCACCTCCGGCGCGCAGAGCGTGTCGGCCACGGTGGCCTTCGTCATCCCCGCCAGCGTGATGATGTCGCCCGCGCTCGCCTCGTCCACCGCCGTCTGCGACAGGCCGCGGAAGGCCAGCACCTTGGTCACGCGGAACTGCTCGATCCGCTCGCCGGTGCGCGACAGCGCCTTGAGTGCGGCGCCGGTGGCGACGCGGCCGCTTTCGATCCGGCCCGTCAGGATGCGGCCGATGTAGGGGTCGGCCGAGAGCGTGGTGGCGAGCATGCGGAAGGGCTCGTCCTCGCGGCCGATCTGTCCGGGCGGGGCGACGTGGCGCACCACCAGGTCGAACAGGGCGGACAGGTCCTTGCGCGGGCCGTCCAGTTCGGCGTCCGCCCAGCCGGAGCGGCCCGAGGCATAGACATGCGGGAAATCGAGCTGGTCGTCGTCGGCGCCGAGGTTGGCGAACAGGTCGAAGACCTCGTTCAGCGCGCGGTCGGGTTCGGCGTCGGGCTTGTCGACCTTGTTCAGCACCACGATCGGGCGCAGGCCGAGCGCCAGCGCCTTGGCCAGCACGAATTTCGTCTGCGGCATCGGGCCTTCGGCGGCATCCACCAGCAGGCAGACGCCGTCCACCATCGACAGGATGCGCTCCACCTCGCCGCCGAAATCGGCGTGGCCGGGGGTGTCCACGATGTTGATGCGCGTGCCCTTCCATTCGACGCTCGTGCACTTGGCCAGGATGGTGATCCCGCGTTCGCGTTCGATGTCGTTGGAATCCATCGCCCGTTCGGCGACCTGCTGGCCCTCGCGGAAGGCGCCGGACTGCTTGAGCAGTTCGTCCACCAGCGTGGTCTTGCCATGGTCGACGTGCGCGATGATGGCGATGTTGCGGATGTCCATGACGCGCGTCTCCCGGGTTCGCCGCGCACTTAGCGGGCGCACCCGGGAAAGGCCAGAGCCAGCGCGTCAGCCCGCCAGCGCCCGGTTCAGGTATTCGTCCACCTTCTCCAGATAGCCGATGGTGGTCAGCCATTTCTGGTCGGGGCCGACCAGCAGGGCCAGGTCCTTGGTCATGTGGCCGTCTTCGACGGCATCGACCGTCACCTTTTCCAGCGTGGTGGCAAAGCGCATCAGCGCGTCATTTCCATCCAGCGTCGCGCGGTGCTTGAGGCCCCCGGTCCAGGCGTAGATCGACGCGATGGAGTTGGTCGAGGTCTGCTTGCCCTTCTGATGCTCGCGGTAGTGGCGGGTCACGGTGCCGTGCGCCGCCTCGGCCTCGACGATCCTGCCGTCGGGGGTCATCAGCACCGAGGTCATCAGGCCGAGCGAGCCGAAGCCCTGCGCCACGATGTCGGACTGCACGTCGCCGTC
>CAZCPY010000004.1:0-46184 GCA_964499865.1 uncultured Rhodobacterales bacterium | reverse complement strand
AGGGGCCTTCTTCAGGCCCCGCAGGCGAGATGAAAGGAATGTGCCGAAGGCACGCAATAAACGTCAGACGCCGGGGGCGGATGACCGGTTGGGGGGAAGGGCCGGACACGGATTGACTCGGGCAACGCAAGTGACCAAGGGGCGGGGCATGGTCGGAACGCTTCTTCAGGTCGCCGTCGGCGGTGCCATCGGGTCGATGGCGCGGTTTCTCGTCACCGCAGGCGTGGCGCGCGCCTGCCTGCCGGGGTTTCCGCTCGGCACGCTCGTGGTCAACGTCGCGGGCAGCTTTGCGATGGGCGTGCTGTTCATCGTGATGACCCGCGAGGGGCGCCTTTCGCCGCTCCTGATGACAGGGGTTCTGGGCGGGTTCACCACCTTCTCGGCCTTTTCTCTGGATGCCGTCTGCCTGTGGGAGCGCGGTGACCAGGGGGCGGCGGCGCTTTATGTCGGGCTGTCGGTCGGGCTGTCCATCGCCGCGCTGGCGCTCGGCATGGTCGCAGCGAGGGGCTGGGCATGAGCGTCCAGCTGCTGGAGGTGACCGAGGAGGAGGGCGAACAGCGTCTCGACCGCTGGTTCAAGCGCCGGTTTCCGCAGGTCACCCAGGGGACGGTGGAAAAGCTGTGCCGCACCGGCCAGGTGCGAGTGGATGGCGGGCGGGTGAAGGCGTCCGATCGCGTGGCGCCCGGCATGGTGATCCGCGTGCCGCCCCTGCCGCAGGGCGAGGCGCCGCCGCCGCCGAACGGCGGGCTGACCCCCTCTGACGCGCGGATGGTGCAGGATGCGGTCCTGTTCCGCGACCAGCACCTGATCATCCTGAACAAGCCGCCCGGCCTCGCCTCGCAGGGCGGCTCGGGGCAGGGGGAACGCCACGTGGATGGCCTGACCGCGGCCCTGATGTTCGACTACAAGGACCGGCCGAAGCTCGTGCACCGGCTGGACAAGGACACCTCGGGTGTCCTGATGCTGGCGCGCACCGACCGCGTGGCGCGCGCCCTGTCCGAGGCGCTGCGCCACCGGCTGACGCGCAAGATCTACTGGGCCGCCGTGGCCGGAGTACCCAGCCCGAAGAACGGCAGCGTCAAGTATGCGCTGATGAAGGCCCCCGGCCACGGGCGGGGGGGTGAAGGCGAGAAGATGCTGGCGATCCACCCCGCCAGGGCCTCGGACTACCCGGAGGCCAAGCGGTCGCAGACGGACTATGCCACGCTTGCCAACGCCGGGCAGCGGCTGGCCTGGGTGGCGCTGGAGCCGGTCACCGGCCGCACCCACCAGTTGCGCGCCCATATGGCCGAGATCGGGCACCCGATCATCGGCGACGGCAAGTATGGCGGCTCGGGGCAGGACAATCCGGGCGACGGCTGGG
Source organism: uncultured Rhodobacterales bacterium (assembly GCA_964499865.1). Classification (GTDB taxonomy): domain Bacteria; phylum Pseudomonadota; class Alphaproteobacteria; order Rhodobacterales; family Rhodobacteraceae; genus JANOGU01. The sequence goes on along the minus strand of CAZCPY010000004.1, from coordinate 44,821 downwards.
GCGCGGGCCTGGGCGGCGATGTCAGCCGCAAGCTGCACCTGCACGCCCGGTCGATCTCCATCGAGCACCCGGTGACGAAGAAACCCCTCACCGTGACCGCGCCGCTGCCCGACCACATGGCGCGCACCTGGGCGCTGTTCGACTGGGCCGAGGGCGAGGTGCCCGCCGACCCCTTCCCGCGGCGGGACTGAGGCGGATGGCACGGCCGAGGGATGCCGGGGCAGGGTGCCCCCCTCCCCCCTCGTGGGGGAGGGATGGGGTGGGGGGGTGCGCGGCCGGGCGCGGGGTCCCCCCTCCCCCTTTCCCTCCCCGCGAGGGGAGAGGGGGCCGCCCGGTGCCCGGCCTTTGCACGGGGACGGCGGCAGGATGACCGGCTGGGCGCGCAGGGTCTTCTGGACCGCGGCCGAGGCGGTGGCCGAGGCGGATGGCTGGTCGGTCCGGCTCGATGGCCGCGCGGTGCGGACGCCCGCCAGGGCGACGCTGCGCCTGCCGTCGCAGGCGCTGGCCGCAGCGGTGGCCGCGGAGTGGGCGGCGCAAGGGGGCGAGGTCGATCCCGGAACCATGCCGCTGACGCGGCTGGCCAATTCTGCGCTGGACAAGGTTGCGCCGCAGCGGGCCGAGGTGGCCGAGGTGGTGGCTCTCTATGGTGCGTCGGACCTGCTGTGCTACCGTGCCGCCGGTCCGGCCGGTCTGGTGGCACGGCAGGCGGCGGGGTGGGATCCGCTGCTCGACTGGGCCGCAGAGACCCTTTCGGCGCGCCTGACCGTCACCACGGGCGTCATCCCCGTAGCCCAGCCGCCGCAGGCGCTGGCGGCCCTGACGGCCGCGGTGGCGGCGCGCGGGCCCTTCGCGCTGGCCGCGCTGCACGACCTCGTGGCGATCAGCGGCTCGCTGGTGCTGGGCCTTGCCGTGCAGGCCGGGCGGCTGGGCGCCGCCGGGGCCTTCGCGCTGTCGCGGATCGACGAGGACTGGCAGACCGACCACTGGGGCGCCGACGACGAGGCCGCCGAATCCGCTGCACGCAAGGCCGCCGACATGGCCGCGGCGGGGCGATTCTCGGACTTGTGTGGCTCACAAGATTGCTGAATTCCTGTGCGGAGTTGCCCGTGGTTTCGGCACGGGGGCCAAGCGTCTGTTTTATTGCAAAGTTCCGCCCGTCCGCCGGTTGCCCTTGACCGGTGGGTGCGGTTCAGACGAAAAGGCCAGATGCGGCGAGGGGTTCCACCTTCGCGCTAAGTGCCGTTCCAACGGGGGCGGACCCAGGGAGCAATAGCCGCGCCGGTCTCCGGCAGCGGTCCATCAGGAAGAGGTACCCATGACCAAGATGAAATGGCTGGCCACGCTTGCCGCGCTCGGCCTCACCGCCACGGCGGCGCAGGCGCAGGCGACGCTCGAGGCCGTGAAGGCCCGCGGCGAGCTGATCTGCGGCTCGAACACCGGCCTGACCGGTTTCGGCGCGCCCGACGCCTCGGGCAACTGGACCGGGTTCGACGTCGACATCTGCCGCGCGCTGGCGGCGGCGATCTTCGGCGACGCGACCAAGGTCAAGTTCGTGCCGACCACCGGCGAAACCCGCTTCACCGCGCTGCAGTCGGGCGAAGTCGACCTGCTGGTCCGCAACTCGACCTGGACCGCCACGCGCGACAGCGAACTGGCGCTCGATTTCGTGGCCGTGAACTACTACGACGGCCAGGGCTTCATGGTGAAGAAGGACCTCGGCGTGTCCTCGGCCAAGGAACTCGACGGCGCCACCGTCTGCATCCAGACCGGCACCACGACCGAACTGAACCTCGCCGACTTCTTCAAGCAGAACAACATCAGCTACACGCCGGTCACGGTGGCCGACGATTCGGAAGCGCAGCGCCAGTATCTGGCCGGCGCCTGCGACGCCTATACCACCGACGCCTCGGGCCTGGCCGCCAGCCGTGCGACGATGCCGGATGCCGGCAACCACGTCATCCTGCCCGAGATCATCTCGAAGGAACCGCTTGGCCCGGTTGTCCGCCATGGCGACAACAACTGGGGCGACATCGTCCGCTGGACCTACTACGCGCTGCTGATCGCCGAGGAAAAGGGCATCACCAAGGCCAACGTGGCCGAAGTTGCGACCTCGACCGCGGACGAGGAAGTCAAGCGCCTGCTGGGCGTGTCGGGTGACATGGGCGTCAAGTTCGGCCTGTCGGCCGACGCGTTCAAGAACGCCATCATGGCGACCGGCAACTACGGCGAGATCTTCGCCGCCAACATCGGCGAAGGCACCACGATCAACCTGGCGCGCGGCCTGAACGCGCTGTGGACGCAAGGGGGGCTGCAGTACGCCCCGCCGTTCCGCTGAGACCGACACAGCCGGGGGCGCCGCACAAGGGCGCCCCCGGTCCGTTTCAGGACCGATCCAGAACGGCCGACGCACGGGCCAGGGGCATCAGACCCCGCCGCATCCGGGACCAGCCGGAACGCCCCGGGCGCCAGACAGGGGGAAGCCATGGCGATTGCCGCCGACGTGCCGAAACAGCGCTTTCGGCTTTCGATGCTCATCTACGACACGCGCTACCGGTCCTACACGATCCAGCTTTTCGTGCTGATCCTGTTCATGCTGGGCGTGGCCTGGCTTCTGAACAACACGATCCAGAACCTGGCGATCCGCGGCAAGGAGTTCAATTTCGGGTTCCTGTGGCAGCGTGCCGGCTATGACATCAACCAGCAGCTGATCCCCTATACCAACGACAGCACGCATTTCCGCGCCCTGCTGGTGGGCCTTCTGAACACGCTGGCCGTGGCGGTGCTGGGCTGCATCCTGGCCACCGTGCTGGGCGTGCTGATCGGCGTCCTCAGGCTGTCGAAGAACTGGCTCGTGTCGCGGCTGATGACCGTCTACGTCGAGATGTTCCGCAACGTGCCGCTGCTGCTGTGGATCCTCCTTTCCTACGTCATCCTGTCCGAGGTCACGCCCGCCCCCAACGCCTTCCGCGTCACCGACGAGATGGCGGCCGCCGGGCAGGCGGCCGAAGCGTCGATGCTGCTCAACGACAGCGTGGCGATCACCAACCGCGGCACCTCGCTGCCCTGGCCGGTGTTCGGCCGAGGCCTGCCCACGGTGGACGCCGGGCCGTTTTCGCTGAACCTGACGCTGCTGGCGATCATCGCCGTGCTGGCGGGGTCGGTCTGGGTGAGCCGCCGCCTGGTGGCCGCGGCGCGCGCCATGCAGGAGGCAACCGGGGTGCGCCCGGTGACATGGTGGAAGTCGCTGCTGGTCCTGTTCGCGCCGATCATCGTCCTGCTGGTGGCGATGGGCTTCAACCTCGACTACCCGGCGCTCAAGGGCTTCAACTTCCAGGGCGGGCTGACGATCCCGCATTCCTTTACCGCGCTGCTGATCGCGCTGGTGCTGTATACTGCGGCCTTCATCGCCGAAATCGTGCGCGCGGGCATCATGGCGATCAGCCGCGGCCAGTCCGAGGCGGCCTTCGCGCTCGGCCTGCGCCCGGGGCGCACGATGAACCTGATCATCCTGCCCCAGGCCCTGCGCGTCATCATCCCGCCGCTGATCAGCCAGTTCCTGAACCTGACCAAGAACACCTCGCTGGGCATCGCCGTGTCCTATCTCGACCTGCGCGGCACGCTGGGGGGCATCACGCTGAACCAGACGGGCCGGGAACTCGAGAGCATGCTCCTGATGATGCTGATCTACCTGACGATCAGCCTGACCATCTCGGTCGTCATGAACATCTACAACACCTCCGTCCAGCTGAAGGTGCGCTGAGCCATGACCGAGGCCTTCGTCCGCACGCAGATCCTGCCGCCCGCCCCGCCGCCCGTCGGCGAACGCGGCGCGATCAAGTGGGTGCGCGAGAACCTGTTCTCCGGCCCGTTCAACACCATCCTGACGCTGGTCGGGCTGCTCGCGATCTACCTGCTGGTCTCGGCGGCGCTGCCGTGGTGGCTGAACGGGGTCTGGGTTGCCGAAAGTCTCGGCCAGTGCCGCGAGATCGTGGCGCAGGCCGCAGGCCCGGACGCCTCGGGCGCCTGCTGGGCGATGATCCGCGAACGCTGGCACCAGTTCATCTTCGGCTTCTACCCGCCCGCCGAATACTGGCGCCCGATCAGCGCCTTCGGCTTCCTGGGGGTTGCACTGGCGCCGGTGCTGTTTGCGGGCCAGATTCGCAGCCTGACCGGAATCCTGGGCGTGGTCGCGGCCTTCCTGCTGGTCACGCTGTGGCTGGCCGCAACGCCCGCGCTGCCCTTCGTGATGGCGATGGCGCTGGTTGCGGGCCTTATGGCGCTGGCGCAGGTGCAGCCGGGACGCCTGCTGGTCTTCACCGCGCTGTATCCGGCGCTGTGCTTCTGGCTGCTGTGGGGCGGGTCGGTCTGGGGGCCCGTCGTGGCGCTGGCCGGCTTTGTCGTGCTCTACGCCGTGTTCCGCCTGGCCTCGCCCGTGATCGGGCTGGCGCCGGGCGCGGGTGCGGGCATGGTCGCGGCCGTGCTCTGGTGGCTCTATGTCGACGAGGCGGTGGTCGAGGCGCTGTCCGCCGCCATCCCCTTCGGCCTGATCCCCATCGACAGTGACCAGTTCGGCGGCTTCCTCTTGGCCATCGTGATCGGCGTCACCGGCATCGCCTTCTCGTTGCCGCTCGGCATCCTGCTGGCGCTGGGGCGACAGTCCGACATGCTGATCGTGAAGACGCTGTCGGTGGGCTTCATCGAGTTCATCCGCGGCGTGCCGCTGATCACGCTCCTGTTCACCGCATCCCTGCTGCTGCAGTATTTCCTGCCGCCCAACACCAACTTCGACATCATCCTGCGCGTCATCATCCTGGTGACGCTGTTCGCCGCCGCCTACCTGGCCGAAGTGATCCGCGGCGGCCTCGCGGCCCTGCCGCGCGGCCAGTACGAGGCGGCGGATGCGCTCGGCCTTGACTACTGGCGGGCGCAGCGGCTGATCGTGCTGCCGCAGGCGCTCAAGGTCTCGATCCCCTCGATCGTCTCGACCTTCATCGGCCTGTTCAAGGACACCACGCTGGTCGCCTTCGTGGGTCTGATGGACCCCTTGAAGGGCATCACCCAGATCGTGCGCGCCGATATCGCCTGGAAGGGCATCTACTGGGAACCCTACATCTTCGTGGGCGCCATCTTCTTCGTCATCTGCTTCGGCATGTCGCGGTACTCGATGTACCTCGAACGCAAGCTCAAGACCGACCGCCACTAGGGGGGCACGCCATGGCCGAAGCCGCAATGAAGGTCACCGACGAGGTCGCGGTGCAGATCGCCGCGATGAACAAGTGGTACGGGACGTTCCACGTCCTGCGCGACATCAACATGACCGTCTACAAGGGCGAACGCATCGTCATCTGCGGGCCGTCAGGGTCGGGCAAGTCGACGCTGATCCGCTGCATCAACCGGCTGGAGGAACACCAGCAGGGCCAGATCGTCGTGGACGGCACGGAACTGACCAACGACCTCAAGAACATCGACAAGGTGCGCTCCGAGGTCGGGATGGTGTTCCAGCACTTCAACCTGTTCCCGCACCTGACGATCCTGGAAAACTGCACGCTCGCCCCGATCTGGGTCCGCAAGACCCCGAAGAAAGAGGCCGAGGAAATCGCCATGCACTTCCTGCGCAAGGTGAAGATCCCCGAACAGGCGCTGAAGTATCCCGGCCAGCTTTCCGGCGGCCAGCAGCAGCGCGTGGCCATCGCGCGGTCGCTCTGCATGAAGCCGCGCATCATGCTGTTCGACGAACCCACCTCCGCGCTCGACCCCGAGATGATCAAGGAGGTCCTCGATACCATGATCGAGCTGGCGCAGGAGGGCATGACGATGCTCTGCGTCACCCACGAGATGGGCTTTGCCCAGGCCGTCGCCAACCGCGTGATCTTCATGGACCAGGGCCAGATCGTCGAACAGAACGAGCCGAAGGAGTTCTTCTCGAACCCCAGGAGCGACCGGACCAAGCTGTTCCTCAGCCAGATCCTGGGGCATTGACCACGCGGCATGCGCGCTTTCCGCGTCCTTGCCGGACTGGCCATGGCGGTTTTCGCCGCCGCCTATTACGTGATCGGCGCGATGTTCATCATCGGTGATGCGCCGGCCGGCTGGGGCCTGGCCTTTGGCGTGTTCGGCATGCTGGGCATCAGCGCGCCGGTGATCCTCTGCGGCCTGCATCTTGCGCTGTTTGGCGGGAATCGTCCGGTCTGGGCACATGGCGCGATGGTCGGGGCGCTGGTTGCGGCGCTGGCCGCCAGCATCGTCGCGATGCTGCCCTGGCTTCTGGCGTCGCCACCGCACCCGGAGGCCGGCAACGTGGTCTTCGGCGCCATCGCGATGGCTGCGCTTTTCGGCTGGCCTCTGGTCAGGGGACTGATCCACGCCCGCCTGTCGCGTGGCGACTGACGGCACGCGCGCTGGGCGGGGGACGCCCCGCCTCGCCTATCCCACCAGTTCCCGCGGCACCACGAAATCGACCGTCACCCCGGTCCCGAACGCGACATCGCCCCAATTCTCCGCCGGGAAATCGGCCACCAGGGTCGCCCCCGTCGGATAGCGCCCGAATTCCGGATTGACCGGCGCGCGCTGCACCAGCCTTGCGGCGAATTCGGCGATGCCGGGGTTGTGACCGATCATCATCACGCAGTCCGCCGCGGCATGGCGCAGCACCGCCAGCATCACGTCCGGGCCCGCGTGGTAGAGCGCGGGCTTCAGCGCCAGCACCGGTGCCCCCGGCAGGGCAGGGGCGATGCCGGAGAACGTCCTGCGCGTGCGCAGCGCGTCGGAACACAGCACCTCGCCCGGCACATAGTCGCGGCTGGCCAGCCACTGGCCCAGATCCGCCGCCGCCGCCTTGCCGCGTTCGTTCAGCGGGCGGTCGTGGTCGGGCGTCAGTGGATCGTCCCAGGACGATTTCGCATGCCGCGTCAGGATCAGCCGCTTCATCCGTTTCCCCCGGGATGGAACCGCGCCATGTGGTAGGCGCTCTGCCCCGGCATCCTGTCATATCGCTGTGACGCGGGGCAAGCGCGCCGCACGCGGCAGCCGCCGCCAAGGCAGTCCGCGCCCTCGGCCGAGTCGAGCAGGCGGTGGCAGCCCGGCACGTCATAGCCCGCGCCGGTCAGCGCCCCTGCCGGGCAGGCCGTCAGGCAGGGCGCCGGGCAACCCGTGCAGGGCGACGGGCCCGCGGGCGCCGCCACGTCCTCCCTCAGCGCCAGGGCGCCGCGAAAGCTGACCCACAGGCCCTGGCTGTCGTGGACCAGCAGCTTCACCGGGCTTTCCCAGACCCGGCCCGTGCGCAGCGCCCAGCGGTAGAACGGGTGATGCGGCGGCCCGCCGAAGGGGAACAGCGCCTTGGCGCCTAGGTCGCAGGCCAACCCGCCGATCACCTGCCGCGACCATCGGTCCAGGGGGTCGGCCAGGGTCCAGTCCGCCGCCGCCGTCACATGCGGCCAGAAGCCGGGGCCCGGGCCGACCATCAGAAGCGTGCGCGTGCCCGCCGGAAAGCCGTCCTCGCCGTCCCCGACCGGAAAGCCCCCCAGCACCTCCAGCCGATGCGCCGCCAGCCGTGCCCCGATGTCGTCCAGCCCCATCATCTCTTCCCAAATATCCCACGGGGGTGCGGGGGTGTGAAACCCCCGCTGCGACGCCAGCCGCTAGCGGAACGGCAGCCGGAGCGACCAGCCCAGCCGGTCAGGCCCCTCCTGCCACTGCAACCCCGTCTCGCCCAGCCGTCCCGCCTTCAGCGTCCCGAACAGCCGGTCCCAGACCGACAGGCAGAAGCCATAGTTCGAATCGTGCTCGTCCCGCCTGTCCGAATGGTGCACGAGGTGCATCCCCGGCGTCACCATCACCCAGCGCAGCCGCCGCTCCAGCCCTTCCGGCAGCCACAGCGCGGCGTGCGAGAACAGCGCGGTCGCGCTCAGCAGCACCTCGAAGGCCACGACCGCCCAGGGGCTCGGGCCCAGCAGGTAGACGAGCCCGATCTTCACCCCCATCGAGGCGAGGATTTCCGCCGGATGGAACCGCAGCGCGGTGGTCACGTCCATGTCGCGGTCGGCGTGGTGGACGCGGTGGAACCGCCAGAACAGCGGCACCTTGTGGGTCACCAGATGCTGCAGCCAGATGCACAGGTCGAACAGCAGCACCGCCAGCAGGCCCTCGGCCCGGCCGTCCCAGGCAAGGGCGTTGAACAGCCCCCAGCCCTGCGCCTGCGCGTCCACCGCCGCACCCACCGCCAAAAGCGGCAGGACCAGCGCCATCGCCCGCAGGGCCAGCGTGTCCAGCACCACCAGCGCGATGTTGGTCCCCCACCGCCGCCCCCGCGGGCGCTGCCGCGCCCAGGCGGGCGCGCGCGCCTCCCACAGGGCGAAGACGGCGAACAGGCCCAGGAAGGCACCCAGCCGCAGGGCGACTTCGGTCGTGGCGTCGGGCGCGGACATCGCGGCCAGTCTAGCGCGGGGGGGCGCCGCATGACAGCCCGCGTTTGTCGCGGCCCGGGCCCGGTGCTACAGCGACGCCAACGCGATTCCCCGCGCGCCCCGGAGGCCCCATGCCCGCGCTGACCGAGCCCAAGCTGATCTCCGGCAATGCCAACCTGTCGCTCGCGCGCGCCATCGCGCGGCGGATGAGCATGCACCGCGGCATGCAGGTGTCGCTGGTCGATGCGCGGGTCGAACGCTTCAACGACCAGGAGATCTTCGTCGAGGTGTTCGAGAACGTCCGCGGCGAGGACATGTATGTCATCCAGCCGACCTCGAACCCGGCGAACGACAACCTGATGGAACTGCTCATCATGTGTGACGCGCTGCGCCGGTCGTCGGCGGCGCGGATCACCGCCGTGATCCCCTACTTCGGCTATGCCCGGCAGGACCGCCGGGCCAAGGCGCGCACGCCGATCAGCGCCAAGCTGGTGGCGAACCTGATCACCCAGGCGGGGGTGGACCGCATCCTGACGCTCGACCTGCATGCGGCGCAGATCCAGGGCTTCTTCGACATGCCGGTCGACAACCTCTATGCCGCGCCGATCTTTGCGCTGGACATCGAGCATCACTTCAAGGGCCGCATGGGCGACCTGATGGTCGTCTCGCCGGACGTGGGCGGCGTCGCGCGGGCCCGCGAACTGGCACAGCGCATCGGGGCGCCGCTGGCCATCGTGGACAAGCGGCGCGAAAAGGCGGGCGAAGTGGCCGAGATGACGGTGATCGGCGACGTGCGCGGCAAGACCTGCCTGATCGTCGACGACATCTGCGACACCGCCGGGACGCTGTGCAAGGCGGCCGAGGTGCTGCTGGCGGGCGGCGCGGTCGAGGTGCACAGCTACATCACCCACGGCGTGCTGTCGGGCCCGGCGGTGGAACGCGTGGGCGGGTCGGTGATGAAGTCGCTGGTCATCACCGATTCGATCGAGCCGTCCGACAAGGTGCGCGGTGCCGCGAACATCCGCATCGTGCCGACGGCGCCGGTCTTCGCGCAGGCGATCCTGAACATCTGGAACGGCACCTCGGTGTCGTCCCTGTTCGAGACCGAGACGCTCGGCCCGATCTACGAGGGGCTCTACCTGCGCTGACGCCGCTCAGTCGCTGTCGCCGCCCACCTGCCGCAGCACGTCGCCCCGCCCGCGCAGCCGCATCACCGCGGGCACCACCAGGAACAGCGCCGCCAGCCCCAGCAGCGTGGCCGAAACGGGCGTCGAGACCAGCGTCGTCCAGTCGCCCTGCGCGATCGCCAGCGCCCGGCGCAACTGCTGTTCCGCCATCGGCCCCAGGATCAGGCCCACCACCACCGGCGCGATGGGATAGCCGTAAAGCCGCATCCCGTAGCCCAGCACGCCGAACAAGATCAGCATCCCCAGTTCCACCGGCGAAGGGTTGACCCCGATGGTGCCCAAGGTCGCGAACAGCAGGATCCCTGCGTAAAGCCAGTGCCGCGGCACCGTCAGCAGGCGGATCCACAGACCGATCAGCGGCAGGTTCAGCACCACGAGCATGACGTTGGCGATGAGAAGGCTCGCGATCAGGCCCCAGACCAGCTCGGCATTGGTGACGAACAGCAGCGGCCCCGGTTGCAGGCCGAACTGCTGGAACCCCGCCAGCATGATCGCCGCCGTCGCCGTCGTCGGCAGGCCCAGCGTCAGCAGCGGCACCAGCGTGCCCGCGGCGGCGGCGTTGTTCGCGGCCTCGGGCCCCGCCACGCCCTCGATGGCGCCGTGTCCGAATTCCTCGGGGTGGCGGGTCAGCTTGCGTTCCGCGGCATAGGACAGGAAGGACGCCACATCCGCCCCGCCCGCGGGCATCGACCCGATGGGAAAGCCGATGAAGGTGCCGCGCAGCCAGGCCTTCCAGGACCGGCCCCAGTCGGCCCGCGTCATCGCCACCTGCCCCTTGACCGCGTGCAGCGCATCCGGCGGGCCGCGGCGGCCGGCGACGAAGAAGGCCTCGCCAAGCGCGAACATGGCGACCGCCAGCGTGGTGACCTCGATCCCGTCCAAGAGCTGCGGCACCCCGAAGGACAGCCGTGCCGCACCCGTCAGCTGGTCGATCCCCACGCTGGCGAGCGCGAGGCCGATGAAGAGGGACGTCAGCCCCCGCAAGGCGCTTTCGCCGAAGGCCGCCGAGACGGTGACGAAGGCCAGCACCATCAGCGCGAAGTAGTCCCGCGGTCCCAGCGTCAGCGCGAGCTTGACGACATGCGGCGCAAGGAACGCGAGCAGCAGCGTGGCGATCAGCCCGGCGACGAAACTGCCGATGGCGGCGGTCGCCAGCGCCGGGCCGCCGCGGCCCTGGCGGGCCATCTGGTTGCCCTCGATGGCGGTGACGATCGAGGCGCTTTCGCCCGGCGTGTTGAGCAGGATCGAGGTGGTCGAGCCGCCATACATCCCGCCGTAGTAGATCCCCGCGAACATCACGAGCGACCCCGCCGGGTCCAGCCCGTAAGTCACCGGCAAGAGCAGCGCCACCGTCAGCGCCGGGCCGATCCCGGGCAGCACGCCCACCGCGGTGCCAAGCGTCACCCCGATCAGCGCATACATCAGGATCAGCGGGTCCAGCGCGACCGACAGGCCCTGGAACAGCAGCGACAGGCTCTCCATCGTCCCTCAGCCTCCGAACAGGGCGCGCTCGATGGGGCCGCCGGGCAGGTTCAGCTTCAGCAGGCGGTCGAAGACGCCGTAGACCAGCAGCGCCAGCACAAGGCCGATGCCCGTGGTCAGCCACAGCGGGCGGCGGCCGAAGGCGCGGGCGGTGCAGCCGAACAGGACCGCGCCCGCGATCGCGAAACCGGCGGGGTGCAGCAGCACGAGCTGCCCGCCCAGACCCCCGAGCATCCACAGAAGCGGCGCGGGCTCCTGCGCCTCGGGCTGCGGCATGTCGCCCCTGAGGCCCGCCACGACCGTCATCGCGGCCAGCACAAGCAGCCCGTAGGCCACCAGCCGCGGCACATCCGCCGGGCCCACGCCGGCATAGCCGCCGTCCTGCTTCAGCCCCGCCGCATCCCACAGCATCACCAGGGCGACGGCGGCCAGTCCGCCCGCGATGACCAGCGCCGCCCCGAGGGGGCGGCGCTGGCGGATCGGCACGCCGATCCCGTCGCGCTCGGTCATTGCACCAGGCCGATGTCGCGCAGGACCGCGGTCGTGGCGGCGATTTCCGTCTCCAGCTGCGCCTTGAAGGCGTCGCCGGCCAGGTAGGTGTTGGCCCAGCCCTTGCTGGCCAGCGCCGCCTGCCAGCCCGCCGAGGCGTTCAGCTTCTCGATGTCGGCCATCACCTTGGCCTTCCCGGCCTCGTCCAGCCCCGGCGCCGCGGCGACCATGCGCCAGTTCTGCACCACGACGTCATAGCCCGCCTCCTTGAGCGTGGGCGCGTCGATGCCGTCAAGCCGGTCTTCGGAGCTCACGGCGAGGAAGCGCATGGTGCCCGCCTTGACCTGTTCGTTGAACTCGCCGATGCCCGAAATGCCCACCGTCACCTGGTTGCCCAGGATCGCCGCCAGCGCCTCGCCGCCGCCGGAAAAGGCGATGTAGTTGATCTTGGTCGGATCGACGCCCGCGGCCTTGGCCAGCAGGCCCACGACGATGTGGTCCACGCCCCCCGCCGAACCGCCACCCCAGCTGACCGACCCCGGGTCGGCCTTCAGCCGGTCCATCAGGTCGCCGATGGTCTGGATGTCGGACGAGGCCGAAACGGCGATGCCCTCGTATTCGCCGGTCAGGCGCGCGATGGGGGTCACGTCGGCCAGCGTCACCGGGCTTGCGTTGGTCAGGATCGCGCCGACCATGACATAGCCGCCGACGATCAGCTTGGACGCATCGCCCGCGCTTTGGCTGGCGAACTGCGCCAGGCCCACGGTGCCGCCCGCGCCGGGGACGTTGATCACCTCGACGCTCGCGGCGATGCCCTCCGCCTGCATCACCTCCTGCATGGTGCGGGCGGTGCTGTCCCAGCCGCCGCCGGGGTTGGCCGGGGCCATGATCGTGTAGTCCTGCGCGAAGGCCGGAACGGTCAGCGCAACGGCAAGCGCCGCGCCAAGGATGGCGTGTTTCATCGTGGTCTCTCCTCCCTGCGGGCGCCTCGTGCGCCCGTCGATTGCCGACCGCGGGCCCGCCCTCCTCGGCAGGCCGCTGTCGATCATGCACCTTGCATGCCAAGCTGTCACCAACCTGACGCGTTCAGTCCCGCCCCGCCAGCGCCGCGTGCCAGCGCCGCAGGACCGCCGCGCGCCTGGCCTGGTCGAGGTAGGCCAGCAGCCCCGGCGACATCGGCACCGGCCGCAGCCTTTCGCCATACAGCGCCAGCATCGCATCGGCGCTGTCGGCCCCGCCCACGCCGGGGCGCACCGCGGGCAGGCGCAGGCGGCTGGCCAGCACCTCCTGCCCTTCGGCCGACAAAAGGAAGCCCAGGAAGTCCGCCCCCAGCGCCGCATCCCGCGCCGCCCGCGGCACCAGCGCCGCCCGCGCGATGACCACGGCAAAATCCGCGGGCAGCGCCACCCCCAGCGTCGGCCGCCGCGCCGCCTCTTCCGCCGCATAGGGCCCCAGGATGTTGTAGCCGAGCGCGATCCGCCCGTCGGCCACGCGGTCGATGATCTCCTGGCTGGTCGGAAAGACCTGCACGCCCGCCCGCCCCATCGCCTCGACCAGGGTCCAGATGTCGGCGAAATGCTCGCGGTCGCGGGCCAGGAACAGGTATCCCACGCCCGCCCGCTCGATGTCATAGGTGGCGATCTGCCCGGGCGGCGCCCCGGCCAGCCACTCGATCAGCGCGGCGCGGGTGTCGGGGGGGCCGGCGGGAAAGGACGGGCGGTAGTAGACGATCACCGCGGGCTCGAAGGTCAAGGCAAAGGCCATGTCGCGCCACGATGCCCATCCGGGCCAGCCCTGCGCCTCGGGCCGGTCCACCGGCAGGGCGTAGCCGTCGTTGGCCAGCTTCACCACCTGGTCCATGGCCGAGGACAGGATCAGGTCCGCCGTCGCGGCGCCGGCGTCGGTCTCCTGCACCACGCGGGCGGCGATTTCGCCGGTCAGCAGGTCTTCGTAGACCACCGCCACCCCCGGCGCCTGTGCCTGGAACGCCGCCACCAGCGGCGCGGCCAGCCGGGCGTCGAGCGAGGAATACACGCGCAGCCGCGCCGTCTCGGCCTCCGGCGCGGGAAACACGGTCGTCTCGGCCGCCGCGGGGGCGGCCAGCGCGGCCAGCAGGATCAGGCGCCGGATCATTCCCGCAGCCTGCCATCCGCCCCCCGGCCGGACAACCGTCTTGGCAGGCCGGATGCCCCGCGCTACGCCTGCATCATGCGCATCCTGCTTGTCGAGGACGACACCCCGCTGGCCGAGGCGCTTTCGGCGCTGCTGGCGGGGTCGGGCTATGCGGTGGACCGCGCGCCCGACGGCGCCTCGGCCGAGGCGCTGGCGGCGGCGGAACGCTTCGACCTGGTGATCCTCGACCTCAACCTGCCGCAGATGGACGGGCTGTCGGTGCTGCGCGCGATGCGGGCGCGCAGGAACCCCGCGGCGGTGATGATCCTGACCGCGCGCGGATCGTCCGAGGAACGGGTGCGCGGCCTCGACCTCGGGGCCGACGACTACATGGTCAAGCCCTTCGACGTGCGCGAGTTCGAGGCGCGGGTGCGGTCCCTGCTGCGCCGCCAGGCGGGGCAGCGGGCGGCGGTGGTGACGCTGGGCGAGGTCAGCTTCGACCAGACCGCGCGGCAGGTGCGGGCCGGGGGCGAGGTGATCGACCTGCCGGCCCGGGAACTGGCGCTCCTGGAGCTGTTCTTCACCCGCGCGGGCCGCGTGGTGACCAAGGACCACATCGTCCAGTCGCTGACCACACTGGACGACGGGCTGTCCGACAATGCCATCGAGCAATACGTCAGCCGCCTGCGCCGCAGGCTGGCGCCGCACGGGCTTACCCTGCGCACGGCGCGGGGCCTCGGCTACTTCCTCGATCCGCCACAGGGGGGGGCATGACGGGTCCGGGCCGCGGCGGGTCGATCCGGCGGCGGCTGGTGCTGTGGCTGATGGCGGCCACGCTGGGGATCGGCGCCGCGGGGCTGGTCGATACCCGGGCCGAGGCGCTGCGCACCGCGCAGGGCGTGTCCGACCGCATCCTGGCCGGTGCCGCGCTGGCGATTGCCGAGCGCGTGACGGTCAGCGCCGATGGCGGCTTCGACGTGGATATCCCCTTCTCGGCGCTGGCGATGCTGTCCTCGGCGGCGCAGGACCAGGTGTTCTACCGTGTCGACGGGCCGGTCGGGCCGATCACCGGCTATGCCGACCTGTCACCGGTGACGGTGCCCCGCACCGAGACCGCGGCCTTCGCCGACCAGGTGACGCGCGGCGTGCCGGTGCGGGCGGCGACGCTGGCGCGCGACATCTCCACCGGGCAGGGGCCGGTGCGCATTTCGGTGACGGTGGCCGAGTCGACGCGTGCGCGGGAGGCGCTGGCGCGGTCGATCCTGTGGCGGTCGGCGGCGCGCTTTGCGGGCCTGATCGCGGCGGCCATCGCCGCCGTCTGGATCGCGACGCGCGTGGCGCTGCGCCCGCTCGACCGGCTGGGCGCCGCCATCGCGCTGCGCCCGCCGCACGACCTGCGGCCCGTCGAGGCCGCCGTCCCGCAGGAGGTGGGCGGCCTCGTCGCCGCGATCGACGGCTTCATGGCCCGCCTCGCCTCGGCCATCGCGGCGCTGCGCACCTTCACCGGCAACGCCAACCACCAGATCCGCACGCCCTTGGCCACCGCCCGCACCCAGATCGCGCTGGCCGCCCGCGCGCCGGGGGCGGGGGCGGCGGCCGAGGCGCTGGGCAAGGCGGATGCGGCGCTGGTGCAGGCGGAACGGGTGCTGGCGCAGCTTCTGCTCCTGGCGCAGGTCGAGGCGGCTGGGGCGCGCCCGGCCCTGCAGCCGGTGGATGTGGCGGCGCTCGCCCGCGACCTTGCGCGCGAGACGGTGCCCGCGGCGGCGGCGCAGGCGTCGGACCTGGGCTACGACGGCGAGGCGGCGCTGACGGTGGCGGCAGAGCCCGTGCTGCTGGCGGAACTGGTGCGCAACCTGCTGGACAACGCCCTGCGCCACGCGGGCCCGGGCGCCGAGGTCACCCTGCGCACCGGTGCCGCGCCCGCGCCCTGGCTGAGCGTCGAGGACACGGGCCCCCCCCTGCCGCAAGACCGCCTCGCCGCGCTGGCGCGCGCCCTGGCTCCGCCCGACGGCCTCGACATCCCCCGCCCCTCCGCCGACGGGCACGGGCTTGGCCTGGTGATCGTGCGCGACATCGCCCGCGCGCAGGGGGCAGTGGCCGAGGCGACAGCGGGCCCGGGCGGCCGCGGCCTGAAGGTCACCCTGCGCTTTCCGGCATGAGCTGCCGTCAGCCGCGGTCCAGCACCGCCACATGCCCGGCAAAGCCCGGCGCCGCCATCAGCGCGCGGCAGCGGGCGAAACGGGTGTCGGCATAGGCGCGGAAGTCGTCGGCGGGGTTGCCGTTGGCAAGCTGGATCAGGCCCCACAGCGTCCACAGAAGGTCGCACATCGCCTTGCAGACCACCATCCGCGCCACCTCCCCGGCCGGGGCGGGGCCGTCGAAATAGGCGGCCAGCATCTCTGCGTCCTGCCCCGCGCCGAAGCCCGCCTCGACCGACAGGTCGCCCAGGTCCCACATCGGATCGTTCATCCCCGAATATTCCCAGTCCACCACCCACATCCGCGCGCCGGTGTCGAGGAAGTTCTCGCACAAGGGGTCGCAGTGGCAGGCGACCGGCGCGACGGGCGCGCGGGCCAGGGCGCGGCGCACGGCGCCCGCCTCCTCCACCACCGCATGATAGCCGGGGGGCAGGGCCACGTCCTTGCCCGACAGCAGCCGCAGATACCCGTCGATCATCGCCCAGAGGTCGAAGCGCGCCGGAAAGACCTGGCCCGACCGGTGCAACTGGCGCAACGCCCGGGCGGCGCGGGCGGGGGCGCCGGGGCGGGCGCGGAACAGGGCCGGCGTCATCGTCACGCAGCCGGGCAGGCGGCGGGTGACCATCACGCCGGTCGCGGGATCGGCGTGCAGCACCGCGGGCGCCACGCCCGCCGCCGCCGCCGCGCGCGCCGCCGCGGCCTCGGCCGCGCGGTCGATATAGTCCGCGGTGCCCGCACCGGGCAGGCGCAGGATCGCCTCGCCCACCCGGAAGACGCGGTTGGTCAGCCCGCCCAGCCTTTCCGGCGGGCCGGAAAGCCCCAGACCCGCCGCCACGCCCGCGACCTCGGCCGCCTCGCCTGCGTCCATCACCGATCTCCCGTTGCCTTCCGCGCCAGCCTGCCCGAGGCTGCGGCCAAGGAAAAGCGGGGAGTGCGGGCGATGGCGGCAGGGCATGGCGGGGGGCATGGCGGGGCTTTGGGCGATGTCTATGCGGCAGGCTCGCCGCAGGAACTGGCGGCGCATTACGACGCCTGGGCCGCGGACTACGACGCCGACATGGGCCGCGCGGGGTATCGCCATCCCTCCGTGGGCCTGGCGCTCCTGGCCCGCCACCTGCCGCGGGGGGCCGGGCCGGTGCTGGACGCGGGCTGCGGCACCGGCACGCTGGGCGCCTGGCTGGGCATCCTGGGCTACGGCCCTGTCACCGGACTCGACCTGTCCGACGGCATGCTGGCCGCCGCCCGCGCCAAGGGCGGCTACGCGGCGCTGCACAGGGCGATGCTGGGCGGGCCGCTGCCCTTTGCCGACGGCGCCTTTGCCGCCGTCATCTCCACCGGCGTCTTCACCACCGGCCATGTGGGGGCCGAGGCCTTGCCGGAACTGGTGCGCATCACCCGCACGGGAGGGGTGATCGTGCTGACGGTCAAGCAGCCGCTGTGGGACGCGGGCTTTGCCACCGCGCTGGCCGCCCTGCCGGGCCTGACGCTGGAAGAGATCACCGACCCCTATTCCTCGATGCCCGGCGACCCCGCGACGGTGCCGTCGCGCGCGCTGGCGCTGCGGCGCGACGACGACTGACGGGCGCCCACCGCAAATCCCGTTGACAGCCCGGCCGCCCGCGCGCGTTACTTCGGGTCGATGGGCCCCGTCCGAGGGCCCGCCACGATGTTCCGACAGAGGGAGACGTCGCATGCGCCTTGCTGCCCTTGGCCTGTCCGCCCTGCTTTGCGCCACCACCGCCGGCGTGGCGCAGGAAAGCACCGATCCGATCAAGCTGACCCTGCACGACTGGACGGGCCAGCTGATCACCACGCAGCTGATGGGCGAGGTGCTGCGCAAGGCGGGCTACAACGTCGAATACGTGCAGGCCGACTACCTCGCGCAGTTCGCGGGGCTGGCGACGGGCGACCTCGATGTCGCGATGGAAATCTGGGAAACCACCGGGCGCGAGGCGATGGACGCCGCCACCGCCACCGGCAAGGTCGAGGTGCTGGGCCCCACCGGCATGCAGGCCAAGGAGGAATGGTGGTATCCGACCTACATGAAGGAGAAATGCCCCGGCCTGCCGGACTGGACGGCTCTTCTGGAGCCCGCCTGCGCCGAGGCCTTCTCCACCCCCGAAACCGCGCCCAAGGGCCGCTATCTGGGCGGGCCGGTGACCTGGGGCGGGTTCGACGAGGAACGCATCGCCGCCCTGGGCCTGCCCTTCGAGGTGATCCACGCGGGCACCGACGCGGCGCTTTTCGCCGAACTGGAAAGCGCCTACCAGCGGCAGGCGCCGGTGCTGCTGTGGGTCTATGCCCCGCACTGGGCGCCCGCGAAGTATCAGGGCGAATGGGTGGAATTCCCGACCTACGAACCCGCCTGCTACACCGATCCCGCCTGGGGCCTGAACCCGGATGCCACGAACGACTGCGGCAAGCCTTTCGGCGAGATCTGGAAGGTCGGCTGGTCGGGGCTCAAGGACAAGTGGCCGGGCGCCTACAAGGCGGTCAAGGCCTTCACCATCGACAACGCCACGATGGGCGCGCTGATCACCGAGGTGGACCTCAACGGCAGGACGGTCGAGGCGGTCGTCGCCGAGTGGATGGCCGCGAACGAGGCCACCTGGAGCGCCTGGATCGCCAGGTGACGACCCCCGCCGCATTGCGGTCATGACCACGCCCGAACAACCGGCTGACCCGCTTCTGGTCTGCCGCGATGTCTGGAAGGTCTTCGGCCCGCCGGCGCGGCTGGCCGCGCTCGGCCCCGACCCGTCGCCCGGCGCGCTGGCCGCCGCAGGGCTGGTGCCGGCGGTGCGCGGTGTGGACCTGGCGGTCGCGCGCGGCGAGATCTTCGTCATCATGGGGCTGTCGGGGTCCGGCAAGTCGACGCTGGTGCGCTGCCTGTCGCGGCTGATCGAGCCGTCCCGCGGCGCGATCCTGTTCGAGGGGCGCGACCTTCTGGCGGCGTCCGGGGCCGAGATGACGCAGATCAGGCGGCACCGGATGGGCATGGTGTTCCAGCACTTCGCGCTGCTGCCGCATCTGAACGTGCTGGACAACGTGGCCTTCCCGCTGGCGATCCAGGGCGTGCCCCGGGCGGCGCGCGAGACGCGGGCGCGCGAGATGGTGGCGCTGGTGGGCCTGGCCGACCGCGCCGCGGCGTTTCCGCGCGCGCTGTCGGGCGGCCAGCAGCAGCGCGTGGGCATCGCCCGGTCGCTGGCGGTGGAACCGGACCTGTGGTTCCTCGACGAACCCTTCTCGGCGCTCGACCCGCTGATCCGGCGGGAATTGCAGGACGAATTCATCCGTCTGCAATCGCGCCTGAGAAAGACCATCGTCTTCATCACGCATGACTTCGACGAGGCGGTGCGGCTGGCCGACCGCATCGCGATCATGAAGGACGGCGCCGTCGTGCAATGCGGCACGCCCGCCGATCTGGTGCTGAACCCCGCCGACGACTACGTGCGCGCCTTCACCCGCGCCGTGCCGCGGGCCCGCGTGGTGCGGCTGGCGGCGCTGGCGGAGCCGGGGCCGGTGGCGGAGGGTCTGGCCGTCCTGCCCGGCACGGCGACGGTGGCCGAGGCGGCGGGCGCCTTCCTGGACGGCGCCGACCGGCTGGGCGTGTCCGGGCCCGGCGGTCCGCTGGGGACGGTGACGCGCGAGGCGGTGGTGCGACTGATGCTGGGGGGGGCTGCATGACGGCGCTGACCCGGCCCGTGGCCCCGCCGCTGCTCTGGCCCCTGGCGCTCGGCCTTTCGGCCGTGCTCTGGGCCTGGGGGCGCGAGGCGCTGCCCTTCCTCGCGGCCTGGCCCAAGGCCTGGGTCCTGCCCGCCGCCGCCTGGATCGGCGCCGCCGCCGACTGGCTGGTCGAGGATGCACGGCTTGGACCCGTCGCCTTTGTCGACGTGACCCGCGCGGTGGCGGCGGTGCTGGACGTGCCCTACACCGCCGCGATGGCGCTGCTGGCGACCGGCTGGCAGCGGCAGGAGGCCGGGCAGGTGCTGACGATCCTGCCCGCCATCCCCTGGGTCACTGTCGCGGGCGCCGCCGTCATCGCCGGCCACTGGGCCCGCGGGCCGGGGCTGGCGGCGCTGGTGGCCGCCTGCTTTGCCTTCATCGCCGTCTTCGGCCAGTGGCAGGGCGCGATGGTCACCCTGGCCTCGATCCTGGTCGCGGTCCCGCTGGGCGTCGCGGGGGGCCTCGGTCTCGGCATCCTCGCCTGGCGCCACGCCTGGGTGGACCGCGCCCTGCGGCCGGTGCTGGACCTGATGCAGACGATGCCGGTCTTTGCCTATCTGGTGCCGATCCTGATCCTGTTCGGCTTCGGGCCCACGGCGGCGGTGGTGGCCACGGTGATCTATGCCATGCCGCCGATGATCCGCCTGACGGCGCTGGCGCTGGCCCGCGTGCCGCCGGAAACGCGCGACCTGGCCCGGATGACCGGCTGCACCCCGCGGCAGGAGCTGTGGCGCGTGATGGTCCCCTCGGCCGCGGCGCCGCTGATGGTGGGGGTCAACCAGGTCATCATGCAGTCGCTGAACATGGTCATCATCGCCTCGATGATCGGCGCGGGGGGCCTCGGCTTCGACGTGCTGACGGCGCTGCGCAGGCTCGACTTCGGCGCGGGGCTGGAGGCGGGCTTCGCCATCGTGGCGCTGGCCATCGCGCTCGACCGGCTGAGCCAGGCGGTGGCCGTCCGCGGCTTTCGCCCGCCGCGGACGGGGCCCTTCCACCACCGGCACCCCTGGCTGACCGCGGCGCTGGCGCTGGCCCTGGCCTCGGTCGCGCTGGCGCCGCTGGTGCCCGCGCTGCAGGCCTGGCCCGAGGGCTGGCGGCTATCCACATCCGCCTTCTGGGCGGGGCTGGTGGAGTGGATCAACGTCACCTTCTTCGACCGGCTGGAGGCGTTCAGGACGGCGGTGCTGGTCTGGCTCTTGGTGCCGGTCAAGCGGGCGCTGCTGGAGCTGCCCTGGGCGGTGGCGGTGGGGCTGCTGGCGCTGGCGGGCTGGCGGCTGGGGGGCTGGCGGCTGGCCGCCCTGTGCGGCGGGCTGTCGGGGCTGATCGCGGTGACGGGGCAGTGGGAAAAGGCCATGGTCACGGTCTACCTCTGCGGCATCTCGGCGCTGATCGCGATGGCTTTGGGCCTGGGGATCGGCATCGCCGTGGCGGGCCGCGACCGGGCCTGGGCGGTGACGCAGGGGGTGATCGACACGGCCCAGACGCTGCCGTCCTTCGTCTACCTCATGCCGGTGGTGATGCTGTTCCGCGTCGGCGACTTTACCGCGATGATCGCGGTCGTGGCCTATGCCGTGGCGCCGGCCATCCGCTACACCGTGCTGGGCCTGCGCGGCGTGGACCCGCGGCTGGTCGAGGCGGGGCGCGCGATGGGCGCGACGCACTGGCAGATCCTGACCCGGATCCGCCTGCGCCTGGCCTTGCCGGAGATCCTGCTGGGTCTGAACCAGACGATCATGTTCGCGCTGGCCATGCTGGTCATCACCGCCCTGGTCGGCACGCGCGACCTGGGGCAGGAGGTCTACATCGCGCTGACCCGGGCCGACCCCGGGCAGGGGCTGGCGGCGGGGCTGGCGATCGCCTTCATCGCCATCATCGCCGACCGCCTGCTGAACGCCGCCGCCGCGGCGCAGAAGGCGCGGCTGGGGCTGGCGGAGGGCGCGCCGTGATCCCGTCTCATGTGAAGGCGCTGCCGTGCTGGCAGGGCAAGGTGCGGGCCGAGCCGCTGAAGGGCGGGCTGTCCAACGAGATCTGGAAGGTGACCGATGCCGCGGGCGCCCATGTCGCCCGCTTCGGCCCCGACTACCCCGCCCACCACGTCTTTCGCGACCGCGAGGCGATGTCGGCGCGCGCTGCCGCCGCCGCGGGCTTCGGCCCGGCGGTGGAACACACCGGCCCCGGCGTGATGGTGACGGCCTTCCTTCAGGCCCGCACCTGCGGCCCGGCCGAGGTGCGCGCCAACCCCGCGCGCATCGGCCGCCTGCTGGCCGATTTCCACGCCCGCATGCCCGCCCACGTGCAGGGCCCGGCCTTCCTGTTCTGGCCTTTCCACGTCGTGCGCGACTACGCCCGCACCCTGCGCGCCGGGAACAGCCGCTTTGCCGGGCAGACCCCCGCCTTTCTGGCGATCAACGCCGCGATGGAGGCCGCGCAGACGCCGTTGCCGCTGGTCTTCGCCCACCACGACCTGTTGCCCGCGAACCTTCTTGACGACGGCGAAGGGCTGTGGCTGATCGAGTACGAAGACGCGGGCTTCGGCAGCGCGATGTTCGACCTTGCCGGGGCGGCGTCCAACGCCGGGATGGACGAAGGCGAGGCTGCGGCGCTGCTGGCCGCCTACCTCGGCCACGCGCCCGACGCGGCCTTCCTGCGCGCCTTCGACGCGATGCAGGTCGCAAGCCTGCTGCGCGAGGCGATGTGGGCCATGGTGTCGGACCTGCACCTGTCGGCGCCGGGGGTGGACTACCTGGCCTATGCGCAGGAAAACCTTGTGAAACTCGGGGCGGCGCATGACCGCTTTCTGGCCCGGTACGGGAGAGAGACGTGACCCTTCCCACGCAGGCGCAGGTCGTCGTCATCGGCGGCGGCATCATCGGCTGTTCCACCGCCTACCACTTGGCGCGCGACCACAAGGCCGACGTGCTGCTTCTGGAACAGGGCCGGCTGACCTCGGGGTCCACCTGGCATGCGGCGGGGCTGGTGGGGCAACTGCGCTCCTCGGCCTCGATCACCAGGGTGCTCAGGTATTCGGTCGAGCTTTACAAGGGACTGGCGGCCGAGACCGGCCTCGAAACCGGCTGGAAGATGACCGGCTGCCTGCGGCTTGCCACCACGCCCGACCGCTGGACCGAGTTCCGCCGCCTGGCCTCCACGGCGCGCAGCTTCGAGATGGAGATGGAGCTGGTCTCTCCGTCCGAGGTGAAACGCATGTGGCCGCTGATGGAGGTGGCCGACCTGATCGGCGCAAGCTGGCTGCCCACGGATGGGCAGGCGAGCCCCTCCGACATCACGCAGAGCCTGGCCAAGGGCGCCCGGATGCATGGCGCGCGGATCGTCGAGGGGGTCAAGGTCACGGGCTTCCGGATGGACGGCGCCCGGATCACCCATGTGGAGACGACGCAAGGCACGGTGGCCTGCGACCGCGTGGTCAACTGCGGCGGCATGTGGGCCCGGCAGATCGGCGCCATGGCGGGCGTGGCGGTGCCGCTGCACCCGGTCAGGCACCAGTACATCATCACCGAACGCATCGAGGGCCTGTCGCCCGACGCGCCCACGATCCGCGACCCCGACCGGCGCACCTATTTCAAGGAAGAGGTCGGCGGGCTGGTGATGGGCGGATACGAGCCCGACCCGCAAGGCTGGGTCACCGGCGACATCCCCGATCCCTGGGAATTCGCCCTGTTCGGCGACGACTGGGACCATTTCGCCCAGCACCTGGGCCAGGCCGTGGCCCGCATGCCCGCGCTGGAACGGGCGGGCGTCAGGCAGATGATCAACGGCGCCGAAAGCTTCACGCCCGACGGCAACTTCATCCTGGGCCGCGCGCCCGCCTGCGCCAACCTCTACACGGGTGCAGGGTTCAACGCCTTCGGCATCGCCGCGGGCGGCGGGGCGGGCTGGGTGCTGGCGGAATGGGCGATGACGGGCGAGGCGCCGATGGACCTCTGGGCCGTGGACATCCGACGCTTTTCCGGCCTGCACGCCGACCGCGACTGGGTCGCCGGCCGCACCCTGGAAGCCTACGGCAAGCACTACGCGGTGGCCTTCCCGCACGAGGAATACGACAGCGGCCGCCCCCGCCTGACCTCGCCGCTCTACGGACGGCTCAAGGCAAGGGGCGCGGTCTTCGGGTCGAAACTGGGCTGGGAACGCCCGAACTGGTTCGCGCCCGCGGGGGTCGAGCCGCGCGACGTGTACTCCATGGGCCGACAGAACTGGTTCGGGCCCGCGGGGGCCGAGCATGCCCATGTCCGCGCCCACGCGGGGCTGTTCGACCAGACGTCGTTTGCCAAGGCGGAACTCTCTGGGCCGAGGGCCGCCGAGGCGCTGGACTGGATCTGCGCGGGCCGTGTGGCGCGTCCGCCGGGGCGGCTGACCTATACGCAACTGCTCAACACCCGCGGCGGGATCGAGGCCGACCTGACCGTGGCGCGGCTGGCGCCCGACCTGTTCTACATCGTCACCGGCACCGGGTTCCGCACGCATGACTTCGGCTGGATCGCCGACCACCTGCCCACCACTGGCGTCACCTTCCGCGACGTGACCGAGGACTGGGGCACCCTGTCGCTGATGGGCCCGCGGGCGCGCGACATCCTGTCCAGGGTGACGGCGGACGACGTGTCGAACGAAGGGTTCCCCTTCGGCCATGTGCGCACCCTGCGCATCGCGGGCGCTGCGGTGCGGGCGCTGCGGGTGACCTACGTGGGCGAACTGGGGTGGGAACTGCACGTGCCGCTGCCCGACCTTGCGGCGGTGCATGACGCGCTGATGGAGGCCGACCCTGCCTTGCGCCCCGCGGGCTATCGTGCGCTGGAGACCTTGCGGCTGGAAAAGGGCTATCGCGCCTGGTCCACCGACATCACGCCGGGCGACACGCCGTGGGAGGCGGGCCTCGGCTGGGCGGTCAAATTGGAGGCGAACACGCCCTTCCTGGGCCGCGACGCGCTGCAACGCGCAGGCGCAGCGCCGTTGCGCAAGCGGATGGCCGGGTTCCTCGTCGACGACCCGGAGGCGGTGCTGCTGGGCCGCGAGACGATCCTGCGCGACGGGCAGGCGGTGGGCTACCTGACCTCGGGCGGCTACGGCCACACGCTGGGGTGCGGCATCGGCTATGGCTATGTGCGCCATGCCGACGGCGTGGCCGAGGACTGGCTGACGGGCGGCGCCTATGCGCTGGACGTGGCGGGCAGGGTCGTGCCCGCGCGCCTGGCGCTGGAGGCGCCGTTCGACCCGCAGGGCCTGCGCATCCGGGCCTGACGGCGGTCAGGTGCGCTGGTCGAGCAGCATCCCCTCGGGCGCCAGCGACCGTTCGGCGACGCGCAGCAGGCGCGCCCAGACGGCGGCGAAGGCGACGGGGTCGCCGTCTTCCAGACAGTCGCGGATGTTTCCCGCGACCTGCCCCAGGCTGACCATGCCCAATTGCTCCGCCATCCGCTGCAGGCGGCGCAACTGGCGCTGAAGGTCGGCGCGGTCCTGCGCGCGCAGGCGCTGCGCGAGGCCCGCCATCGTCATCGCCAGTTCGGCAAGCGCACGGGTGACGACCTCTTCGGCCGCAGCCGTGCCCATGTTGCGATACAGCAGCGCGATCGGCTCGCTGTCCTGCCGCACGCTGTCTCTTGGCCGGAAGGCCACAACCGTTCCACTCATCGGACCCTAACCCACCGGTTCCGTCACACCCGGGGCCCACATTCCGCCGCCGTGCTGAAGATTCGGTTGCGCCTGCCTGTCGCGGGGGCCAAGAAAACCATCGGATTTTCGGCAATGCCGCGCGGTTGCTGCCGGCCGGGAGGTTGACGATGGACAAGGCCCGCCCGCTGCCCCTGTATCTCGTGCAGCGCTATCTGGGCTGGCGCGCCACGACCTACCTCGACAACCGCGCCTGGTACCGCCGCCTGGCCTCGGGCCAGCACCCCCGCGCCATGCTGATCTCGTGCTGCGATTCGCGGGTGCCGGTGACCTCGATCTTCGGCGCCGACGAGGGCGAGTTCTTCGTGCACCGCAACATCGCAAGCCTGGTGCCGCCGTCCAACCCCGACGGGCGCACGCATGGCACCTCGGCCACCGTCGAATATGCGGTGATGGTGCTGAAGGTCGCGCATGTGATCGTGCTGGGCCATTCGCACTGCGGCGGCGTGCATGCCTGCCACGCGATGTGTTCCGGCCATGCCCCGGCGCTGGAGGAATCCTCCAGCTTCGTCGGCCGCTGGATGGACATCCTGCGCCCGGGCTACGCCCGCGTGACCGACCTGCCGGCCGAGGCGCAGGTCGCCGCGCTGGAGAAGGAGGCGGTGCTGGTCAGCCTGGAAAACCTGATGACCTTCCCCTTCGTCGCCGCCGAGGTCGCGGCGGGCAACCTGACGCTGCACGGGCTGTGGACCGACACGGCCGAGGGCGCGCTGGAACAGTACGATCCCGCGCAGGGGCGGTTCGTGACTGTCTAGGCGGTTTCCGCCCGGCGGCGAACCCGTGTAGGCTGGCCGCGCAGCACACGCGCAGCACAGGGGAGACGGGCGCATGACCATCCACATCGGGGCCAAGCCGGGGGAGATTGCCGAAACGGTCCTGTTGCCCGGCGACCCCTACCGCGCCCGCTGGGCGGCGGAGCGGTTCCTCAAGGATGCGGTCTGCGTCAACCAGGTGCGGGGGATGCTGGGCTTCACCGGCACCTGGAACGGCCACCGCGTGACCATCCACGGCACCGGCATGGGGATGCCGTCGCTGTCGATCTACGTCAACGAACTGATCCGCGACTACGGCGTGCAGACGCTGATCCGCATCGGGTCTGCGGGCGGCATGCAGCCGCAGGTCGCGATCCGCGACGTGGTGCTGGCGATGACGGCCTCGGCGCTGTCGACGCCCTCGCGCGGGATCTTCCGCGAGCTTGCCTATGCGCCCTGCGCCGACTGGGGCCTCTTGTCGGCGGCCCATGCGGCGGCGGTGGCGCGGGGGGTGCGGGTGCATGCGGGCGGTATCTATTCGTCGGACGTCTTCTACGACGAACGCCCCGACCTGAACGCGCAGATGACCCGCCACGGCGTGCTCTGCGTGGAGATGGAGACGGCCGAGCTCTACACGCTCGCCGCCCGCCACGGGCGCCGGGCGCTGGCGGTGCTGACGATCTCGGACCACCTGCAGACGCACGAGGCCCTTCCGGCGGCCGACCGCGAGACCAGTTTCGGCGACATGGTGGAGATCGCGCTGACCGCGGCCTTCGCCTGACCGCCCCCTCCGCAATGGGCGCTTCCCTCCCCCCTCGTGGGGGAGGGAGAGGGTGGGGGGGTGCCCGGCCCCTCGCGGGGAGCCCCCCTCCCCCGTCCCCTCCCCACGAGGGGGAGGGGAGGCGCTTTCGCCGAGAGGGGCTCGCCTTTGCCCGACGGGCTCAGCGGTCGGTGCGCAGCAACACGACCTCCAGCCGGTTGTTGCGCACGGCCATCGGGTTGGCGGTGACGGGCTGGCGGTCGGCAAAGCCGGTCACGCGCTGCACCCGCGCCTCGGGCAGGCCGCGCCCGGTCAGCAGTTCGCGGAACACCGCGGCGCGGTCGGACGACAGGTTCCAGGCCGGGTTGTCGATCATCAGCGACGGATAGGACCGCACGTGCCCGTTGACGGCCAGCGCGTTGGTGGCCAGGCCCAGAAGATCGGCCAGCATCGCCGCAAGCTCCATCGCCACGGGCCGCGGCAGGGCGGTGTCGGGGTCGAACAGCGGCGCCTCGGGCAGGTCGAACAGCTCGATCACCAGGCCTTCGTCGGTCACCCGCGTCACCACATTGCGCAGCGCGCGCTGCATCGTCATGCTTTCGCCGCCACGCGCGGTCAGCGCCTTGTCGACCTCGGCCTTCAGCGCCTCGGCCTCGGCCTGCGCCTTGCCGCCCTGATCCTCGCCGCGGGCCTGGTTCTCCTCGGTCGGGCGCATGCTCGATGCGCCCAGGCCGTTCTGCGCCATCGCGTTTTCCGAGAACACGCTGTCGCCGCCGAAGGCGCCGTCGCCGCCGCCCGAGATGCGGTTCACGGGAATCGTCGGATTGAAGTAATCCGCCAGCCCCTTGCGCTGTTTTTCGGTCGTCGCGTTCAGCAGCCACATCAGCATGAAGAAGGCCATCATGGCCGTCACGAAATCGGCATAGGCAACCTTCCACGCCCCCCCGTGGTGGCCGCCGCCGATGACGTTCTTCTTCCGCTTGATGATGACTGGCGCGACGGCGTTCGACGCCCCGGCCATTCACACACCCACAGTTCTCACCCGTCGGCCAGCCTGCCAGCGCCGCGTTAACGGCGCATGAACCGGCGCAATTCGCGGCATCTTGCGGGGCTGACGTTGCCCTGCGATCTGCGCTAGCACTGGTGCCATGCTGCGCATCACCGACACCGTGAGCATCGCCGACTGGGAACTGCAGGAGACCTTCGTGCGCGCCTCCGGCCCCGGCGGGCAGAACGTCAACAAGGTGTCGACCGCGGTCGAGCTGCGGTTCTGGGCCGAAAGCTCGCCCGCACTCGACCCCGGCACCAAGGCGCGGCTCAGGCGGCTGGCCGGGCGGCGCTGGACGGACGAGGGCGCCATCGTCATCCGCGCCGAGGAGATGCGCAGCCAGGCGCAGAACCGCCAGATCGCCCGCGACCGGCTGGCCGACCTGATCCGCCAGGCGCTGGTCGCCCCGCGCAGGCGCATCGCCACGCGGCCGACGCTCGGCAGCCAGCGCCGCCGGCTGGCCGCGAAATCCGCCCGGGGCGCCGTCAAGGCCCTGCGCGGCGCCCCAGGGGACGAGGAATGACCGAAACGCTGACGGACCGCCGCACCCGCCTGATGGGGCCGAACGTGCCCACCTTCTACCGCCGGCCGGTCCACATCGTGCGGGGGCAGGGCGTCTGGCTCTGGGACGCCGACGGGCGGCGCTATCTGGATGCCTACAACAACGTGCCGCATGTGGGGCATGGCCATCCGCGCGTGGTCGCGGCGATTGCCGCGCAGGCCGCCGTGCTGAACACCCACACGCGATACCTGCACGACCTGGTGCTGGACTACATCGAGCGGCTGACGGCGCGGCTGGGGCACGGGATTTCGCAGGCGATCATGACCTGCACGGGATCCGAGGCCAACGACATCGCGCTGCGCATGGCGCAGGCGGTGACCGGGGCGACCGGCATCATCGCCACCGACAACACCTACCACGGCAACACCGCCGCCGTATCCGCCCTGTCCTCCCGCCGCCCGCCGATCGGCGGCTATCCCCCGCATGTGCGCCGGGTGCCCGCGCCGGAGTTGCTGCGCCCGGTGGACGCCGCGGCGTTCGGTGCCGCGGTGGCGGCCGCGGCGGATGACCTGATCGCGCAGGGTTTCGGACTGTCGGGCCTGATCCTCTGCCCCGTGCTGGCCAACGAGGGCCTTCCCCCGGTGGCGCCCGGCTACTTCGCCCCGGCGGCGGAGGTGGTGCGCGCCCGCGGCGGGATCGTCATCGCCGACGAGGTGCAGCCGGGCTTTGGCCGGACGGGGAGCCATTTCTGGGGCCACGACGCCGTGGGTCTGGTGCCCGACGTGGTGACCGCGGGCAAGCCCATGGCGAACGGCCACCCGGTCGCCGCGGTGCTGGCGCGGCCCGATGTCATGGCGGCCTTCCGCAACGCCTTCGGCTATTTCAACACCTTCGGCGGCAACCCCGTGTCGGCCGCCGCCTGCCTTGCGACGCTCGAGGTGCTGGACGACGAGGGGCTGGTCGAGGCGGCGCAGGCGACCTCCGCCCACCTGATGGACCGCCTGCATGCCCTGCGCCACCCCTGGCTTGCCCAGGTGCGCGGCGCCGGGCTGTTCTGCGGGGTGGAGTTCGTGACAGGCGAAGGCACGCCGGCAGGGGACTTCGTGGCCGATCTGGTCGAGGGCATGGTCGCCCGCGGCGTGCTGGTCAACCGCATCGGACGGCACGGCAACACGCTCAAGATCCGTCCGCCGATGCCCTTCGGGCGCGACCATGCCGACCTGCTGACCGAGACTCTGGCCGAGGCGCTGGCCGCGACCCCGATGGTGCCATGAGCGCCGAGGCGGAGGAGGCTGCGGCGCGTTGGGGCGGCGCGGCGGGCCGCGTGCTGGGCAACCGCGAGAACGTGGTCCATGCGCTGCGGCTGGCGGATGGACGCCGGGCCGTGCTGCGGCTGCACCGGGCGGGCTATCAGGACGACGCGGCGATTGCGGCGGAACTGGCCTGGGTCGCGGCGCTGGCCGCCCGCGGCGTGCCGGTGGCGGCGCCGGTCCCGGCCCGCGACGGCGGGTTTCTGGTCACGCTGGCCTCGGGCCGCCGGGCCTCGGTCCTGGCCTGGGTTGCGGGGCGGCCGCTGGGGCGGGGCGGCGTGCCGCTGGCGGGGACGCCGCAGGACCAGGCCGCGCGGTTCCGCGCCCTGGGGCGTCTGCTGCGGCGCCTGCATGCAGAGACGGATGCGCTGGCCCTGCCCGTGCCCTTCGCCCGGCCCGTCTGGGATACGGCCGGCCTGACCGGTCAGGCGCCGGTCTGGGGGCGGTTCTGGGACCATCCCGCGGCCTCGCCCGCGCAGGCGGAGGCCCTGCGCGCCACCCGCGCCGCGCTGGCCGGACGCCTTGCGGGATGGCAGGCCGGGGGTGCGGACATCGGCCCCATCCATGCCGATCTGCTGGGCGAGAACGTGCTGTTCTTCCGCCGCCGCCCGGCGCTGATCGACTTCGACGACTGCGGCACCGGGTTCCGCCTCTACGACCTTGGCACCGCGCTGTTGCAGCACCAGGCCGAGCCCGCCTACCCCGCGTTGCGGGATGCGCTTTGCGCGGGCTATGGCGCGGCGGACCCGGGGCGCGTGGAATGGTTCGCGCTGGCCCGCGCCTGCGCCTCGGTCGGCTGGACGATGCCGCGGCTGGCGCCCGGCGACCCCGTCCACCGCAGCCACATCGCCCGGGCGCTGGGGCTGGCGGAGAGGTTGCTGTAGTGCGCCTGTCCCGCGCGACAGCCTGTCCCGCGCCATCGCGATGGCGGCGCGGCCATGGCCCCGCCCCCGGAAGCGGCCGTCGATCATCAGCCGCCAGAGGTGGGCGGCCGCGCGGTCGCCGCGCCCGGCATGGAACCGGTGTTCGCCCGGGTGGACCATCGCCATCAGGCCCAGGGGCGCCTCGCCCTCTCGCAGGCCCCGGACGCGGGCCCCGGATGGGGGCCCCGGACGCTGGTCGCCGTCTCGCAGGGCGCCCGTGCGGGCGTCCTCACGTCGGGCGCCCGTGCGGGCGTCCTCACGTCGGGCGAGACGAGCCCCGGCTGGTCGCCCCGCACCGACAGGCCGGCCGGCGGGCGGTTGGCGGGCGCGCGACCGCCCGCCGGTCCGTCATTTCACCCGCGCGTTCCGGGCCGCGACCAGCCGCAGGCGCAGCGCGTTCAGGCGGATGAAGCCGGCGGCGTCCTTCTGGTCATAGGCGCCGGCGTCTTCCTCGAAGGTCACGTGCCTTTCGCTGTAGAGCGAGTGCTTCGACCAGCGCGCCACCGTGCGGGCCGAGCCCTTGTAGAGCTTGACGCGCACCGTGCCGGTCACATGCTCCTGCGTCCTGTCGATCAGCGCCTGCAGCGCCTCGCGTTCGGGGCTGAACCAGAAGCCGTTGTAGATCAGTTCCGCATAGCGCGGCATGATGCTGTCCTTGAGGTGCCCGGCGCCCGCGTCCAGCGTGATCTGCTCGATCCCGCGGTGCGCCTCCAGCAGGATCGTGCCGCCGGGGGTCTCGTAGAGGCCGCGCGACTTCATCCCGACGAAGCGGTTCTCCACCAGGTCGAGCAGGCCGACCCCGTGCCTGGCCCCAAGGTCATTCAGCGCCGCCAGCAGCGTGGCGGGCGAAAGTTCCTCGCCGTTCACGCTGACCGCATCGCCGCGCACGAACCCGATCTCCACCATCTCGGCCGCGTCCGGCGCATCCTCGGGGCGCACCACGCGCTGCGCGACATAGTCGGGCGCCTCGTCGGCGGGGTTTTCCAGCACCTTCCCCTCGGAGGAGGTGTGCAGCAGGTTCGCGTCCACGCTGAACGGCGCCTCGCCGCGCTTGTCCCTGGCGATCGGGATCTGGTTGGCCTCGGCAAAGGCCAGCAGGCTGGTGCGCGAGCCGAGGTCCCATTCCCGCCAGGGCGCGATCACCCTGAGCGCGGGGTTCAGCGCGGCCACGCCAAGTTCGAACCGCACCTGGTCGTTGCCCTTGCCGGTGGCGCCATGGGCGACCGCATCGGCGCCGGTGGCTTCCGCGATGCGCACCAGGTGCTGGGCGATGAGCGGCCGGGCGATCGAGGTGCCGAGCAGGTACAGCCCCTCGTAGACCGCATTGGCGCGGAACATCGGGAACACGAAGTCGCGCACGAATTCCTCGCGCACGTCCACGATGTGGATGTTTTCGGGCCTGATCCCGAGAAGGATCGCCTTGTCGCGCGCGGGCCCCAGCTCCTCGCCCTGGCCGAGGTCGGCGGTGAAGGTCACCACCTCGCAGCCATAGGTCGTCTGCAGCCATTTCAGGATGATCGAGGTGTCGAGCCCCCCGGAATAGGCCAGGACGACTTTCTTCGGTGCGGACATGCGTTTGCCTCCTCGCGGACCGGCGCCCGCCTAGCCGCTTTGCGCGCGCCTTTCAATGTTTCGCTGGACGCCGCCCCGCGCCCGCGCCAAACCGGGCAGCATGACCGCCTTTCCCGCCGCCGCCCGTGCCGCCACAGAGGCGCTTCGCAGCCTGTTCGACCCCACGCCGCTCCAGCGCAACGACCACCTGTCGGACCGCTGGGGCGCCGACATCTGGCTGAAGCGCGAGGACCTGAGCCCGGTGCGCAGCTACAAGCTGCGCGGCGCCTTCACGGCGATGCGCAAGGCGGTGCCGGGGGCTACGCATTTCGTCTGCGCCAGTGCGGGAAACCATGCGCAGGGCATGGCCTTTGCCTGCCGCCATTTCGGCGTGCGGGGCACGATCTTCATGCCGGTCACCACGCCGCAGCAGAAGATCGCCAAGACCCGTGCCTTCGGCGGCGAGCATGTGACGATCCGCCTGACCGGGGACTATTTCGACCAGACGCTGGCCTCGGCCCGGGCCTTCTGCACGGCGGAAGGCGCGCGCTTCCTGCCCCCCTTCGACGACCCCGACGTGATCGAGGGGCAGGCCTCGGTCGCCGTCGAGATGCTGGACCAGCTGGGCCGCGCGCCCGATCTGGTGGTGCTGCCGGTCGGCGGCGGCGGGCTGTCGGCGGGGGTGTCGCGCTATCTGCGGGCGGTGGCACCCGGCACCGCGTTCCGGTTCGTGGAGCCCCTTGGCGGGGCCAGCCTGTCCTCGGCGCTCAAGGCCGGGCATCCGGTGACGCTGCCGCGGGTCAACAGCTTTGTCGACGGCGCCGCGGTGGCCCGCGTGGGGGCGCTGACCTTTGAGGCGCTGTCCTGGGCCACGCCCGACATCGTGCTGCTGGCGCCAGAGGACCGCATCTGCGGCACGATGCTGGAGTTCCTGAACGTCGAGGGGATCGTGCTGGAACCCGCGGGCGCGCTGAGCGTGGACGTGCTGCCGGAACTCGCCGACCAGATCGCGGGCAAGACGGTGGTCTGCGTCACCTCTGGCGGCAACTTCGACTTCGAGCGGTTGCCCGAGGTGAAGGAACGCGCGCAGAGGTTCCAGGGCCGCAAGAAGTACTTCATCCTGCGGATGCCGCAGCGCCCCGGCGCGCTGCGCGAGTTCCTGTTCATGCTGGGCCCCGACGACGACATCGCGCGGTTCGAATACCTCAAGAAATCGGCGCGCAACTTCGGATCGGTGCTGATCGGGATCGAAACCTCGTCGGCGCAGAACTTCCTGGAGCTGTTCCGGCGGATGGACGAGGCGGGCTTTGCCTGGCGCGACATCACCGGCGACGAGACGCTGGCGGAATTCCTGATCTGATGGGCGCCCGGGCAGGCATGGCGGCGGGCGTCACGCTGATCCACACCGGCGGCACCATCGGCATGGCGCCGACGCCGCTGGGCCTCGCCCCCGCGCCGGGGCTGGTGGAGGCCGCGACGGGGGCGCGGGCGCGGGTGGTGGCCTTCGATCCCCTGCTTGACAGCGCCGCGATCGGCTGGCGCGAGTGGAACCGGATGCTCGACGCCATCGAGGCGGCGCCCGGGCGGGTGGTGGTCACGCATGGCACCGACACGCTGGCCTACACCGGGGCGGCGCTGGCGCAGGCACGGGCGGGCCGTGCGGCGCCGGTGGTGCTTTGCGCGGCGATGCGGCCGCTGGGGCAGGGGGGCGATGCCGAGGGGAACCTTGCGCTGGCGCTGGAGGCTGATCCCGGCCCGGGCGTCTGGCTGGCCTTCGGGGGACGGGTGATCCCGGCGGCGGGGCTGGTCAAGGTCGACAGCCACGGGGCGGACGCCTTCCGCAGCGTGCCGCAGGCGGCCCTGCCGGTGCCGCCCGCCCGGCGGTTCCGTGCGGCGCGGGTGGCGGTGCTGACGCTGACCCCGGGCCTGCCCGCAGCGATGCTGGAGGCCGCGCTGGGGACGCTCGACGCCTGCGTGCTGCGCGTCTTCGGCGCCGGCACCGCGCCGCCCGACCCCGCGCTGTCCGCCGCCATGGCGGCGGCCGTGGCGCGCGGGGTGCGCATCCGCGCGGTCAGCGCCTGCGAACGCGGCGGCCTCGCGCCCGGCGGCTATGCCGCGGGCGCGGCGCTGTGGGCCGCGGGGGTGGAAAACGGCGGGACGGAGACGCCCGAGGCCGCGCTGGTCCGCCTGTGGCTGGCGCTGTCGGCGGGCTGAGCCCGGGTCGGACCTGTCGGCAAGCGGCGCCTGCCACCCTGCGCGGCGCACGGCGCCGCCGGATGCGGTGACCCTGGCCCGGCCTTGCGCCGGGGTCTGCCCCCGCGCCGACAGCACCGGCACGGGGCGAGGTCCCGGGTCAGGCCCGGGACGGGGTCATCCGGGGGCGCGGCGGGCGCACGCTAATCGACGACCTCGCCCGGATCCACGCCCCAGAGCGCGGCCCTGGGGGCCCAGCCGCGGGTGCCGTCGATCGACAGGCGGCACCAGTCCGCGTTGCATTCCACAAGCCGCGCGACCACGCCGTATTCGGCCAGCAGGACCGGCGCCGCGCGCGGGTCGGGGCTGGCCTTGAGTTCGGTCATGTCCTGCATGATCAGCACCGACCGCACGCCGGACAGCAGCGCATAATGCACCCAGCCGCCCGCGCCCTCGGCATCCTCGACGCGGCGCCAGTTCTCATATTCGGCCGTCACCTTCAGGGGCATGCCAGGCCGGGTGAAGACCCAGTCGATCCGGTGCGTCAGGCCGGGCCCCCGGCGGGCGACGCCGTCCTTCGTCTTGAGCGTGACGTAACGCGGCAGGGGCAGGTTGGTGACGGCCCCGCGCGAAGGGTCGGGTTCGGGCGGTGTCACGGCCACGGTCTGCACCGCTGCCGGTGCTACCCCCGCCTGCTGCCCCCCCGCCTGCTGCCCCCCCGCCTGCTGCCCTCCCGCCTGCTGCGCCGCCAGAGGGGCCGCAAGCGCCAGCGCCACCGCCCAGAACGCGCCCGAAAGCGCCTGCCGCATCATCTGCATGTCCGCCCGTCCTGCCGCCTGCCGCCGGGGCTTGTCGCCCGCCCCGCTAAAGCCCAGTCTGCCAGCAGCAGCGCGGCAGGGAAAGCCGCGAGGAGAGGTCGATGCCGAAATCGCGTCTGAGTGTTGTCGTCACGCGACGCCTGCCGCCCCAGGTCGAGACGCGGATGACCGAGCTTTTCGACGTCCGCCTGCGCGATCCCGACACGCGGATGGGGCGCGAGGACCTGGCCGAGGCGATGCGCAGCGCCGACGTGCTGGTGCCCTGCGTCGCCGACACCATCGACGCCGGGCTTCTTGGCCAGGCGGGCGACCGGCTGAAGCTGATCGCGAGTTATGGCGCGGGGGTGGACCACATCGACCTGGCGACCGCGCGGCAGCGCGGGATCCTCGTGTCGAACACGCCCGGCACGGTGACCGACGACACCGCCGACATGGCGCTGGCGCTGATCCTGGCCGTGCTGCGTCGCCTGCCGGAAGGCATGGCGGCGATGCAGGCGGGCGACTGGGAAGGCTGGGCGCCGATGGGGTTCCTCGGCGGGCGGATGTCGGGGCGGCGGCTGGGCATCCTGGGCATGGGCCGCATCGGCCAGGCGGTGGCCCGGCGCGCGCGCGTCTTCGGCATGCAGGTGCACTACCACAACCGCCGCCGCCTGCGCCCCGAGGTCGAGGGCGAACTGGAGGCGACGTTCTGGGAAAGCCTCGACCAGATGCTGGCGCGGATGGACATCGTGTCGGTCAACTGCCCGCACACGCCCGCGACCTTCCACCTTCTGAACGCCCGGCGGCTGAAGCTGATGAAGCCCACGGCGGTCGTCGTGAACACCTCGCGCGGCGAGGTGATCGACGAGAACGCGCTGACCCGCGCGCTGCGGTCGGGCGACCTGGCCGGGGCGGGGCTGGACGTCTACGAACACGGCCACGCCATCAACCCCCGCCTGCGCGCCCTGCCGAACGTGGTGCTGCTGCCGCACATGGGAAGCGCCACGCTGGAGGGGCGGGTGGAGATGGGTGAGAAGGTGATCCTGAACATCAAGACCTTCGCCGACGGCCACCGCCCGCCCGACCTGGTGCTGCCGGGGATGATCTGAGGGTCAGCGCGGCGGCAGCGTCGCGATGTGGCGGGCGATGCGCAGGCCGATGGCGCGGCTGCCCTTGACCGAGGGGTGGATGCGGTCGGCCTGCTGGTAGGAGGTGTCGCCATAGGGCACCACGTCCGACATCGGCAGGAAGGTCATGCGGTCGTTGATGCGGTCCAGCGCCGCCAGCCGGCGGTCGAGCTCGTCGCCCTCGTCGCGGCAGCCCTTGATCGGGGTCGCCGTGCCGGGGTTGCGCAGGTAGCCCGCGTAGACGACGTAGGCGCCGTCGGCCTGCAGGCGCGCCACGAAGTCGGGGATCGCGCCGGTCCGCCCGTCGGCCGAGATCAGCCGGTTCATCACCCCGTTGCAGCGCCCGCAGGCGCAGCCGAACAGGAAATCGTTGCCGCCGCCGTTGACGACCACAACCTCCCACGGTCCCGGACGGGGCTGCGCGGTCAGCCGCAGGCCCGCGGCGCCGGTGATCGGCAGGCCGTAGAAGTAGCGCGCGCCGGGGACAGAGCGGTCGATGACCTCGCGGCCCAGTTCGCCCTCGATCACATCGGCGACCGCGGCCCCGGCGGCGCTGTTCGAGGCCAGCATCGAATCGCCCAACAGCAGGATCGTGGCCTTGCCCCCGGGCGCGGCGGTTTCGCCGCAGCCGGAAAGGAACAGGAGGCCGAGAAGGCCGAGGACTGACCGGACCATGGCACCGCACCGCGAAAGCTTTGCCTTCCGGTTGCCGGGGAATCCGGGCGCAATCAAGGCGGTTTCTGCCGATGCCAGGGCAAATGCGCTGCCTCTGCCGTTCCCGGGGACGATCCGCCGCGGGAATCGCTGCCGCGGCGGTCGTCGGGGTCCTGTCGGGAAACCCCGTCCCGGGCCTGACCCGGGACCCTGCGCCGTCGCGCGCACCGCACCGCGGGGCGGAGGTGGAGGCCCCGGCCGAATGCGCCGGGGCGGGGCCATCGGCACCGGCAGGGCACCGGGTCCGGCGGGCCCCGTTCCGCCCGATGTCGGGGACGTGCGGCGGCCGTTGCGGGATGCACCGCGGCGCGGGCCCTTCCGCCCCGGCGCGGCGCGCGCTAGGGGGCGGCCGGATGACCGGTGCGGCCCCTCCTCCCGACGACCTGCGCGCGCGTGTGGTGGCGGCCTGCCCCGAGGCGGCGGGCGCGCCCTGGGTGGTGCAGGCGGGCGGGCGGGTGAACCGGGTGTGGCGGGTGGGGCCGGTGATGGTCAAGCTGCCGGGCGCGGGCGAGAACAGCCCGCTTTTCCCCAACGATCCGGCGCTGGAGGCGCTGGCGCTGCGCCACCTCGCGCCCATCGGCCTGGCGCCGCGGCTGCGGGCGGACCTTGGCGGGGCGCTGGTCTATGACCGCATGCCCGGTCGGCCCTGGCGGCGGGGGCCTGCGGTGGCGGCGCGCGCGCTGGCGGCGCTGCATGCCGGGGCGCCCGGCCCGCCCTTCCCGCCGCGCGCCACGGGTGGCGCGGCGGTCCTCGCCTCGGCCGTGGCGATTGCCCGCGGCCTGCCCGGGGCCGCGCCCGCGGCGCCGCCAGACCCCGGCGTGGCGCCCCTGCCGCGGCCCGTCCCCGTCCACGGCGACCCGGTGCCCGGCAACCTGATCGTGGGGCCCGGCGGTGCGGCGAGCCTGATCGACTGGCAGTGCCCGGCCCTGGCCGACCCGGCCGAGGACCTGGCGGCCTTCCTGTCGCCCGCGATGCAGCGGCTCTACCGCGGCCGCCCGCTGGAGGACGGCGAGAGGGCGGCCTTCCTCGCCGCCTGCCCGGACCATGTGGCCGCGCGCTACCGTGCGCTCGCACCCCTGCTGCACTGGCGGCTGGCGCTGCACTGCCTGTGGCGCGCGGCCCGCGGCGCGCCGGGCTATGCCGCTGCGGCGCGGGTGGAGCTGGCGTTCACGCCGCCTTGAGGTCGGCGATCAGCGCGTCGATGTCGCCGCGGCGGCGGTCCAGCATCGCGCCGATTTCCGTGCGCTCGGACGCCAGCATGTTCACGCCTTCGATGATCAGGTTGAAGAACAGGCTCTTGCCCGACCTGTCGCTGACATGCCAGCGCAGGTCGAAGGGCGCCTCGCCCTGCAGGTAGGCGACCGAGATCACCTCGAAATAGCTCTTGATCGGGCGGGCGTCGGTCACCTCGATCCGGCCGCCGATGAACTCGCGGAAGCGGCGGCCGTACTTGCGGGCGATGTAGCCCTGGAAGGCCTTGGTGAAGGCCGAAAGCTGCCCCGGCGAGGCCTGCCGCGCCGCGGGCCCGAGTGCCGAGCGCGCGATCACCGGCACGTCGGCATAGCGCACGAACAGCCGCTCGAAATCGGCGAACATCGCGGTCTCGGACTTGCCGGAGCTGATGATCGCATTCACCTCGGCCACCGCGCGGTCGATCAGCGCGCGGGCCGAGGCCACCTCCAGCGCCGGCGCCGGGAACGGCGCCAGCGCAAGGGCCACCGTGCCGATGGCGCCGGTGCCAAAGCCGCGGCGGGTCAGAAGCGGCTGCGCGGCGGGCTTACGGAGCATAGGGGTCCTCGTAGGGGTCAACGAAATCGTCCTCTGCGCCGCCCGCCCCGGTCTGGCCGAGTTCGTAGCGGCGGTTCTGAAGATACAGCAGACGCGCCTGCGCGTAGCTGTCCGCACTGTCATATAGGACCGAATCGACGGTATCGGAAAACCTGTACCGATCACCAAGTGTTTCAGCCACCCCCGCCACCGTCGCGGCAGTGCCCAGACGGCCCGGGAAGGCCAGCCGCACCGGGTTCAGCGCCAGATCGACGATGGCCCCCACCGTGTCGCGGTCGGTCGAGGGGCCGACCAGCGGCAGTTCCTGGTAGGCGCCTTCGGGCACGCCCCAGACGTGCAGCGTCTCGCCGAAATCGGTCGGGTCGCCCTCGATCCCCATCGCCCGGGCGGGGTCGAACAGGCCGCCGATGCCGAGGGTGGAGTTGATGGCGAAGCGCAGCGTGTTCTCCATCGCCTTGCCGGGACGGCCCTGCAGCAGGCCGTTGGCGACATCGCCGGGGATGTCGAGGTTGCTGGCGAAATTCGACACGCCCTGCCGCAGCGGTTCGGGGATCACCCCGCCGTAGGCGCCCGAGGCGGGTTTCAGCAGGGCGCGGTCGACGGTCCGGTTGAAGGCGTGGATCTGGCGGTTGGCGGCCTCGTCGGGGTCGTTGATGCCGGAAGGCACCGGCGCCGCGCAGGCCCAGAGCACGAACAGCGCGACAATGCCGGGCAAATGGCGCGGCCGCGGCAAAAGGCATGGATTTGTTAACGCCATCGACCTAACCTCGCCCCGCCGGCCGGGATGTGCTGCGCGGGCGCCCCCTTTCAAGGCAGGGTTACGCAGCGCCGCCGCCGGTGGCAACCGCCCGGACCGGCACGGGACCGGCTTCGGGCGGATGTTCGCGAATTAAACGCGCCGCCGCCCGTCGTCGTCGGGCAGGCCGCGGAGGGCAGGATGACGGGACCGGACGTGCGCAGGGGCCTGGGCGAGCTGCGCGCCACGCGGCGCGAATCGCGCGGCCTGTTCTGGACGGTGGCGCTGTTCAGCGTGGTGGTGAACCTGCTGATGCTGACCGGCCCGCTTTACATGCTGCAGGTCTACGACCGCGTGCTGGGCTCGCGGTCCGAGGAAACCCTGGTCGCGCTGTCGATCCTGGTCGTCTTCCTGTTCCTGGCCATGGGCGTGATCGACGGCGCGCGGCAGCGCGTGCTGGGGCGGGTGGGGGCGCGGTTCCAGGACCGGCTGGACCGCCGCGTGTTTCAGGCCGCCGTGCGCCGGATGGCGCTGGTGCCCGGCGACCAGACGGCGCAGGCCGCGCAGCGCGACCTCGAGGCGGTGCAGCGGTTCCTTGCCTCGCCGGTGCTGGTGGCGCTGTTCGACCTGCCCTGGACGCCGCTGTTCCTGGCCGCGATCTTCGTCTTCCATCCCTGGCTGGGCCTGCTGGCGGTGGCGGGCGGGGCGGTGCTGGTGGGCGTGACGCTGCTGAACCAGCGCGCGCTGGCCCTGCCGCTGGCGCAGGCCAACGCCGCGACGCTCCAGGCCGAACGCCTGGCCGAAACGCTGAAGGCCGAGGCCGAGACGGTGCAGGCGCTGGGCATGGGGCGGGCCGCCTTCGCCCGCTGGCAGAAGGCGCGGGGCGAGGCGCTGGCCCGCAGCCTGGCCGCCGCCGATACGGGCGGCGGCTTCACCACGCTGTCGCGCACCTTCCGGCTGTTCCTGCAATCGGCGGTACTGGGCCTGGGCGCCTGGCTGGTGCTGCGGGCCGAACTTTCCCCCGGGGCGATGATCGCGTCGTCGATCCTGATGGGCCGGGCGCTGGCGCCGATCGAGACTGCGGTGGGCCAGTGGCAGGTGGCGCAGCGCGCGCAGGAAGGCTGGGCGCGGCTGGCGCTGCTGCTGACGGCGATGCCGGTGGACC
This sequence comes from uncultured Rhodobacterales bacterium, assembly GCA_964499865.1. Lineage (GTDB taxonomy): Bacteria > Pseudomonadota > Alphaproteobacteria > Rhodobacterales > Rhodobacteraceae > JANOGU01. The sequence goes on along the minus strand of CAZCPY010000004.1, from coordinate 4,180 downwards.
CCGCCCGCATCGCGCTGCCGCGGCCCAGGGCGGTGCTCGACGTGTCGAACCTGTCGGTCGTGCCGCCGGGCGAACAGCTCGCGGTGCTGCGCGGCGTGTCCTTCCGGCTGGAGGCGGGGCAGGCGCTGGGGATCATCGGGCCCTCCGGCTCGGGCAAGTCGACGCTGGCGCGCGCGCTGATCGGCGTCTGGCGGCCCGCGGCGGGCAAGATCCGGCTGGATGGCGCGCCGCTGGACCAGTACGACCCCGACGTGCTGGGCGGCCTGCTGGGCTATCTGCCGCAGCGCGTCAGCCTGTTCGACGGCACCATCGCCGACAACATCGCCCGCCTGTCGGCCGACCCGGACTCCGACCGCGTGGTCGCCGCCGCCCGCGCCGCCGCCGCGCACGAGATGATCCTGCGCCTGCCCGACGGCTATGACACCCGGGTGGCCAGCCTGGGCGCGCGGCTGTCCGGCGGGCAGATCCAGCGCATCGGGCTGGCGCGGGCGCTCTACGGCGACCCGGTGCTCTTGGTGCTGGACGAACCCAACGCCAACCTCGACAACGACGGCTCGATGGCGCTGAACACGGCGATCCGCGGCATGAAGGCCGAGGGGCGGTCGGTCATCATCATGGCCCACCGCCCCGCCGCCATCCAGGAATGCGACACGCTGCTGGTGCTGGAGGACGGCCTGCGCCGCGCCTTCGGGCCGCGCGACCAGGTGCTGCGCGAGATGGTCAAGAACCACACCGAGATCGTCCGCACCGCCGGCCCCGGGGGGGTCACATGACGCCGCAGCGCTGGTCTGCCCGCGGTCCGGTCCTTGCGGGCCTGCTGACGGTGGCCCTGCTGGTGGGCGGCCTCGGGCTGTGGTCGGTCCTGGCCACGATCAGCGGCGCCGTCGTCGCCTCGGGCCAGATCGAGGTGGAACAGAACCGCCAGATCGTGCAGCACCCCGACGGCGGCGTGGTGGCCGAAATCGCGGTGACCGAAGGCGCGCGGGTGGCGGCGGGCGATGTTCTGCTGCGGCTGGACGGCACGCTGCTGAAATCCGAACTCGCCATCGTCGAGAGCCAGCTTTTCGAGGTGATGTCCCGCAAGGGCCGGCTGGAGGCGGAACGCGACGACGCCCCCGCCATCGCCTTTGCCCCTGAACTGGTCGCCGCCGCCGCCACCCGCCCCGACGTGGCCGGGCTGATGGAGGGCCAGTCGCGCCTGTTCGCCGCCCGGGCCGAGACGCAGCGCACCGAGGTTGACCAGCTGAACCGCCGTGCCGACCAGACGGCCAGCCAGATCGAGGGGATCGACGCGCAGTCGCAGGCGCTGACGCGGCAGCTGTCGCTGATCCGCGAGGAACTCGCCTCGGTCCAGACCCTGCGCGACCGCGGCCTGGCCGAGGCGGGCCGCGTGCTGGCGCTGCAGCGGGAAGAGGCGCGCCTTCTGGGGCAGGTGGGCGAACTGGCCGCCACCCGCGCGGCCAGCGAAGGGCGGATCACCGAGATCGAGATCGAGGTCCTGCGCCTGGGCGCCGCGCGGCGCGAGGAGGCCAACAGCCAGCTGCGCGACCTGGGCTTCCGCGAGCTTGAACTGGCCGAACGCCGCCGCGCGCTGGCCGAACGCATCCTGCGGCTGGACATCGTGGCGCCGGTGTCGGGCATCGTTCTGGGCCTGCAGGTGACGACGCCGCGCGCCGTGCTGCGCCCGGCCGAGCCTGTGCTCTACCTCATCCCGCAGGACCGCCCGCTGGTCATCGCCGCCCGCGTGTCGCCGATCAACATCGACGAGGTGCGCCAGGGCCAGCCGGTGGTGCTGACGTTCCCCGCCTTCAACAGCCGCACCACGCCGGAACTGAAGGGCCGCGTGGCGGTGGTGGCGGCGGATGCGCTGATGGACGAACGCACCGGCCTGACCTTCTACCGCACCGAGATCGTGCCCGATCCGGGAGAGCTCGCCCGCCTGGCCGACCTGACGCTGGTGCCGGGGATGCCGGTCCAGGCCTTCATCCAGACGGGTGCCCGCAGCCCGCTGGCCTATCTGGTCAAGCCCTTCACCGACTATTTCGCGCGCGCGTTCCGGGAGAGTTAGGGCAGGCGTGACGCGCGATGCCTTTGCGGCGGGCGAGGCCCCGGCGCAAGGCCGGTGCGGGTCTGCGGGGCAAGACCGGGGCGCCCGCCCCGCAACGGGCGATGCCGGAGTGCCGGGCGCCTCCCCCTCTTCCCCGCGGAGAGGGGATCGGGAAGGGGGGCGCGGAGGTCACCGGCGCGCGACGCCCGCGATTTCGCGCAGGACCGCCGCGGCGGCGGCTCGCGGGTCGGGCGCAGCCCAGACCGGGCGGCCGACGACGATGTGGTCGGCACCGTCGGCCAAGGCCGCGGCGGGGCTGGCCACCCGCTTCTGGTCGCCCGCCGACGCCCCCGCGGGCCGCACGCCGGGGGTCACGATCAGCCGGCCCGCCGCGCCCGGCAGGGCGCGCATCGCGGCGGCGTCGTGCGGGCTTGCGGTCACCCCATGCGCGCCCGCCGCCAGCGCGCGGGCGGCGCGTTCGACCGCGATCTCGGCTACCTCCCCCGCGCGGATCAGGTTGGCGTCGAGGTCGGCGCGGTCGAGCGAGGTCAGCACCGTCACCGCAAGGATGCGCAGGCCGCTGCCCCGCGCCCCTTCGACCGCCGCGGCCACCACCTGGGGGTCGCCGTGCACGGTCAGGAAGTCGAGCCCGTAGCCCGCGATCCCCCGCACCGCCGCCGTGACCGTGGCGCCGATGTCGAAGAGCTTGAGGTCCAGGAACACGCGAAGGCCCCGCTCCCTGAGCTCCATCGCCAGCGCGAGGCCCCCGCCCGTCAGCATGCCGAGCCCGATCTTGTAGAAGCCGACCTGCGGCCCGATCCGGTCCACCAGCGCGAGGCCCGCGACCAGGTTCGGCACGTCCAGCGCCACGATCAGGCGGTCATCCATGGCAATCGTCCCGCAGGTGGAGGGCCCCGGGGGCTTCGCGCCCCCGGACCCCCGCGGGATATTTGCGAAGAGATGAAGGGGCAAGGGCGCGTTTGGCCGGCGGCGATTGACAGGGGACGGGTGCGCGGGCTTGCTGGCGGCAAAGCCGGAGGCGCCATGCAGATCACGCTTACGCTCGACCGCCCCGAGGACGGCCCGCGTTCGGGGCCGGTGCAGGTGGGCTGGTTCCTGACCGAGACGAAGGGCGGCCTTCTGTACGAGGCGCCCGAGCGGCTGACGGTGCGGCCACCCAACAAGGCGCATGCGAAAAGCGCCAGCCGCTGCCCCGCGGTGATCCAGATGGAGAGCCGCTACTTCGTGGTGAAATGCCCCTTCGACCTGCACATCGGCTTTGCCCGCGACGACAAGGGCAAGCCGGTGCTGGTCAACCGGGCGGGGACGGCGAGTGCGGTGCGGTCGTCCAAGCTGAACCAGGTCCTGACGCTGGTGAACGAGGCCGAGTGGCGCTTTCCCGACCGCCCGACGATCCAGTTGTCGCTGCCCTACTGCTTCATCGCCGACGAGCCGGTCTGGCTGACGCAGGTCGGCACCTTCGCGCATTACCGCCGCGAAAGCCTGCCCGGCACGATCTTCGGCGGGCGGTTCCCGGTGCATGTCTGGCCGCGGCCGCTGATGTGGGCCTTCGAATGGCACGAGCCCGAGCGCGACCTTCTGCTGCGGCGGGGCGAGCCCTTGTTCTACGTGCAGTTCGAGTCGGAAGGTCCGGACCGCCCGGTGCAGATGGTCGAGGCGGAGCGGACGCCCGAGCTTCTGGCCTATCTCGACAAGCTGTCGGGGGTGGTGAACTACGTCAACCAGACCTTCGGCCTGTTCAAGGCGGCGGAGGCAATTAGGCCGAGTAGGCTCTTGGCTCCCAAATAGGTCTTCTGGATCAAGGGTGCTGTAGAATCTTCGAGGAGGGTGGCATGTCTCTCTTTTCTTGGCTTTTTGGCAAAAAGAGGCTCATTGAAGCCCCAGTCGAGCAAAAGGTACCTATCCAAAGACAGACTTTCTCTTTTCTGCCGAAGGGTGTGATTGGGACTGATAGATTCATGCCTGAAGGGAAGTGGGTGAAAGCCACCTTTATGGCGGAAGTAGTTGGAGTTCAGCATCGACGACCCGACGTTGAGGCCTTTGTCAAGGCCGTTGCACTAGCAGGCTGCTGAAGAAGTCTGCCCTCGACCCGGTTTTCGGAACATGATTCAC